>NZ_JAMPTM010000332.1 GCF_025403375.1 Frankia gtarii
GCCCAGCCCAGCCCCGATCCGGCGGGAACGGGCACGACGGCCTGCGCGTCCTCACATCGAGCAGCGCAGCGGGGGAATCAGCGCAACGAGGGAATCAGTGCAGCGGGGAGAAGGAGGTGGGCCAGGCCATGCTGGACTGGGCGGCGAGAATCTGTTCCGGCGCCCCGGCCGGGGGCCAGATGCCGCGGGCGGCGAGGTCGCGACGGATCTCGACCCGCTCGTCGAGGCCGGAGAACGGCCAGATGTGGACGATCCGCGCCGGGCCGTCGAGCGCGTACATGACGACGGTCAACGGGTCGATGACGTGGCGAGCGGGCAGCGCCCCACGCCAGGCCTCGATGGTCGGCGGCAGGCCGCCGGGGCGCAGGTGGTAGTCGCGGATCTCGTAGACCTTGCCGAACTCCCCGGGGCGGACCGGGGGAACGTAGGGGAACGGCGCGAAGCTCGCCAGGGAGAGGTCGGTGACGGCGCCACCGGGGTCGGCACCGAACGGGGCGTTGGACCGGCGGGCGCGAGTCCGCTCGGCGGCGAGCTCCCCGTCGTCGTCGAACGACCGTAGGACGAACAGTCGGCCCAGCGGGCCGTGCTCGGTCTGCCAGCAGCCGAGCAGGCGACCGTGCGCACCCTCGCCCTCCACCCAGGGCAGCACACCCTCGGCTGCCCGCCCACCGTCGGCCAGGCCGAAGTGCAACGTGGCCAGCTCGTAGCGGACGGCCTGCTCGACGGCGCCCAGGTCGGCTCCGGTGATGACGTCGGGCTCGGTCGGCACAGTTCCTCCTTGACATCGAGAAGATGGTTGATCGAGAAGATGGTTGATCGAGAAGATGGTTGTCTGTCGGGGCGGACCACCACACTGGCCGATCGAGGCCCGGCGCGCTCTCATTCCAGCTCGATTAGGGTGATAGGAAACGATCGCACCGAATGGGCAGGGGTTCTGTGGCGATGAGCGAGACCGAGGCGGGCATGACTGGGGCGCACTGGTTCACACCGGTGGCAGCGGAGGTCAGCCCGGCGGACCTCAACATCGGCGTGCCGCATCCGGCCCGGATGTACGACTACTACCTCGGCGGGAAGGAGAACTTCCCCGCCGACCGGGAGACCGCCGAGCAGGCCATCGCCGCGTTCCCGAACACCCGCAACGCCGCCCGGCAGAACCGCGCGTTCCTGGTCCGGGCCGTGCGCCACCTCGTGGGCGAGGTCGGCATCCGCCAGTTCCTCGACATCGGCACCGGCATCCCCACCTCGCCGAACCTGCACGAGATCGCGCAGGGCATCGCGCCCGACACCCGCGTCGTGTACGCGGACAACGACCCGATCGTCCTTGCCCATGCCCGCGCACTGCTGACCAGCACATCCCAGGGCCGCACCGCCTACCTCGACGCCGACATCCGCGAGCCGGAGCGCATCCTGGCCTCCCCCGAGCTGCGCAGCACCCTCGACCTGACGAAGCCCGTTGCGCTCTCCCTCATCGCGATCTTCCACTTCATCGACGACGCGGACGACCCGTACGGCATCGTCCGCCGGCTCGTCGACGCACTCCCGTCCGGCAGCTACCTCGCGCTGACGAACGCGACCGGCGACCACGACCCGACATTCGAACCGGCCGCGGAGACCTACCGGCGCCGCGGCGTCACGATGCGGCTGCGCCACCGCGCCGAGGTCGAGCGCTTCTTCGACGGCCTGGAACTCACCGACCCGGGCGTACAGGTCGTCCACCGCTGGCGCCCGGACCCCACCACCGAGGACCTCACCGACGCCCAGGTCAGCGTCTACGGCGCCATCGCCCGAAAGCCCTGATGCGCCCCAGTCGATGACAGGCCAGGACCGCCGCGGGCATCGAGGGCGGCATCGCGCCGGCCCCCCGCCGTCACGCTGACGAGTGGCCGACGACAGCCGTCAGCCGTCAGCCGTCAGCCGGCGGCGGACCAGGATTCGATCATGGTGCGGGCGATGGACATCCGGCCGGGCAGGCGGATCGGCGGGGTGGCGGTCGCGGGCGGGTCGGCGGACGGGGAGGCCCAGTCGTCGCCGCGGGCCAGGGCCTCGCGCACCTCGTCGCGGGTGATCCACAACGCCTCGCTGATCTCCGTCTCGTCCAGGCGCAGCGGCTGGGCTGGATCGGCCACCGCGTGGAAGCCGACCATCAGGGACCGCGGGAACGGCCAGCCCTGGCTGCCGAGGTAGCGGATGTCGGTGACGTCGAGCCCGACCTCCTCGCCGATCTCGCGCGCCACGCACGCCTCCAGCGACTCGCCCGCCTCGACGAAGCCGGCGAGCACCGAGAAGCGGCCCGCCGGCCAGGCCCGGTGGCGGCCGAGCAGCATCCGATCCGCGCCGTCGTGCACCAGGCAGATCACCGCCGGGTCCGTCCGCGGGTACTCCTCGTGGTGCTGTGCCTCGCAGATGCGCGCCCAGCCGGCGTTGGCCTGCCGGGTCGGCGAGCCGTCGCGGGCGCAGAACAGGGCCCGGCCGTGCCAGTTCAGCAGGGCGACCGCCGCCGCCAGCAGCGCCGCGTCGCGCTCGCCGAGCTCCGCGCCGGCCGAGAACAGGTTGAGCCACCTGACCTCGCCGCCGGCCGCAACCTGCGCCGCGTCGCCGCGCACCGCCCAGTACGCGGTCTTGTCGGACTCGCCGAGCAGCAGCGCGTCCGGCGGCGGGGAGCCGGCGACCTCGGTCGCCGCCCGCGTCCACAGCCGGAGGCCGGTGTCCGCGCCCTCGACGCCGGGCACCGACCGCACCACGGGGCTGTGCCCCTCCTCGTCGACGAAGACGACCCGGGCGGTGGCCCAGCCCTCCTTCTGCCGCCCGGTGTCCTGCCGCAACGGCTCGTCCCGCAACAGGGCGGCACCCGCCAGCACAGGCGGCCGAACCAGGTCGAAGTGAGTCACAGACGCATCCTCCAGTACAACCCGCGCGCACGTTCACGGTATGCCGCCGCACGGAAGACGGCTAAGCACACCCTCCGAATCCGATCGCCCACCACAAGTAATGTCGAGCGAGGAAGTCATGTCGGGACGGGCGCGGACGCGGACGGGCCGGACGGGCCGGACGGGCCGGACGGTCTCGGCGGCGCGGTGCTCAGGTGAACTTCGGGGCGCGCTTCTCGACGAAGGCCGTGATGCCCTCCCTGCCGTCGCCGACGGCGCTGCGCGCGATCTCGCGTGCCTCCAGCTCCATCTGCGTCTCCAGGCCGTTGGTGAAGGTCTGCACCAGCAGGCGCTTGATGGCCCCGTGCGAGTCGGCCGGACCCGCCGCGATCCGCTGCGCCAACGCCGTCGCCTCGCCGTCGAGCTCCCCCGCGGGCACGACCCGGGTGACCAGTCCCCATTCGAGCGCCTCCGCGGCGGACAGCCGACGGTTGGTGAACATGAACTCCTGCGTGCGGCGCAACCCCATCAACCGGGGCAGCGTGTAGGAGGAACTGCCGTCCGGGCTGAGCCCCACGTTGGTGTAGGCCATGGTGAAGGTGGCGGAATCGGCCGCGAGAACCAGGTCGCCCGCGGCCGCGATGCTGACCCCCGCGCCCGCGGCGACGCCATTGACGGCGACGATCAGCGGCGCGTTCATCCGCGTAAAAATCGACACGGCACGGTGCAGGTCGTCGGCGAGTTTCTTGATTTCCACGTTGATGCGATCGCCGTGGCCCGCCATCTCCTTCACGTCACCGCCGGCGGTGAAGAAACGGCCGGTCGCGGTCAGCAGCACAGCCCGGACCGACGGGTCGCCGTCGCAGGCGGCCGCCGCCCGCGCCAGCTCCGCGGACATCTCCTGGTTGAGGCCGTTCGCGGCGTCCGGACGGTTGAGGGTGATCCGGGCCACTCCTCCGTCACGCTCGAACTTCAGCGTTCGGAACTCCTGGCTCATCAACGTCTCCGTTCACAGGGTGTAGCGGCCGAACGTCCGACGGTCACGCACAGTGCAGTCAGACGTGTCAGGTCCGCATAGTCCCGCCGGTACGGGACGCGCTAAGACAGACCTACCAGCATTCGACCGCAGCCGCCCGCGACCGCTCCCGGCCCCCCGACCGGTCGCCGGGGCGCCGGGGCGCCGGGGCGGTCCGGCGTAGGCGACCGGGGGCACCCAATGTGATGCCCGCATCACAGCAATACACAGGAATACCCAGGAAATTCACAGCCAGATCCCCTTCCGGTCAACTAGCGTGTCCCTTCGTCGGCAGGAAGGCCGACTCAGAGGAAAGGATTTCAAGAATGCCGCTCAAGAAGATTCTTCCGCCGCCGCCCAAGCCGAAGAGGCCGCGCCGGCCGCACCCCCGGCCGCTCCCCAGGAAGCCATCACACGGGTAACAGCGATCCGGCATTTTCGGCCCGGGGTGCGGTGATTGACACCGCACCCCGGGCCGGCCGGGAAAGGCGGTTGGAATGCCGGCGCGACACGCCGAACGCACGGTTGCCGGTCAGACCGCCCCCCGCGACGGGTCGGCCGCGGCACCCGACGGGGCCGCCGCGACCCGTCGGGTGCTGCGCCGCCTGCGTCCCCTGGTCCGGCCCGAGCGCGGGCTGTTGCTCGGCGCGGTGGCGCTGCTGCTCGCCGGCACGGCCGCGGAGACGGCCACGGTGTGGCTCTTCGGTCGGCTCACCGACCGGGCCCTCATACCAGGTTCACCTCGGGAGTTCTGGGGCCCGGCGGCGTTGTGGCTGTCCGTCGCCGTCGCCGGCGGTGCGTGCGGGTACGTGGGCCACTGCCTGGAGGCGAAGGCGTCGGGACGGTTGCTGGGCCGGCTTCGCGCGGCGATGCTCGCCCGCCTGCACGTGCTGTCGCCGACCTTCTTCGCGCAGCGGCCGGCCGGCGACCTCATGACCCGGTTCGGCTCGGACGTGGACGCCATCGACGACCTCGTCGGCGCCGGCCTGGTTCAGGCCATCACCGCCGGCTGCGGGGTGGTGTGCTTCGCCACGGCCGCCTTCGTCCTGCGTTGGGAGCTCGCGCTGCTGGCCTGTGCCGCGGCGCCGCTGCACTGGCTGCTCACCCGGCGGCTCGCGGGCCGCGTGCGGCAGGTCTCGCAGGCCGAGCGGGCCGCGGAGGGCCACATCGGCGCCGTCGTCGAGGAGAACATCGCGGCCAACGCCCTCGTGCAGACCCATGGGATGGCGGCGTACGAGCTGCGTCGGCTGCACCGTTACGGCGCCGCCTGGCGCGAGGCCCGATTCGCCGCCTACCGACTCGCGGCGGCGAACGGCGTGCTGGCCAGCCTGCTGGAGACCGTCTTCGTGCTGGCCGTGCTGGGCATGGGTAGCTGGGAGATCGCGCAGGGGCGGCTGACCGTCGGCGGCCTGCTGTCCTTCGCCGGTTTCCTCGGCTACCTGTACGGCCCGCTGCAGGAGCTCGGCGAACTCGTCGTGACGGTCGGCTCCGCGGTGACCGCCGGGGAGCGGATCATCGAGGTCCTCGACCACCCCGCGGAGGTGGACGACGCCCCGGACGCCCGCCCACTGGGCCACGTCCGTGGCCATCTGCGGTTCGAACACGTGCGCCTGACCTACCCGGACGCGCTCCAGCCCGCGCTGGACAACGTCTCGTTCACCCTGCGCCCCGGCGAGCTGACCGTCCTCACCGGCGGCAGCGGCGCCGGGAAGTCGACGGTGACCAGGCTGCTGACACGGCTGCACGACCCGTCGGCCGGGCGGATCCTGCTCGACGGGCACGATCTGCGCTCGGTGACCCTGGCCTCGCTGCGCCGCGCCGTGACCGTGGTGGCCCAGGACAGCCCGCTCGTCGACGGGACGCTGCGGGAGAACATCGCCTGGGGTCAGCCGGACACCGACCCCGCTCGGGTCGCCGCCGCCGCGCGGGCCGCCGGAGTGGACGGGTTCGCCCGCCGGCTGCCCGATGGTTACGACACGCCACTCGGTCAGGGCGGCCGGCGGCTGTCCGGCGGCCAGCGACGGCGGGTCACGCTCGCGCGGGCGCTGCTGCGCGACTCCCCTGTCCTGGTCCTCGACGAGCCGACGGCGGGGCTCGACGACGCCGCCGCCGAACCGCTGCTGCGCTCCCTACGTCGGCTCGCCGCCGACCGGACCGTCCTCGTGATCACCCATGACCTGCGGCTGGCCGCCCGTGCCGACCACCTCGTCGTCCTCGATCGCGGCCGGCTGGCCCGACCGCCCGCCGCGACGTCAGGCGGGTCAGGCGGGTCAGGCGGCGAACGCCGCCAGCCGGGGGACGAGCTCGGCATTGTGCTGGCGATGGCCGCGATCCCGGCGAGCCGGCGCCATCCGCCGGACGGTCAGCGCTTCCCGGTTCGAGCCGGATGGCCGGACCGCTATCGGTAACGTGCCGGCCATGGCGGCGCTGTTGGACGACTACGTGGCCCGGTCGAGGAAGGCGGTGGCGGCCGGCTGCCTGCTGCGCGACGCCGCCGGGCGCGTGCTGCTGGTGGAGCCGACGTACAAGCCGAACTGGGAGGTCCCCGGCGGGATCGCCGAGCCCGGCGAGTCCCCGCGGCAGACCGCGCAGCGCGAGCTGGGCGAGGAACTCGGGCTCGACCTGCCGGTCGGCCGCCTGCTGTGCGTCGACCATCTCGCTACCGGGCAGCGGGCGGACGCGCTGCGGTTCCTGTTCGCCGTGGACGGTCCGCCAATCCCGGTGGATGCGCTGGTCCTGCAGGCCGCGGAGATCCGCTCGGCCCGGTACTGCGCACCCGCCGAGGTCGCCGAGCGGGCCTCGGCGCGCCTGGCCCGCCGGGTCGCGGCCTGCCTGGCCGCCCCGCACCTGCCCGTCTACCTGGAGGACGGCATCCCCGCCGGGTGAACCGTCGGCGACCCACCCCTTGACCAGATCTGTGACCTGGATAACATAGCTCACCATGTGAGCTGGGTAACATATCCGGCTCTCGCCGTCGGGCCCTTCCAACGGGCTGGGCGGGAGGAGATGGAGGGGCTGTGG
>NZ_JAMPTM010000333.1 GCF_025403375.1 Frankia gtarii
GTCCGGGGGCGGGCGGGGGCGAACTGGCGGCGCCAGCGGCTCAACGCCTCCTCGAACAGCTCCTGCGCCCCGCGGTAGTCACCGCTCGCCGACAGGCTGGCGGCCAGGCTGTGCGTCGAGGCCAGGGTGTCGGGATGGTCGTCGCCGAGCAGGCGCCGGCGCCGGGCCAGCACCTCCTCGGTGAGCCGTCGGGCGGACTGGAACTCGCCGAGGTCGTCCAGGTTGTTCGCGAGCCGGCTGGCGAAGGCGAGGACGTCGGGATGGTCGTCACCGAGCAATCGGCGTAGCCGGTCGAGTAGGTCCTCGTCGAGCGCGCGAGCCGCCCGGAACCGGCCGAGCCCGCGCAGGAGGGCGGCCAGATCGGCGGTCGTGTCGAGGGTGTCGGGGTGGTCCTCGCCGAGCAGGCGACGCCGGCGGGCCAGCACGTCCTCGGTGAGGGCCTGCGCGTTCGCCAGGTCGCCGACGGCGCCGAGGCGCCCGGCGAGCTGGTGGGCGCGGGCGAGGGTGTCGGGGTGGTCCTCGCCGAGGGTCGCGCGGGACCGGGCGACGGTGTCGGCGTGCAGGCCGCGGGCGGCCTCGTGCTCACCCAGCTCCCACAGCACGATCGCCAGGTTGGCGGCGGTCGCGAGGGTGTCCGGGTGGTTCTCGCCGAGGAAGTGGCCCCGCCGGGCCAAAGTGTCCCGCTCCACCTCCTGCGCCGCCCGGCGCTGCCCGACCGCGAGCAGTGTGACGGCCAGGTTGTTCGCGCTGGCCAGCGTGTCGCGATTGTCCGGGCCGAATCGTTTGAGGTTCCGGCGATACAGGTCGCGGGCGAGGTACTCGGCTGCGGCGTAGGCACCCCGGGCGTACAGGTGGGAGCAGTGGACGTCCGCCCAGGCGTGGAGCTGGTGCGGGTCGTCGGGATCGTCGAGGGTGTCCAGGGCCGCCAGCAGGTGCGGGACGACAGGTGCCTGCGCAGACCAGACCGGGCGGTCGGTCGGGTTCTGCGAGTATGCCGCCGCGAGCAGCCGTCCGGCGAGGTCGCCGAGCTCGCGGCGCCGCCGCGGGGTCAGCCCCGCGGCGATCGCGTCGCGTACCAGAGCGGGCAGGACGATGCTGTCCCCGGCGCGCCGGGCCAGGCCATGGTCGACGGCGATTGCGACGATCCGGTGCAGGTCCCGTTCGCCGTCGTCATCGTCGCCGCGGCGCTGGCGGTGGTGGTGCCCGATCCACCCCCGGCGCGGCGGTGGACTCGCCGCGCGTAACAGGGACAGGGGTACCGGTGCCGGCGCGAGCAGGGCGCACAGCTCCAGCAGCCGCACGGTCGCCGGTGCCGACTGGGCGCACCGGTCCTGGAACAGCGTCCAGCACAGCTCGACCGGGTCGTGGCCGTCTCGCTCGGTGAGGAAGTCCCGCGGGTCGCGATCATCCTGGGCGAGCAGCCGGGCGGCCAGACCCACCGCCAGCGGCTGGTCGGCGAGTCGGGCGGTAAGGGCGTCGGCGACGCCGGGGTCCAGATCGGGTCGCCCGGCGGTCAGCAGGGCGACGGACCGCACGCGGGGCAGGGGCCCGACTTCCACCGCCGGCACCGGATCGGCGCGCCCCGCGGTCCCGTCGGCGTCGGCGTCGGCGTCGACCAGCAGCAGGTGGCCCGATCGGGCCGGCAGCGACTGGTCCAACCACCGCCACAACCCCGGCGCGTCGCGGGCGTCGTCGAAGATCAGCAGCCAGCGGTCCCGCCGGTTCAGCTCGGCCAGGACGGCACCGATCGTCTCGTCGACGCCGGCGCCGGTCGCCAGCCCCAATGGCCCGGCGAGCGCGGCGATCTGCTGGCCGAGCAGCGGAAGCTGTCCCGCGTCCAGCCACCGGATCAGGCCGTATCCCGACGCGTACCGGTGGGCGTACTCGACCGCGAGCTGGGTGCGTCCGCAACCGGCGGGGCCGTGGAGCACGACGGCCGGCACCGGGCCGCCCGTCAGGGCCCGGCGGACCTCGCTCAGCAGCGTCCCGCGCTCGACGACCGGCCGGTCCCTGCGCGGCACGTTCCACCCCGCGGGCAGCAGGGTCGGGAAGGGGGCGGCCGGCGCGGCGGGAGCGGGCCCCGCCGGGCGGGAGGCGCCGGGCGCGGTGACGGCGTGCAGGAGCCGCCGGGTGGCTGCGGCCTCGTCGACGCCGAACAGGTCGACGCGGTGGACGGTCGCCAGCACCGCGGGGACCGGGCCGTCGGCCACCCGGACCAGCAGCAGGGGCCGCGTCGCCAGCACCGCGGCCCATTCCGGCGTGCACCAGGGGGCGTCGATGAGGGCCGGGGAACAAACGGCGAGGACGCGTTCCGCCCGTGCCACCTCGGCGCCGATATCGGAAACATCGTACTGGCCCCCGGGCGATTCGGAAGGCTGTATCCGCACCGTGTGGCCGGCGGACTCGAAAACATCACTGATCCAGGTGGCCCAGTTCTCGTCCGGACCGGCGTACGAAAGGAAGAAGTCGGTGCCCGGCTGGGTGGTACCGGCGGCGTCGACCGCGAAAGATCGGATAGATCGCACGACGATTGAGCCTGCCAGAACAGGACGTGGCGATTCACCCCTCGCCGCTGTGACCTACGGCAGCCGAGGGTCGGCCGGCACAACGGCGCAAAAACGAACCCCTTTCTCGCGCGGTTCCCGGCCAGAAGTTTGGCGGAAACCGGCTGGTCGGAAATGCATCGTGGTCGACGCTGCTCGGCAGCGGAAAATGGCAATGGGCGCAACCGTAACAAAGTCCTACCCCTTCGGTCAGGTCCGGGTGGGAGGGGGCGTGCTGCCCGCCGTACCCGGGCCGGGCCGTCGCGGCGGGCGCACCGGTCGGGGCCGCTAGCGGCGGTGGGCGGTGATCCGGGTCCAGGAGCCGAGGTAGACGCGGTCGCCGTCGTCGAGCACCACGGCGCCCCCCGGCGTCAGGCGGACCAGATGGCCCGGGTCCGGGCCGACCCAGGTGCCGTTCGACGAGCCCAGGTCGGTGATGCGCAGGGAGCCGTCCGCCATGAGCTCCAAGGCGGCGTGGGAGCGGGAGACCCCGGGATCCCCGAGGTTGCCGGACAGGTCGAGGCCCGGCGGGGTGCGCTGGCTGCGGCTGCGCCGGCCGATGACGGTCCGCGGGGCGGTCAGCTCGACGGTCACCGGACGAGACCGTTCGGGGAAGGCTGGTGCGTTCGCGTCGTCTCCCCGTTCGAAGTCGTCTCCCCGTTCGAAGAACGCCCGGTCGACGGCGATCCGCGCGTTCCAGCGCCCGGCCCCGCCGGCGGTTGCGCTGCCGGGCGCTGCGGCCGGTGGTGGTGCGGCCGGTGGTGCAGCGGTCCGCAGGGGGACGGCCTTCGCCGGTAGCGGGCCGGTGCCGGTGTGGAAGTTGTGGTCGCAGGCCGGGCAGTGCGCCCCCACCCCGCGACGTGGGCGCCCGCAGAGCGGGCAGTTCTCCGGGCTCACCGAGAACTCCGGAGGATGCCCTGGCCTGCAGGCCGGAGAGGAATCCGGCTCCCCGCGGAGCGGGGCAGGGGTAGGCGGTTCGCCGTCAGGTGAACCGCCGCGCGAACGCGGCCTGTAACAGGTGAATGATTTCCCTGTCCGGGGAACAGTCGTCTTCTCTGGCGGTTTCGGTGATGCGGGGGGCCGGGTCGTCCGGGAATCTCGGAACCCTCTTCTCCGCGGTCCTGTTGGTGGGTTAGAATCGGTTTGTGTCGAGGTTCCGGTTGTATCCCGACGTGGCGCAGGAAGAGGTTCTTCTTGTGCATTGTGGGCATGCGCGGTTCGTGTGGAACCTGTGTGTGGAGCAGCAGTCGTGGTGGAACCCGCGGCGTGGCCCCGCCCCCGGCTACGCCGAGTGGAATCGGCAGTTGACCGCGGCGCGGGGCGCGTGCGACTGGCTTGGCGCTGGCAGTGTGATCGTGCAGCAGCAGGCGTTGCGGGACTTCGCGACCGCGAGGGCGAACTTTTTCGGTGGTTCGCATCGGCGGCCGGGGTGGCGTCGACGTAGTCGGGGTGAGGGGTTCCGGATCGTCGCGGTCAGGCCCGGTGACGTGCGGCAGGTCAACCGCCGCTGGTCGCAGGTGCGGATACCCAAAGTGGGCTGGGTCGGATTCCGCCGTAGCCGCACCGTCCCGGACGCGAAGTCCTACCGGATCACCCGGGATCGTATGGGTCGCTGGCATGTCGCGTTCGCGGCTGTCCCCGACCCGATTCCCGCCCCGGGCACCGGTAGGGTCGTCGGGGTGGACCGGGGTGTGGTGGTGTCGGCGGCGTTGTCCACCGGGGAGTTGCTGCACTGCCCGGGGTTGCGCGCCGGTGAGGCGACCCGGCTGGTCCGGTTGCAGCGTCGCCTTGCTCGAGCGAGGCGGGGGTCGCAGCGGCGGGCCCGGCTGGTCGGGCAGATCGCCCGGGTGAAGGCCCGGGAGGCCGCTCGGCGTAAGGACTGGGTCGAGAAAACCAGTACCGACCTGGCCCGCCGGTACGACCTGATCCGAGTGGAGGCGTTGCCGATCGGGAACATGACCCGTTCGGCCCGTGGCACGGTCGCCGAGCCGGGGCGGAACGTGCGGCAGAAAGCCGGGCTGAACCGGAGCATTCTCGCCCACGGCTGGGGGCTGCTGGTCCGTCGGTTGGAGCAGAAGGCCCCCGGCCGGGTCGAGAAGATCAGTCCTGCGTACACGTCGCAGACCTGTAACACCTGCGGGACCCGGGACCGGGAGGCGCGCGAGAGCCAAGCCGCCTTCCGGTGCCGGGCTTGCGGGCAGCAGGCGAACGCGGACGTGAACGCGGCACGCAACATCGCCCTGGGACATCAGTGGGCAACCACGTGGGTGACTGCGCGGGGAGGCGACGCCGGGGGGCGGCCTGTGAACCGCGAACCTCAACACTGCGCACCTCCTCTCCCGGTGGATGTGTAGATGTTGGAATCCTCCGCGTTCACGCGGAGGAGGATGTCAACTCTTGGCGGGAACCGTCAGCGTCGAACCCGCGTCGAGATCCATCTCGTCGAGCTTCTCCACGTCGCGGCGCAGCCGGACCGAACCGGTCACCGGGTCGTCGATCTCGACGACTTTGCCGAGCCGGTCCAGCATCGCGCCGTCGTCGGCCGCGGCGGCGATGCGCGCGGCCCGTCCCAGCAGCGTCACGGCGCTGACCTCGTCCCCGGCGCGGCGCGCGGCGAGGCCGTCCTGCACCGCGCGGGCGAGTTCCGCCTGCCCGGTGTAGTGGGCGACGACGCCGTCGATGCGGGTCGACAGCTCGGCGTCCTCGGTCCACACGGCGCGGACGCGGGCCTGCGAGACGACCTCGTCGCCGACGACCAGGCTCACCCGCGCCGCGAGCCGCTCGTCGCCGACGTCGGCCGGCGGCACGTCGACGCACAGGTGGTACTCGCGGGTGCCCGCCGCCCACGCGCCGGTCGGATGGTCCCGGGTGAACGGGTTCACCTCGACCGCGCGCGGCATCAGGTCGTCGACCTCGGGGGAGACCTGGCGCAGGAAGCGGGTGGTGGAACCCTTCGGCGTCCATACCCGCAGCGCGACGTCGGCGACACCGCGGGCGAGGGCCTTGGCGATCAGTGCGCGGAAGTCGTCGGCCATCTGGGCGGGCTCGCGCAGCAGCGAGACGGTGCCGAGCAGGCGGGTGGAGATCTGGCGCAGCTCGTCGACCTGCCAGTCGGCGCCCACCCCGCGGCAGTCGCACTGGAACGCGCCCTCGCACGCGGCCAGCGATGCCTCCAACGCCGCCGCGCTCTCGCCGTTCTGCCCGTCGGTGAGCAGGATGGCGTGGCCGATGGCGTCCGGGCGGGACGCCATGAGCTTCGCGGTCAACCGCAGCCAGCGGCCCATCGAGGTGCCGCCGTGGGGGCGCAGCCGAGCGACGGCCCGGCCCGCGGCAGCCCGGGTCTCGGCCGTCGCCGTCACCAGCACCGGGCTCTCCGGGTAGACCACCCGGGCCTTCTCGGTGCCTTCGACGACGGCGAACGCGACGCCGTCGGGCAACGTGTCGATCGCCGCCCGCGCCGCCCGCCGTGCCTCGATGATCTTCGACTGTGGGTAGTCCATGGAGCCGGAGCAGTCCAGGATGATCACCTCGGCGGCGCTGGGAGCGGCGCCGGGAACCGTCCCGGCCGCCGGCCGCTCCCCGTCGCCGGCGGTCCCCTCGCTGCTGGCGGACACGGTGATGACCGCGTGCACCTCGCCGACGCCCTGCGCGAGGAACTCGTTCTGGCTGACCGCGCAGGTGAAGGTGATCATCACTGCCCCCCGGGGATGTCGATGACTATCACGGTGATGTTGTCGCCCCCGCCGCGGGCGAGGGCGACGGCCGTCAGGTGGCGGGCGACCGCGAGCGGCGGCGCGTCCGCCGCCACCTCGGCGATCCGGTCGGCGAGGGCACCGGCCGCCGAGACGTAGTTCCACAGCCCGTCGCTGCACAGCACGACCCGTCCCGGCCCGCTCAGTGCCGACGCGGCGACGCGGGGAATCACGGACGTGCTTCCCGTGCCGATCCAGTGGGTGATCGTGTGGGCGCCCGGCCCCGTCTCGGCCCGTTCCGGGGGCAGCAGGCCGGCCCGCACCGCCTCGGCGGCGAGGGTGTCGTCCGCGGTGAGCAGTCGCGCGCCGGACTGGTCGACCAGGTAGGCCCGGCTGTCGCCGAGCCAGCCGACCGTCAGCCGGCCCGGCGTCACGATCGCGGCGACGAAGGTGCACGCCGGCGCGTCGTCCGGGCCGCTGACCGACGCGACGGCGCTGCGTTGCGCGGTGGCAGCGGCGGCTCGCAGGGTGCTCGCCTGCCAGCGGGCGCTGTCCCTGTCGGGGGCGGCCGTCGCGCCGGGATGAGGACCGAGCGGACGGGTGGCACCGGTGTCGCGGGTGGTGCCGGTGCCGGTGGTGGTGGTGCCGGTGGTGGTGGTGCCGGTGG
>NZ_JAMPTM010000334.1 GCF_025403375.1 Frankia gtarii
GGGAGAAAATGGGTGGGTGGCAGTGGAGCGCAACATTCTCGGTGGCGAGCTCGAACCGTGCGGCACCGATCCGGTGACCGGGTTCTACCGCGACGGGTGCTGCAGCACCGGTCCGGAGGACCTTGGCAGCCACACCGTCTGCGCGGTGATGACCGCCGATTTCCTGCGCCACCAGCGGCAGGTCGGCAACGACCTGTCGACGCCCCGGCCGGAGTACTCCTTCCCCGGCCTGCGCCCCGGGGACCGCTGGTGCGTCGTCGCCGTCCGCTGGCTGCAGTCCTACGACGCCGGGGTCGCCGCCCCGGTCGTGCTCGCCTGCACCCACGAGCGGGCGTTGGAGGTCATCCCGTTGGAGGCGCTGCGCGCGCACGCCGTCGACGTCCCCGCGGACCCGCGTTCCCTGGGCTGACCCGCACCGCCGCCGGCCCGATCGGGGGCCACCGGCGTCCTGCCGGCGGGCCGTCGGCGCGGGCCGCCGTGGGTGGGATCAGTCGATCACCTCGGGTTCGAGGCCGACGGTGAGCCAGTCACGGTAGGGCAGGCCGGTGATCTCCTCCAGCCGGGCGATGTCGTCGACGAAGTACGGCAGCACCGCGCGCCGCTGCTCAGGTGTCAGCTTCGGCCGCCCGCCCTTCTGGCGTTGCAGCGCCGAGAGCAGCGGGCCGCGCACCGCGCGGCGCACCGGCACGGGGAAATGGTGGCCGATGCGACCCCCGGTTCGCAGCACCGCCCGCAGCGCCGCGTTCGTCGGGCTGTCGGCGACGAACGGGGTGACGTTCTCCGAGGGCACCAGATCGACGAGCCCGGTGGAGACGCCGAGGAACTCACAGACGCGGTCCAGCGTGGCGGCGGGGGAGTCGCGCAGATCCCGGTAACGCAGCAGCAGCACCTGGTCGCGGGAGAACAGGCCGAACAGGTGGGCGAGCTGCTCGCCGTAACGGCCGAGGGAGACGTAGTGCCAGAAATGCGCCCAGCCGGCGTCGCGGCGCTGCTCCTCCAGCGCGCAGGCGCGGACGAAGTCACGTTCGCTTTCCAGCCCGGCCGCCCACAGATGCGTCCAGTTGGAGTGCGCACGGTCGACCGGGTTACGCAGCAGCACGACGATGCGCACCTTCGGCAGCAGCCGCCTGATCCGGTTCTGCGCGTCGAGGTCGTAGAGGTAGAACGGGGTCGCCTCGCCGGTGAGCGCCCCCGCGGGCGCCGGGGCGAACAACGCCTCGTAGTCCCGGCGGCGCCACACGTGCTCCTGGTAGGTCTGGGCGTCGCCGGGGCCGCCGCGGGCCGGCGGCGGGCCCTCGGAGAGGAAGAACTTCGGCTCCTTGACCTGCGGCAGGAACAACGCCGGATGCCGCGACAGCGCGGCGTGCAGCGCGGTCGTGCCGGCCTTGGGCACGCCGAGGACGAGGAAGTCGGGAAGGGCCATCTGTGGTCGCTCCTGACGAACGGGGATCGGCGTCGACCGATCCGGGCACCCGGCAGCGCCGGGCGGGGGGCCATACGCCTGCACAGCCAAGTAACCCGACCGGTGAAATCAGGATGCTAGCCGCGCGACGGCCCTGCCGGGGCCCGCTTGCCAGGCTGCCCCGCGCACCGAAACGGTAGGGTTGCGGCGTGGCAATCAGCCAGCAGCACACGGCGTCCGAGACCATCCCCCTGCCCGGCCGGCAGCCTGCGACGACCGTGGCGCCCGCCCCGGGGCGGGGCCGGGGTTTCTGGGCCGGCGCGCCCTGCGCGGTGCTGGCCGACGGCGTGTTCTACCTGGCCTACCGGCTGCGCCGCCCGATCGGCAGCGGCCGCGGCTACGGGCTGGTGATCGCCCGCTCCACCGACGGGGAGACGTTCACCGAGATCGCCGAGATCCCGCGTGACCCGTTCGGCGCGGAGAGCCTGGAGCGGCCCGCGCTGGTGGTGACCCCGCAGGGTTCATGGCGGCTCTATGTCAGCTGCGCCACCCCGGGCAGCCCGCACTGGTGGGTGGACCTGCTGGAGGCCGACTCCCCGGCCGCCTTCGACCCGCGACACCGGCGCACCGTGCTACCCGGCGACCCGGCGACCCTCGCCGTGAAGGACCCGGTCGTCGCCCTGCTCGACGGCCAGTGGCAGCTGTGGGCGTCCTGTCATCCCCTCGACGACCCGCTGGCCACCGACCGGATGGACAGCCGGCACGCCACCAGCCCCGACGGTGTGCACTGGACCTGGACCGGGACGGCGCTCGCCGCCCGCCCGGGCCACTGGGACGCCCGCGGCGTGCGGATCAGCGCCGTGCTCACCGGCGGCACCCAGCCGGTCGCCTACTACGACGGGCGGGCGAGCGCCGCGCAGAACTGGGCCGAGCGCACCGGCCTCGCCGTCGGCGTCACCCCCGACCGCTTCCACGCCGTCGGCACCGAGCCGGTCGCGGTCTCCCCGGACGGCGACGGCGCGTTGCGCTACGTCAGCATCGTGCCCCTGCCGGACGGCGCCCACCGGCTGTACTACGAGGCTGCCCTGCCCGATGGCAGCCACGAGCTGCGCACGGAGCTGCACCCGGCGTCCTGAGCTGCACCCGGAGTCCTGGTGCCTCCGGCGATCTGAGTCACCGCGGCCGTGCCGCATCCCCGGGGCCGGACGCGTCGTCGCCTGACCCCGGGGTGTGTCAGGGAGTGATCTCCTTGCCGCAGAGCTGCTCCTTGACGACGTCGAACGCGGTGCCGGCGTTGTTGACCTGCACGAAGGCATAGCAGGTGGTCTGGCGGCCCAGACCGTGGGCGATGTCGATGGGCTGGATGAGACCCTCGGCGTCGTAGTTCGTCACCGAGCGCAGACCGTCGATGAAGCCCTGCCGGGTCGGGCAGTCCCCGGCCTCCTCCAACCCGCGGATGAACATGTCCGTGTGGATGTACGACTGCAGCGGGATGTCCTGCTGCGGCTGGTCGATCTGCGGCGAGTAGCGGCTCATCGCGGCGACGTACGCGGCGATCGCCGGCCCGCCGGACTCGAACGGGCGGTAGAACAGCGGCACCGTCACCCCGGCCATGCCGACTCCGTACCGCTTGAGCAGCGCGGCGTCGTACCCGTTGACCGCCATGACGACCTTGGGCGCGTGCCCAAAGGAGCGGAGCTGGGCGAGGACCTGGACGAGGGCGTCGGTGTCGGTGATGGCCAGTAGCGTGTCGGCGCCGCTGGCGGCGATGCGCTGGGCGACCGCCGTCGGGCTGTCCGCACCGGGCGTGTAGCTGACGGTCCCGCCGTCGCTGAGGCCGGCCGCCGCCATGCTCTGGACGAGCTTGGTGCCCACGTCGGAGACGCCGCCGGACAGGGCGGTCTGCAGCAGCACCGACCGGCTGCCCCCGCGGGACTTCACGAACATGCCGTAGGTGTCCACCGCGGTACCGGTGGTGTACGAGAACGAGAACATGTTGCGGTACTTCGACCAGATCCCCTCGGCGGCCAGCCCCGTGACCGGGACGCCCTGGTCGCTGAGATACTGGGCGCTGCCGCTGGCCGCGATCGTGGACTCGATGAGGCCGAAGACCTTCTGGTGCTCGACGAGGTCACGGGCGGCGATCGCGTTCGCCTCCGGCGTGCCCTGGTCGTCCCGCCACTGGTAGACGATCTTCCGGCCGTTGACGCCACCCTTGGCGTTGATCTCGCCGAGTCGGGCGTCGATGCCGGCGCGGGCCGCCTGCAGCGGCCCGGACACCGCGCCGGTGTCCGGGTACACGATGCCGATGCGGATCTCGTTCTTGGTCACCCCGGGTGCGTTGCAGTCGCCCGAGGCCCCCGCCGCGCCGTTGGCGCAGCCTGAGGCGGTGGCCGCGGTCAGGATGAACACGGCGGTCGCGAGTCGTAAATGGGTGTGGCGGCGGCGCATAAGCAGCGAACCCCTCGATGGCAGGCAACGGACGATCGGCGAGGACGGGCGACGATCAGCGAACGGCGCGCGGCAGACTCCGATCTCGTCGCCAGAGGGTGGGCCGGATCGGATCCACACGTGCGATGCTCACGGCCTGTGACAACAGGCACGTACCCGAAGCGCGGACATTACCGTAAAATGTCCGCTGGCGAGCACGATACCCAGCACACCTTTGTGGCGTTATGCCTGGTAGGCATGAGGTTGCGTCAGCAACTACACGTAATGATCCGGCAGGCCTGTGCCCCCACACACGTGCGCGCTCACCATGGCCGTGGCATCACCGGGCCGCCCGCGGCCGCAGCTGCGCGCGCAGCGGGGCGCGCGCAGCGGAAGGCGGCCGCCGTTGTGTGCAAGGTGGCCGCGAGCAGAGTGAGAAGCGCCCCGCTCGCAGCCGCCGCGTGGGTGTCAGTCCCCTTGTCGGGCGAGGGTCACTCGCCGCGCCAGACCGGCGCCCGCTTCTCGGCGAACGCCAACGCGCCCTCCTTGGCGTCCGCGGAGGCGAACACCGGATTCATGATCTCCGCCTGGCGGTCGAACGCCTCGTCCGCCGGCCAGGAGGACGCCGACGCGAGGATCTCCTTGGTCGCGGCGACGGCCAGCGGGCCGTTCGCCGCGATCCGGGCGGCGAGCGCCCGGGCGCCGGCGAGCGCCTCGCCGGCCGGGGTCAGCACGTTGACCAGGCCGTAGCGGTGGGCGTCGACGGCGGAGAGCTGGTCGCCGGTCAGCGCCAGCTCCATGGCGACCTGGTAGGGGATGCGCTTGGGCAGGCGCAGCAGGCCGCCGGCGCCGGCGACGAGGCTCCGCTTGACCTCCGGGATGCCGAAGGCGGCGTTCTCGGCGGCGACGACCAGGTCGCAGGCCAGCACGACCTCACACCCACCGGCCAGGGCGAAGCCCTCGACCGCGGCGATGATCGGCTTACGCGGCGGCGTCAGCGTGATGCCGGCCAGGCCCCGGCCCTCGATGGCGACGTTCTCGCCGCGCAGGAACGCCTTGAGGTCCATCCCCGAGCAGAACGTGCCGCCGGCGCCCGTGATGATCGCCACGGTCAGGTCCTTGCGGGACTCGAACTCGTCGAGGGCGGCGGCGACCCCCTCGGACACGGCGCGGTTCACGGCGTTACGCGCCTGCGGGCGGTTGATCGTGATGACGGTGACCCCGTCGGCGTGTTCGACCAGAACTTCGTCGGACATTCGTGCTCCCTCGTTGACGGACAGTAAGCCACGTGTGCCCGCGCCGCCGCATTCGGGTGATTTCGCCGCGGACGTGGCTGTTTCGCGCAATACCCGGTGGCCGAACGCTACCGCTGTCGCGCCGCACAGGAGAGTTCTCGCCCTCGCCCCGCCCTCGCCGCCGCCCCACCCGCGTCGCCTCTGCCCTCGTCGCCTCTGTCCTCTCGGCACTCCCACCCGCTGCATGTCTGCGCCGCTTCGTAGATCTGCCCGGTCGCAAGGTAGACACGGGTCCTGGCGATCACGAAGTTGCGACGCCCTGCGATCACCGGCGAGACCTGTGCCCGCGTTCACGGCGAGGAGCAGGCCGAGGGTGTCGGTGACCACGCCCCGCTTCCGACCGGCGATCTTCTTGAACCCTGATCACCTGGGCCGCCACCACGTTGATGACCCACCGCATCGCCCACGGTACAAAGAACGCAGCCCAAAGGGTCAGACCACAACCCTTTCCTCGGTGACCATCACTGCCACCGAATTCATGTCGATGAACCTGCTCTCGTCCGGGTTCACCAACTCCTTGTAATTCTTGGAAGCGAAGAAGGCGTCGTGCTCCCCCCAGCTTTCAAACCAGATCTCAGTGAGGCCGTCGTAGGCGGGACTCGGATACCCTTCGGCGGGTACCGGGTGGGAGACGGTGTACTTCTTCACGTACTTCCGCGCTTCAGGAATGGATGCGAACAATGGGGCGTGGCGGTTTCGGTGATACTCAACGAATTCCTCGAAGCTCATTCCATCGATACGGTTGATCATGAAAGCGAACTTGATCACAGACTTCTCCCCTTCGTGCTCGCGAAAGCGAGAGGCCGGCGACCGGATGTCCTTGTGGTGGGCTGCTGGCCATAGGGCTAACCTAAACGCTCACATCAATGTCAAGGGCAAGTCGGTGTGACCCAACGCATATGAGGGGTTGAGATGCGGATCGGTGAACTGTCCGCCCGGACAGGAGCAAGCCGTCGATCGCTGCGCTATTACGAGCAGCAGGGGCTGCCGGTCAGCGCAAGGTCTCCCAGAGGTCAGCGGTGCTACGGCGACGATCATGTCCAGCGGGTGGCGCTGATTCAGATATTCCTGGCCGCCGGAGTGTCCAGCAGAAACCTCGCTCGGATGGTCCCCTGTATGACGGAGCCCAACATGGACAGAGCTCGGCAAGCCTTGACCGTAATGAATCAGGAGCGAACCCGTCTTTCATTCACAATTGACAGCCTGGCCGCCGCCAGGGAAGCGCTTGATCACCTGATTGATGTAAACCGGACCTTTCTGGCGAGCGTGGAGGATGACGTGCCATCGGACCGCTGAGGCAACGTTCTGATTTTCCTCCGGTGAGATACTCCAACCAACCTCCAGCATCTCGTGGCCGCGGACGGAGGGCGGGTACGGCTGCCGGGCCGGCGGAACTCCTGAGACGGTGGCGACGTGCGGGGGGCACCCGCCCATCGGCGTGCGTGGAAAATCGATGGGCATGGAGTGTCGGTTACGGCGGGCCCGTGGGGCCGGCGTCGGGTCCTGGAACGAGCGGGTCCGAATCGGGGCGGGGCTGGTTGCGGTGCGTTTTGCACGGTCTGCGGGCGGCGGGTCGTGCGCATCGCACTGCAGTCCCTCCCGCGCACCGCAATCGGCCGTTACCGGGGTATGTCCGTGGTCTGAGGTTCGACGGCGGGGGAGGTACGGCAACGTAACCGTTACTCAAGATCGATCGTCTACGACTCCGAGTAGACAGGACCTACACGTCTAGGGTGG
>NZ_JAMPTM010000335.1 GCF_025403375.1 Frankia gtarii
GGGTGGGAGCGGCCAGGTTTCCAGTTGGGACAGCCAAGGGACGGTCATGGTGGCGGCGCCGTCGGGGTCGAGGCCGGTGCGGGCGGCGTGGGCGTTGATGCGGTCGGCGGCCTGCTGCTGGGTCCAGCCGCGGGCCTGCCGGTGGGCGGTGCGGGGGCGTAGCCGGTAGCGGCGGGTGAACTCGACGGCGATCTCGTCGTGGCTCATCCCGACCGCGCGCATCCGTTCCCGCAGCGCGTCCTGTTCCACCCGCTGGCTCGGCCTACTCATGACAACGCCGCACATCCTCTCCGGTCCCGGACACGATCTCGTGTCCGCCACCCACAGCACGAAACCGACCGTTTCACGGTAGTCGACAGGGTCGTGCGTATGGTGCGCTCCTACGGCCTCGCGACCCCGCTGCGACACCACAGCGGAGATGGACGACGCCGTGTCCCGCTCGACGAGCTATGCGGCCTCGCCGGGCGGAGAGCTGACCTTGGCGGCAAGAATCCGTTGGGTACGACGGTCTGCCTCCGTGCTCCCGGTCGGGCCCTGGCCTCCCGAACGACCATGCGCGTATCCCAGCGTGGCAAAGGGGGATAGCGATGGTCAGACGGACAGGTGTGCGTTTATGGCGCGGGCCTGCTCGCCGAGTTCAGACATTTCCACAACGGTGACCCCGGCGGCGGCGAGTAGTTCGTAGCCTTGGCAGTCGGCGACGAAAAGGCTGGGTTCCCGCCAGGCAATGACCACCCGGGGGATCTTCGCTTCCAGGATGAGCTGAGTGCAGGTGCGGGGCCGGGACTTGCGCTGCGAGCAGGGTTCGAGGGTGCTGTAGATCGTCGCGGTGGCGAGCCGGCGGTCGCCGGGTGCGACCTTGGCGAGCGCGGACTCCTCGGCGTGCACCGCCTCGTCGACTTCCCGGGAGAACCCGAACGCGATCTCCTCGTTGTTCTCGTCGACGATGACGGCACCCACCGAGTAGGCGCCGGTGGCCGGTCGGCAGCGGTGAGCGAGTGCGATGGCACGCGTCATCCACCGGTGGTCATCAAACTGGGCCATGAAGGCTCGTCCTTCCTCGGGAGAATCCGGGGGCCGTCGGAGAGTGCGCCGGATAGCCGGCTTGCGCGCTGTCAGACGGTGGTGGCCGTGGGGATCTGCTTCATTGCCTGCCGGAACTCGCGCGCCTGGGGGACAGTCTGCCACCCGTCGGCGGCTTCGCCGTGGTGGCCGCGGTCCGCTGCCAGCTGGCTCTCGCGCGGCGTTCGGATCACCGGACGGCCGCACATGGCGCAGGGCCGGAGTTCCCGTGGCCCCAGCGTCGGCACTCGCCGGGACGCGAGACCCAGGACGGCAGGTCCACCGTGCTCTGGTCGCAGCGGCATCCAGACCAGACGGAAAATCAAGATCAAATCTCTGGGGAACTTGCCGAACAAACTGTCATGATCACGTTGAACAAGTGCACCCCGAGGTCAGCGTTCCCGCAGGTCAGACACCTCTTGGACGACGAAGAAAACGTTCACAGTGGAGGGAATGACTCGCCCCTTGGCGTCAGGCACCCTAGTGACGCCTCACGTCCGACCTGGTTGTGATCTTGGCGGTCTCGCAAGATGCGACACCCTGATCCACCCACGCCGGGGAGGGTGTCAGCATCGTAGGGTCGACAGGCCATCACTCAAGGTCACCATCCGAGTTCGAGGAGAAGCCTGGTGCCTACCTCAGCAACCGAGATCACTCATGATCATTCGGATGCGCAGCCGGCCGATATCCCTCGTTTGCGCGAGGAGCTCATTCGGGAACTGCGCGAGCTGAAGGCGATCGTGACGCCCGAGGTGGAGCAGGCGGTGCGGGCGGTGCTCCGGCACCTGTTCATCCCCGAGGTCCCGGTGGAGAAGGCGTACGCCGCCGAGCACCACTACGTGACGAAGAAGGACGAGCACGGGGTCAGCATCAGTTCGGTGTCCGCCGCGCGGATTCAGGCCATGATGCTGGAGCAGGCCGAGGTACGCCCGGGGATGCGGGTCCTGGAGATCGGGTCGTCGGGATACAACGCGGCGCTTCTCGCTGAACTGGTAGGCGAGGCCGGCCAGGTCACCTCGATCGACATCGATCAGGACGTCATCGACCGGGCAGCCCGACTCCTGCCGGCGGCGGGCTACGAGAACGTCCACCTGCGGCGTACGGACGGGGAGTTCGGTGCGCCGGAGCATGCTCCGTTCGACCGGATCATCGTCACCGTCTGCGCGTGGGACCTGCCCCCGGCCTGGAGTGACCAGCTCGCCGAAGGCGGCCGGCTCGTCGTCCCGCTGCGGATGCGGGGCCTGACCCGCTCGGTGGCCTTCGAGCAGGAGAACGGTCGTCTGGTGGACCGGGGCTACGAGCTGTGCGGCTTCGTGCCCATGCAAGGAGTCGGGGAACGGCGGGAACGACTGGTCTCGCTCCACGGCGACGACGTGCGCCTGCGCCTGGACGACGACCAACAGGCCGACGCCGACGGACTACGTGCCGCCCTGCCGATGCCACGGCAGGAGGCGTGGTCGGGGATCACCGTCGGGAAGAACACCAGGTTCGACGGCCTGTACCTGCTGATGGCCATGACCCTGCCCGACTTCGGCCTGCTGGCCGCGACGAAGGCCGCCATGGACCGCGGCCTGGTCGCCCACTCCTGGGGGCTGGGAGTCCCGACCCTTCTCGACGGGGACAGCTTCGCGTATCTGACCTTCCGTGCCACCAGCGAGGCACGCGAGCAGTTCGAGTACGGCGCCTTCGGCCACGGACCCCACGCCGACACCACCGTCGAGAAGCTGGTCGGCCTCATCAGATCCTGGGACGGCACCAGCCTGAACGCCCGCATTACCGCCTACCCCGCGCACACCCCCGACGAGCTGCTGCCCCCCGACGCCCTTGTCCTCGCCCGACGCCACACCCGCATCGCGATCACCTGGCCATCCCCGGCAGCGGCCAGCGGCAGCGTTCGCAGAGATGAGGAGGGCGCACAGGTCTCTGTGCAGCCCGCAGCACCCTCCGGACGGCGAGTGAGATCGCACCCCGAGGGACCCCCGAAGGCATCGGCATGATCACGCCGAATAAAGCCGAGGATACGGCAGTGTTCGCGCAGGTCAACGGCCTCATAGATGCCGAAGAAGACGTTCGCGGTGGGGGAATGGCTCGTCTCCTGACACCGGCCATCGTGGTGGCGTGCGACACCTACCGTGACTGTGATCTTGGCAGTTGCGCGAGAACGCGGTCGAGGAAGCCGCCATCCTGGGCCATCCGCGCTGGAAAGACCGTCAACGCCAGGAGGGCCGTCCGACCCGCGGCGGCTGTACGCATCGAGAGAGGACACCGTGACGAGCGTCGACACTATGAGTAGTGAGGGTCTCCGGAACGCAATGGTCGACCGGCTGGCTGCCGATCATGCGGCGAAGAGGCTTGTGCTGCGGCCCGAGGTGGAGGCGGCGCTGCGGACCGTTCCCCGCGAGCTGTTCACGCCGGGCCTGCCTCTGGAAGAGGCGTACGACGCGAACACGGCCGTCCTGAAGAAGATGCGCGGCGCGGAAGCGGTCAGCTCCGTGTCGGCGCCGTACCTGATTGCGGAGATGATCGGTCAGGCAGCGAACGCGCTCGGCGGTCTGGAGGGCCGGCACGCGCTGGAAATCGGCAGCGGTGGCTACAACGCGTCACTGCTGCGGGAGTTGGTCGGCCCGTCGGGATCGGTCACGACCGTCGACATCGACCCCGAGGTCACCGGCCGAGCAGCCGCCTGTCTGGCGGCGGCGGGCTACCACGACGTGACCGTGGTGTGCGCGGACGCCGAGCATCCGATCGTGCCCGGTCGCCGCTACGATTTGATCATCGTCACGGTCGGGGCGTGGGACATCCCGCCTGCGTGGCATGATCAGCTTACCGATGACGGTGTGCTGGTCGTGCCGTTGCGCACGTTCGGGATGACCCGGTCGTGGGCGCTGCGACGCCGCGGGGACCGTCTGGTCAGTGAGAGCCGCCGCCAGTGCGGGTTCGTCTCCATGCAGGGCGATGGAGCCCACGAGGTGCGGTACCTCGACATCGCCGACGGTGTCCATCTGCGGCTGGACGAAGACCAGCGGGTCGACCACGACCTCGACGTTGTCGGTGCCCTCCTTACGCAGCCCCGCGAGGAGGCGTGGGTCGGGGTGAGCCTGCCGCCCGCCACCATCCTCGCGGACCTGGATCTGTGGCTGGCAACCCGCCTCATCCACGAGACGCACTTCCTGGTGCTCTCGGCACAGGCGACAGCCGTCAAGTCCGGCGTCGTCGCCCCGGGCTGGCGGTTCGGCACCCCGGCAACCCTCGACGACGACACGTTCACCTACCGGTCGGCGCTGCGCTGGACCGACAGGCGGTTCGATCTCGGCGCCTACGCCCACGGGACCGAGGCCGCCGCGGCGGCCGGGCGGATGGTCGAGCACATGCGTGCGTGGGTGGACGCGGGTCAACCGTCTCCGACGCTCCACGTCCTTCCCGCGCACACCCCTGACGGTGACCTGCCGAACGGGGCGGTCCTGGACAAGCGGCACAGCCGTGTCGTCCTGGCCTTCACCACCAAGGAGAAAGGAACCCCCTGATGGGCGACGAGTACGAGCTGAACCTGCGTCTGGTCGACGCCGGGTCCGTCGCGAGCGGCCACGCCACCAGCACCGACGACGAGTGCGGCTCCGGCAACACGGAGTCGCAAGCCTGCACGACCACCAGCGACTGACACCGTTCATCCCAGGGAGCGCCCGGCCGAAGGCGGCCGGGCCTCCGTCCCCCAACCCGGCGATGCGGAGCCAGACATGTATCGAGCGGTCGACGCGGCGTTGATCAGGGCTGCCTCCTACCCCCGAGATCTGGCGCTGCCCGCGTGGCCCGACCTCACCACGAGCCGGCCCGAGGAGTGGCTGGGATGGCTACGGGAGGTGTGGGCGCTGCCCGAGTTCGCGGCGGCTGTCGAGCAGGCCGCGCCCGACCTGGCCGCCCGCATCATCCGTGCGCTGGCCCACGAGCCCATGGACAGGCGCAGGCTACGGCGCCTCGTCGAGGCGACGGTCCGGTATCTGCTGCGGTGGACGAGCAGGGCGACCCCGTTCGGCAGGTTCGCCGGAGTCGCTCGGGTCGAATTCGGCTCCCGTGCGGCGGTCCGCTGGGGGGATCGGCATCGTGAGGTGACCCGCCCGGATGACCGGTCTATCGCCGATCACGTGACTGTGGCCGAACGCGACCGGGCGATCCTGCGATCGGTCACGGTCGTGACGAACTCTCTGGGGTATCGGCGGGGCGGAGCATGGGTGCTGCCCTGTGCCCGCATTGAAGGCGACCGGGCCTGGGATGTCGAGATCGACCTGACCGGCCCGGTGCGGCTGGCGATCGAGGCAGCCAGCGCCCCCGTCCCGTTCAAGGAACTGGCCGCGACGGTGGCCGACGGACTGGCCGGCAGCGCGGCGGCGGCCGAGGACCTGCTGGCCGCCCTGGTGAACACGGGTGTCCTGCTGTCGGCGATCCGGCCGCCGATGACCGTGACCGATCCGGCCGCGCACCTGGCCCACCACATCGCCCTCCCCGCACCGGACGGCCGGACCACGGTCGATCTGCACGTCGACTGCACGGTGACGCTGCCGCCCGCCGTGGTCCGCGAGGCGCAGGAAGCCGCCGCCGCGCTCGTCGCCGTCGCGCCGCACCTGCCCGGCTGGGCCGCCTACCATGCCGCGTTCAGCGAGAGGTGGGGTCCGGGCGCGGCCGTGCCGCTGGACGATGTCCTGCGCACCTTGGGGTTCCCCGCCGGCTACCGGGGCTCGCGTCGCCGTGACCCGACGACGTTCACCGTCCGGGACAGTCTGCTCGCGACGCTCGCGCAGCAGTCCGCTCTGGATGGCTGCGCCGAGGTGGTCCTGGATGACGATCTGATCGGCCGGCTTCGGGGCGAGGACGACCGGCCACCGATCCCGCACACCGAACTGCGGTTCGCCCTCGACGCCCCGACACCGCACGATCTCGACCGCGGCATGTTCACGTTGACGGTGGTGAGCGGGGCCCGGCATGCGGGCGTCGCCGCTGCCCGGTTCCTGCACCTGCTCACTCCCGCCGAGCGGGAACGTTTCCGCGGCGTCTATACAAGCCTGCCGACCGCTTTACCCGGCGCAGACACCGTGCAGCTATCCGCGCCTCCCCTGGACACCCGACTCACCACTCTTGCCCGCACACCCGAACTCCTTCCGGTCCTGCCCGTCGGCGACTTCCACCCCAACCCGCCCTGGACGCTGAAAGATCTGGCGGTAGCCGGCGACGGCCAGCGGCTGTGGCTGGTGTCGCTCACCACCGGGCGGCCGGTCGAGCCGCTGCTGGTCAACTGCGTGCGGCTGCCGACCATCCAGCAGCCACTCGTCCGCTTCCTCACGGAGATCTGGACGGCATGGACGGCGCCCTGTGCCCGGTTCGACTGGGGACACGCGAGCACACTGCCGTTCCTGCCACAGGTCCGGCGAGGCCGCTCCATCCTGCATCCGGCCCGCTGGACGATCCCCGCGACCGCGCTACCCGCCCGCACCGCACCATGGTCACAGTGGCTGGACACCTGGCACCAGCACCGCGAACCCCGCCAGATCCCGCGGGAGGTGCTGATCGGCGACGACGACGTACGGCTGCGCCTCGACCTGGACCAGAACGCCCACCTTGCCCTGCTGCGCAGCCACCTTGATCGGCATCCGAACGCCGTCCTCACCGAGGCCGGCGGGCGAGCAGGCTGGATCGACGGCAGACCCGCCGAGCTCCTGCTCACCCTCACCCCTGTCTC
>NZ_JAMPTM010000336.1 GCF_025403375.1 Frankia gtarii
GCCCAGTTGCCTGCCCCAGCCCAGTTGCCTGCCCCGGGCAGGATGCCGCCGTCCGCCGAGCCGCTCATGTCCGCGGGCCTGGTCGTGGCGGAACGCCCGGAGCGGGCCGCGGCGAGCGCCGGCTGGGGTGTCGAGGACGTTGCCCACGCGGCGGCGGACGTGCTGACGATGGCCGACGCACTCGTCGCTCGGTTGGCCACGCTGCCCGTCAGCCAGGCCAGCGCATACGCCCGGATCCTGCGTGCCGACCTGCTGTTCCGGCTGGATCGGGCGGCCGAGGCCGGCGTCGCGCTGGACGCGGTGGAGACGCTGGGCGGCGCCGACGACGCCACCCTGGCGCACGCGGCCCTCGTGCGGGGCGACTGGGCCGGCTATCCCGACGGCGGGGCGCAGACCCTCGGGCGCAGGCCGGACGGCTCGCCGATCCCCGTGGCCCGTCCCGCCTACCTGGACCGGGCCGAGGAGCTGTGGCGCCGGTCGCTGGCCGGCTACGGCCGCATCAACTCCGACGCCGGGCGGGCCGCCGGGCTGCTCCGGCTCGCCGAGGCGCCGACCGCCACCGGCCGTCCGATCCTGCGGCGGGCCCGCATCGACGAGGCGGCGCGCCGGGCGCGGGCCGCGGGCGACGACGCCCTCACCTGGACCGCCCGGGTGCACAGCCTGATCGAGCGGGCCCGGACCGGCGAGGCGTCCACCATGGAACTGCGGACCATGATGACGGCGCTGGCGGAGTGGAGCCGCTTCGACGGGAGCACCAGCTACGGCCGCGGCCTGGGTCAGCTGCTCGCCGCGGCGACAGGCGGCGCGGTGCAGGCGGCCACCCCATGACAGCGGCCATCCCGCGGTCAGCGCGTCAGGTACGGCCGCCGGGGAACGGCGGCGGCGAGGTCGGACGCTTCCGACTCCGCCGGCGATCCTCGGCCTGCCTGCGCCATTCGTCCACGCCCGGCCGCTGCGCGGCACCGCCACGCCAAACGTCGTCCGGGGCCGGGGCGGCATGCGCGGTATCGCCACGCGAGTCGGCCGCCGACGCAGCGGCGGCATGCGGCGGGCTCGGCACCACACCCGCCGGCGCGTCCACGGGCCCTGGAACGTCCACAGCCCGGGGCTCGGCGGGATCCTCGCCGAGGGGAGGATTCTCCCGATGACCGGGCAGCGTCACCCACGCGGTGCCGGCGTACTTCTCGCCGACCGCCACGTCGAACTCGCGGAACGCCGCCGGGTCGAGACCGCGCATCCGCTCGGCGGCGGTGTTGCGGAAGTACTCCGGGGACAATGCGAGAACCAGGTCGGCGTCGGGATAGCGCTCCAACATGCCGCGCACCTGGGGCGCGTCGATCAGCCGAGCGGCGACCACGACGGCGTCGCCCGCGGCACCGGTTCCATGCACGACCACGTCGCCGTGGTGCAGCGACATCCGCAGCCGCAGCCGGCTGTCGGGTTCGCGCCCGTCGTTGTAAGCGCGCTGGGCGATCTGCAGCTCGCGGACGAAATCGCTGGCGAGGTACGCCTTGGGCTCCGTTCCGGCCACGATGCCGAGGAAACCGTCGCCGTGGTCCTGAAGCAGTCGGATCGACTCCCCCGGCAGCCGGAGCCCATCGATGGCCGCCGCCACGATCTCCCGCAGGGCCGCCCGCCAGTCGACCTGGCCGAGCATGCTGCGCCGGCTGTACCGGCGGGCGTCGAGGAAGAACAGGCTGGCGTGCTCCGGTGCGCCGACGGGCGGCCGCTGACGCCTCCGCACGGTCGAGAACGCGCCCGAGGACGCATCGACGACCAGTGGCGAAACATCGGGAAGCACGGCGACATCGGGGAGCACGGCAACATCGGGGGGCACGGCAACATCGGGGGGCGCAGCGAGCCGCGAGCCGACGCGGAAAACCTCATTGGCCGGGAACGACTTCGCCGCGGCGGCGAGGATGCGCGCCCTGCCGTCGGGAAGCAGCCCGTCCTCGAGCTGCGCCGAGATCTCCGACCAATAGTCATACGGCGTGCCGGTGAACTCCGGCACCCGGTCGCGGGTGAGACCGGCGCGCACCAACAGCAGATTTGCTTTGAGGTGCATGTTGAAGGCGTTGGCGAGCGCCCTGATCTCGATCTCGCTCAGCCCCTGCATCACGAGCCCCCGAACCGATCCCAGGATGCGGCCGACGCCGGCAGGCGTTCGCCGGCCGGCGCGTTTCTCGCACGAATTCTAAGCCCGGGGTGGGCGGCACCGGGCGGATGCGTCACATCCGCGACAGAGTCCGGTGCAGATCTTCGCCGGCGGGGCGCGCGGACGGTCGAGTGCCGCCCGCGCGCTCCGCGGATGGTGCGCTGCGCTCGGGAGAACTCAGATGAGGCCGAGCGCGCGGACGGCGTCGCGCTCCTCGGCGAGCTCACGCACCGAGGCGTCGATCTTCTCCCGGGAGAAGGCGTCGAGCTCCAGGCCCTGCACGATCTCGAACTTTCCGCCGGCGGCGGTCACCGGGAACGAGGAGATGAGCCCCTCGGGCACGCCGTAGGAGCCGTCCGACGGGATCGCCGCGGAGGTCCAGTCCCCCTCGGGGGTGCCGTTGGTCCAGGTGTAGACGTGGTCGATGGCGGCCGAGGCGGCCGAGGCGGCCGAGGAGGCACCGCGGACCTCGATGATCTCGGCGCCGCGCTTGGCCACCCGCGGGATGAACTCCTCGGCGATCCACTTCTGGTCGCCGACGGCCTCGGCGCCGCTGCGGCCACCCACCTGGGCGTGGAAGATGTCCGGGTACTGGGTGGCCGAGTGGTTGCCCCAGATGGTGATCTTGCGGATCTCGGCGCTGGGGACGCCGAGCTTCTTCGACAGCTGCGCGATCGCGCGGTTGTGGTCGAGGCGGGTCATGGCGGTGAACCGCTCGGCGGGCACGTCCGGCGCGTGCGTCTGGGCGATGAGCGCGTTCGTGTTCGCCGGGTTGCCGACGACCAGGACCCGGATGTCCTCCGCCGCGCCGCTGTTGATCGCCTCGCCCTGCGGCTTGAAGATGCCACCGTTGGCGGACAGCAGGTCGCCGCGCTCCATGCCCTTGGTCCGGGGACGGGCGCCGACGAGCAGGGCGACATTGGTGCCCTCGAACGCCCGCTTGGCGTCGTCGAACACGTCCACCCCGGCCAGCAGCGGGAACGCGCTGTCCTCGAGTTCGAGGGCGGTGCCCTCGGCCGCCCGGACGGCCTGCGGGATCTCCAGCAGCCGCAGCTTCACCGGCGTGTCCGCGCCCAGCAGCTGGCCCGACGCGATGCGGAACAGCAGCGCGTAGCCGATCTGACCGGCGGCGCCGGTAACGGTGACGTTGACGGGCGTTGAACTCACTGGCATCTCCTGGTACAGGTCATCCGGAAGCTCGGGTGGCGGACCGGGACGACCGACGGCGATCGTGGACCGGCCCACGAGACTGCGATGTCTTTATGCCGCCCCGACGATGCTAGTCCGACCGTCTGCAACAGGGGCAGCTTGGCGGGGCGGAGCGGCTCACACCCCCCGACGCCGCGTCGGTACGGCCAGCGGGCGCACCGATGTCGGCCCGCGGACGTGCGCAGACGGCCCACGCGGGCAGGGCGCCGCGGCCGGCGGGCGGGCGACGACTCCCCGGCGGTGCCGGCCCCTACTGGCCGATCTCGTCGCCGCAGCGGGGTGCCGGCGGCACGAGCTCGAAATGCTTGGCGTCGGCGGCGACCTGCAGAAAGGTATAGCAGCGGTTGATCTGCCCGAAATGAGAGGAAAAATCGATCGGAGCGGGCAGCAGGCCGTCGGCGTCGTAACCCTTCAGCCCGCGCAGCCCTCGGATGAACGCCTCCCGGCTCGGGCACGGCCCGGCCGCGGCGAGCCCCCGCAGGAACATGTCGGCCGAGATCCAGCCGGACAGAGCGGCCTGCTGGGCCGGCGGTGACACCTGCGGGGCGTACTTGAGCATGGCGGCCAGGAAGCGTTGGTGTGCGGGCGCGCCCATCTCGAACGGCTGGTAGTCGACGAACGTGTAGAGGCCGGCGAGCACCGGGCCGAAGACCTTCAGCAGGCGCTGGTCGTAGCTGACGGGTGACAGGATCACGCGCAGGTTCGCGCGCGCGGCGCGGGCACCGACGACCACCTGGCCGAAGGCGGCGCCGGTGACCGCGCCGACCAGGACGTCCGCGCCGCTGGCCCGCACCTTCTCCCCGATGCCGGGGATGTCGATCGGCCCGGTGGCGTCGACCCGCCCGACGACCCGGATACCCGCCGCCTGCAGGCTCAGCGCCAGCTTGTCCGCCATCGTCACCGACGTCGCCGAGAACGCCGACTGCGCGATGATCGCGTTACGCCCGCCGCGTTCGGCCACGAACGCGCCCCAGGTGGTGACGGACGGCCCATCCGAGATCATGTTCGAGTAGCTGAACATGTTGTCGTTCTGCGTCCAGGCCGCCTCCAGCGACGTACCCGTCACCGGTATCCGCCCGCCGTGCAGGTACGCCGCGGAACCGCTGGCGACCGAGGTCGACTCGATGATGCCGAAGACCCGGTCGGTCCGGACCAGCTCACGGGCACCGGCCTCGTTGCCCGCGGGGTTCGAGGCGTCGTCACGCCAGGTGTACTGGACCTGGCGGCCGCCCACCCCGCCGGCCTCGTTGGCGACCCCGAGCCGCGCGTCGACGCCGGCCCGGAACGGCGCAAACAGCGACGCCGCATTGCCGGTGTCCGGGTAGAGCAGCCCGAGGCGCACCGAGTCCGGGGTGACACCCGGTTCGGCGCAGCGCGGCGTCGCCGGTCTCTCGTTGCCGGACACCCGGCAGCCGACCGCCCCCAGCGCGACCACCAGGCCCAGCAGGCCGACGAGGACGCGGCGGCGGCCCCGCACTCGACGCCGCGCCCCGCCCTCCGGTCGCCTGCGGCCCGCGGCCGCAGCCGTGACGCTGCTCACTCCTCTAAGCTTGATGCACGGCGTCATGCACCGATGCCATTCCGAATAATTTGTGAGATTCGCTGGAACGCTGATTCCGCGGGTTTAGGCTGCGGGTCACGCCGGATGCCCGCCGAAACATTCGCCGACCCACCCTTGCCACCTGGTCGGCGGGGAAGGATAGGGCGATGGCCGCGGCGAAACCGACCCTGAAGATCGAGTACTGCACCCGCTGCCGCTGGCTGCCACGGGCGGCCTGGCTCGCCCAGGAGCTGCTGACCACGTTCGAGGGTGATCTGGCCGAGGTCTGCCTGGTACCCGCGACCGGCGGGGTGTTCGTCGTCCGGCTCGGCGACCGGGTGCTCTGGGACCGACGGGAGCAGGGCTTTCCTGAGCCGTCCGCCGTCAAGCGGCTCGTACGGGACGAGGTGGCGCCCGGACGCCCCCTCGGCCATGTGGAGGCGCCGGCGCCCGACCCGGACGCCTGAGCTCCGCCACCGCAAGCGGCGCGGTCAGAACGCGGCGGCGGCGGCGCGGGCGATGGCCTCATCCAGCGGTGCGGGAGCGCCGCTGACCCCGACGGCGCCGACGATCCTTCCGTCCCGCCGCAGCGGCAGCGCGCCGGTCAGTCCCGAACCGGGCTCGTGCTCGGGACGCTCCCAGCCGCCGAACCCCTCGTCCCCGACGGAACCGCCCTCGCCGCCGGTGTGGTTCACCAGGCGGGCCGGTGCGGCGGGCGCCCGCGCCGCGCAGGCCCGATCGACCGAGATGTCGGCGGTCTGCAGGCGGGCGTTGCCCATCCGGACATGGGCCACCAGAATGCCTGCGTAGTCGACGACAGCGAGGTTAACCGGTTGGCCGAGGTGAATCGCATACCTTTCCCCGGCGGCGATGATCCGACGGGCATCCTCGAGCGATACGGTCATCCGCGACTCTCCCCATAAAGCGGCGTTCCGGTGCGCCTGACCATAGGCCCAGATCGGCTGTCGGGTGGTGGAAGGCGCGCCGCACAACAACCCTTGCTCACAGCGGTTCCGCACGCGAGCGACGGGACACAGAAGGACACATGTTGCCCACATCCGGTGCGCTGATGCCGCCGCCAGGGCGGGAGGGGTGCGGGACACGGGGAAACAGTGAGGTAGTGGACGCGGACCGGGCGGTGGCACCGGCGGCGCAGCGCCGCCGGTGGGATACGGGGGCCCGGGACTACCCGAGTGCCCCGGCCCGCCGCCGGGGTCGCCCGCCCGGGCCAGGCGGGTGGCCCAGCAGGACCACCACCACCGCCTCACCCGGGCGGCCGCCGAGGTGGTAGCGCGGGCGGCGGCGGTCCACGTCGCCGCCGCCCGCGCGGGACACCACGACCGACCCGCGCCGTTGCGGGCGGCCGTGGTGAGCTCGGGTGGCCTTCGGCCGATCAGGCCGCCGCGGCCAGCGGGAGCACGGCCCGAGGAAAGCGGTGGATCAGCCGGGTCGTGAGCTGACCGCCGTCGAGCATGTCGAGCAGCGCGCCGAGCCGGCGGTGGTCCAGCCGGCCCGAGCGGTACAGGCCCCGCAGCCGCAGCAGACCCGGCAGGTGCGCCTCGATGGCGCGCTGGTCGGGTCGGGGGGCGCCGTCGAGCCAGGCGTCGAACTGCCCGCCGGTCATGATCTCCCACACGATCGTGTCGGCCACCGCGCCGGTGCCATCGGTGATCGTCACCAGGTGGGGCACCCGGACCAGGTCGTGCAGACCCGAAAGATCCGGCCGCAGCCCGGCGGTCACCACGTTGGTGGCGAGCCGGGGATCGAGACCGGGTACCGGGCGCCGCAGCACATTGCGCAGGTGGGAGGCGAAGGCCAGCGCCAGCGCGCTGCGCCCGGGCGGGTTTGGGT
>NZ_JAMPTM010000337.1 GCF_025403375.1 Frankia gtarii
GTCCCCCTCCCACCGGCAGTCCCCCTCCTACCGATGGGCCGTCTGCCAGCGGCGGTCCACATCCCGATGACGGCCACCATTGGGGTGACGGCGCCGCCGACCCCGCCAGCCGAGGCGGCGGCGTCTCGGATGACCACTGCGCCGCCGACGACGCCCCCACCGTGCCGGTGGCCCCTCTGCGGCGGGGGCCGACTCAGCCCGCTCAGTAGGTGCAGGAGACGCCTGCCGGGGCGGCGGCCGGGGCGGCGGCCGCAATGGCCCGGACGCCGCCGCCCGCGGCCGCGGCCGGTCGGGACCAGAACACCGGGACGGCCGCGGAGGTGGCCGCGGCGGCCGGCAACGCACCGGTGGAGCTCGTCGCGGCGGCGCGGCCGCCGAAGGGCTTCAGGAAGGCACCGAGCTGGTCGGGATCGGGCACCAGCACGCTCTGCCCGGCACGTTGGCCGGCCGCCGCCGGCACGGTGGCGAACGTGACCCCACCGGAACCGATCGACTGCATCCGGACGGCGAGCAGGCGCAGGTCGGCCAGGGAGGTGCGGTCGTCGAGGGTGATCGCGGAGGTCGCGGCGTCGATCACATTGATCAGCTTCGCCGGGTTGAGCAGCGTGTCGGTGGAGGCAATCCGTTGGAAGACGACCCCCAGGAACTGCTGCTGGCGGCGGATCCGGTCGATGTCGCTCTCCGGCAGGCCGTAACGCTGGCGGACGAAGGCCAGGGCCTGCGCCCCGGTCAGCCGATTCTCCCCCACCTGGCCGGAGAAACCGGAGTAGTGGTCGTGCAGGTTGTCGAAGCCGCGCGCCTTCAGCTCGGGCGGCAGCTCCCTGATGCAGACGGTGACCCCGCCCAGCGCGTCGGTCATCCCCTGGAAGCCGACGAAATCGATCTGCACGTAGTGGTCCACGCGGATCCCGGTGAGGCCTTCGATGGTCGCGACCAACAGTGAAGGTCCGCCGTAGGAGAAGGCCGAATTCAGCTTGGAACGCTGGGCCGCATGCTGGGTGCCCCGCGAATCGGTGTAGCCAGGGATCCGCACCCACAGGTCGCGGGGGAAGGAGATCAGGGTCGTCGAGCCGTTTTCGTCGAGATGAGCGAGGATCGTGGTGTCGGACCGCTGCCCCTCGGCCACGCCGAACTCTCCGCTGGTCCCAGCCCGGGTGTCGGACCCGACCAGCAGGATGTTCTGTGTGCCGCCCGAGGCCGACGTCGGCCGGTCCACGCCGGCGGCGAAGGTCAGCGGGGTGTGGCGGACCCGGCCGTCGTAGTGACGTAACACGGCCCAGCCACTGGTCGCCAGCACAAGCACGACCGCGGCGAGAACCGCCGCGACCGCGGTGACGCCGCGATGGATCGAGCCGCGGCGCGGCGGCGCGGGGTCGCTGGTCGCCGGCAGGTCCCGCCGGGTCGGGCCGGGCGGCTCGGCCGCCCGGCGACCGTCTGGTGGCTCGGCGCGACCAGCCTGGAGATCACGCCTGGGATGGGGATCACGGCCGGAATAGGGATCGGCGTAGGGATCGCGGGAACGGCCGGGGGGTCGCGGCTGGGCCCGCGGGCGAGCCGGGCGGTCCCCGGCGGGCGGAGGGGATCCGGGCTGGCGCTGCGGCCACTGCCCCGCTGGCCAGTTCTCCTCGGACGTGGGCCGGGAGCCATCGCGCCGGGGGGCATTGCGCTGAGGGGCATTGCGCTGAGGGACATCGCGCCGCCGGCCGTCGCCCTCCCCGTCGCGGCGTCCCGCGGGCGGCCCGTGCCGTTCCGGCCGATCCGGAGGCCAGGTCATGGCCGCCTCCCCCTCCCTCATCCACCGGGAGGAGATCATCCCGCGCCGGTGACGCCATCGGTGTTCCGGGCATCCGTTCCAGGCGGACCGTTCCCCCAGTGTCGCGCGCCTCGCGCCCGCCGGGGCGGGCGCCGATCGGGCGGCCGTGGGCCGCCCGGCCCGACCGGCCCGCGATTGCCACGGCGCCACCCGGTTCCGGCCACGAGCCACGAGCCGACCAACGGAACACTCCAGGACAGCCTCTCACCAAACTCGCGCGCTGGGGGCCGTCGGCCCCGTCGACGGCTGTCGGGTGGGCGACCAGGCCCGGCCGCGACCGCGGTCCGGCGAGCGCGCGGCGGTTGGCAATCCGTTGGCGCGACTTTCGACCATATTTGCGAGATTTATCCTCGGCCGGGCCGAAAATGCCGGGATCTCTGCAATGTGATGTCGGTTACAGCACCATCGAGGAGTCGCGCGCGTCGACTCGGATGTCCCGACTCACCGTGAGCCCGCTCCCACGCGCTGCCCGCGAGACCGATGAAGGCACGGATATCAGGTCGGTATTACGGGGACCAAGGAGGTCAGCACCCGGACCGAACCGCCCCGAGGCCGCCGCCAGGAGCCCACGCTCAGAGTTCCGACACCCCCGTCAACGGGCAGCGACAGAAAGTCACGCAACGACGGATAGCGCAGATCTCGCACAACCGAATGCTTGCCCGTGTTAACCCGTTCGAAGCAAGAGGATGGACTCTTGGGTAACCTTCCGAGGCCACCGACCCCAGCAGGCACTCCCCCTCAAGCCGGATGATCGGATGACGTCGCGAGCGGCTACCGGATCGCCGGCCGACGGATCACGCCGGGAGACAGGCGGATCGGCTCACATCGCCCGGAGGATCCGCACGCCAGAATCCAGACTCTGACCGCGGCGAGTTGTCCGGTGCGGTCTCGATGGACGACCAGACCGGCACACCACTACCCGGCGGACCTCGACCGGCCTACCGTTAACGGTATGAGTGCCCAGTCCCACCAAAGCACACCTCCACCGGCCGGCACGGGGGTACCCGAGGGAGCCTCGGCGGAGGGTGGCCAGAACTTCATCACAGCCGGCGAAGCGGATGTTGTCCGCCCCCGCATCGATGTACCCGGGGCGACGAGGGATTCCGCTGGCGCGGAGTCGGATTCGGAGCCGGTGTCCGTCTCCGTGGAGGCCGGCGAGATGCCGGCCGATCCGGCGGCGTCTTCTGGCCGCGAACCCGGCCAGGTCAACCACGATGAGGAACCGCACGCGGCGTTCCGCCGGTTTATGGCAACTGGCTGGGCGCCGATTGACGACGCTGTGCCATCTCGCGATGACTGTGCACCCTACACCGCGAAACGCCGCGCCTTGTTGGGCTCGCGGTTCCCGGCCGATGCCCTCGTGGTGCCCAGCGGCGGCCTACGGGTACGGGCAAACGACACGGATTTTCCGTTCCGTCCGGGAAGTGACTTGTTCTGGTTGACAGGCTGTCATGAACCCGATGCCGTGCTGGTTCTGCTACCCAACGCGGCCGGCGAGCACGATGCGACGCTGTATGTCGCGGGCCGATCGGACCGCTCCAGCTCTGCGTTCTACACCGACCGCCGATACGGCGAACTCTGGGTCGGTCCCCGGCCGGGGGTTCGCGAGACGGCCGCCACCCTGGAGATCGAGTGCCGGCCGCTGACCGAGCTCTCGGGCGCCCTGGCCCGGCTGGCGCCGGGAAACACCAGGACGCTGCGGGGAATCGATCCACTGGTTGACCGTTCGGTGCTGCGGTGGTCTGACGACAGATCGGCCGACGACCGCGATGTGGTGCTCGCGCAGGCCCTTTCCGAGCTACGGCTGGTCAAGGATGACTTCGAGATCGCGCGGTTGGACGAGGCGGTCGCGGCGACAGCGCGTGGCTTCACCGAGTGCGTAGGAGAAATCGGCCGCGCGATGGAGCTGCCCAACGGCGAACGCTGGTTGGAGGGCACCTTCTGGCGGCGCGCCCGCGTCGACGGCAACGACGTCGGCTACGGCTCCATCGTCGCCTGCGGGCACCATGCAACCACCCTGCACTGGGTGCGCGACGACGGGCCGGTGCGGGCCGGTGAGCTGGCACTTCTCGACATGGGGGTGGAGGGGAGATCGCTCTACACCGCCGATGTCACCCGGACGCTACCGATCACCGGCCGCTTCACGGACCTGCAGCGCCAGGTATACGACGTGGTTCTCCGCGCACAGCAGGCCGGCATCGACGCCGTCCGCCCGGGAGCATCGTTCCTGGACCCGCACCGCGCGGCGATGCAGGTCATCGCCACCGCTCTGGCGGACTGGGGGCTGCTGCCGGACGGGGCGCAGGCATCGCTGTCGGAAGATCCCCGCGCACCGGGCGCGGGCATCCACCGTCGATACACCTTGCACGCCACGTCGCACATGCTCGGGCTGGACGTGCACGACTGCGCCCAGGCGCGTGACGAAACCTACCGGGATGCGGCGCTGGAGCCCGGGATGGTGCTCACGGTGGAACCGGGTCTGTACTTCCAGCCCGACGACCTCACCGTTCCCCCCGAGCTGCGCGGCATCGGCGTCCGGATAGAAGACGACATCCTGGTCACCGGGGACGGAAGGCGGAACATGTCCGCCGGGCTTCCGCGAACCCCGGAAGACATCGAAAACTGGATGGGCCGGCATCTGCCGAACTGACGGAACGAACAGAACCGGCAACAGCACGCGTTGGCACGAAGGTCAATCGTTCCTGCCACACCGGCTAGGCCGGTGTGGCAGGAACCTGCCCTGGCAAAACCTGATCAGCAGGTCTTTGGGCGCCGGGGCCTGCCGCCCGTGGCCGAATACCGCAGGCACGACGGGTACTACGGGGTCCACCGCTTCGAGTCTCGACCCGGAAAAGTCGTCAAGACCAGGATCAGTGGGCCTTGTCGTACGCCTCGACGATGTTGGAAGCGATACGGCCACGGTCACTCACCGTGTAACCGTTGCTGCGCGCCCACTCGCGAATGTCGGCGGTGCGGTCGGTTCCGCCGGTACGCCGCGAAGCGGTACGCACGCCACGACGGCCACCCGCCGCACGGCCACCGGAACGGCGGGCCGCGGTCACGAACGGGGCCAGCGACTCACGCAACTTCGTCGCGTTCTTCTCCGACAGGTCGATCTCATACTGCGCACCGTCGAGTCCGAAGCGGACAGTCTCGTCGGCCTCTTCTCCACTGAGATCGTCAATCAACGAGACGATGGTCTTCTGGGCCATGCCACACTCCTTCAGGTCAGCGGACCGCAGAACTCACGCGTCTAGTATTACCACGAGAACACCGGGAACTGTCGCGTCTGGTTCGGCGGACTCGCAGACTTGGGCCACCGAACACGAAGACACCGGTCTAGGCACGCTGGTGAGGCTGTCGGAGTGCGGAACCCAAACGCGGCGGCCAAGCTCGGCATGATAGAGGGTGATCATGTTCTGCGAATCACACCTTCCGAGCCGAAACGCCGGCCGCAAGCGGACAGTTGGGCCGCCGTCGGCCGGGCGGCGACCATGTCCACCGACCTTGGAACACCGATCGTGTTCGTCTACCGACTCCCCGGACGATTGCCGGGCAATCGGCAGGCATCAGCCGGTGGGTGCTTTGGGGTGCTGGCGCCGTGAGCGGAACCGACCGGTACGAATGCCAAAGGGGATCGTGGCGGCGGATGAGTACGCCTGATTCCGGCGCCGACCCTATGGATCGGCGCACGGACGAGTACCCACGGACGTGGGTGGTGGACGGTGCCAACGTCATTGGCTCTCGGGCCGACGGCTGGTGGCGCGACCGTCCGGGCGCTGCCCGGCGCCTGCTCGCCGATATTTCGACCTGGATCGCCGGGTCCGACGCGCACGTCGGATCGCCCGGGTCAGCGGAATGGCCGGCGCGGATCCTGGTCGTTCTGGAAGGGGCGGCCCGAGCCGGGGTTCCCGCCGCAGCGGTGGTCATCGAGCCGACTCCGGCCAGGCCTGCGGCCCCCAACCATGTTCACGACCAGCCGCGCGGGAACACCGACCAGCCGCGCGGGAACACCGATCAGCCGAGCGGGAACACTGTTCGGCCGAGCGGGAAGGGCGATCGATCTTTGGGGAAGGACCGCCGCCCTCCCGGGAACGGCGACCACGCTCGGGGGAAGGGGCAGCGCCCGCCGGGGGACGGCGACGGCAATTCCTGGCTCGCCGCCGACCGATCGGACCCGACGCCCGGGTACGGCGCCGCACCCGCACTCGCCGTCGTCCACGCCCCGGGGCACGGCGATGACGCGATCGTCGACACCGCCCGCGAGGCCGGCCCCGGCGTCATCGTGATCACTTCGGATCGCGGGCTCACCACCCGCGTACTCGCTCTCGGCGCCGAGGCACGCGGCGCCGGCTGGCTGTGGAACCGGCTCCGACGGTGAGACCCACGGCGACTTCCCCCGGCGGGACCCCTCCGGACCTACCCCGCGCGGGGCTCTCAACGCGCGCGTGTGGCCGAAAAGATGCCATCGGAGAAAAAGACCCGACCGTGGCGCCAACGTGGATCTGGCGCCTTCTGAGACCCCCGCGCCGCCCACGTCCGGCAGGTAGCGCCTCGGCCCGTCCTGCGGCGAGGTCCCCCGAATCAATCGGCTTCCGGCAGCCGGTCAGACCGCGCGGCACCGCGTCGGAGCGTCAACACCGGCCGCCGCGGTCCCCGCGATACCGATCCGGCCAATTGATCGCGCGGATGTCAGCGACCGCACCGCCCAATGAACCAGCGGGAATCCGCCCGGAAATCCGTCACGATCGCGGGAACGACTGTCACCGGACATGATGCGGGCGGCCGTGTCTGCCGCGCTCCCGAGAATCCGTCGCACTCCCGAGGATCGGTCGCACTCCCGAAGCCGTGCCCCGAACTTCCTTGGCCCCCGCACCGCCCCAGC
>NZ_JAMPTM010000338.1 GCF_025403375.1 Frankia gtarii
GAATGCGGTCGGGCGGCGGGGGATTGACCTGGAGGTGAGTGTTGCTGACGACGTCCTTCCCCTGGCGGTTCTCGACTTCGTCGGGATCGAGCATGGCGAGAGCCCGAGCACCGCGATCGCCGGCGCGGTGAGCATCGCCCAGGCCGTCGAGGCGGCCGGCTATCGGCGGTACTGGGTCTCCGAGCACCACAACATGACCAGCCTGGCCTGCAGTGCCCCGGAGCTGCTGACCGCCCACGTCGGCGCCCACACGTCGCGGATCCGGGTCGGCGCGGCCGGGATCATGCTGCCCAACCATGCCCCGTTCAAGGTCGCCGAGACCTTCCGGACCCTGCTGGCGATGTACCCGGGGCGGATCGACCTCGCGCTCGGTCGGGCGCCGGGGACGGACCCGCTGACGGCGCACGTGCTGCGCCGGGGCGTGTCCGCCGACGCGGGCGCGGAGTTCCCCGGGCAGGTCGGCGAGCTGCTGGCGTTCCTCGGTGACGGCTTCCCCGCGGGCCATCCCTACGCGCAGCTCGTGGCCGCGCCGCTGGTCGAGGAGCGGCCCGAGCTGTTCGTGCTGGGCTCGAGCCCCTACGGCCCGCGCTTCGCCGCCGTCAACGGCCTGAGCGCGGTGTTCGCGCACCACATGAGCCCGGACCTCGCCGTCGAGGCGCTGCGGGCCTACCGGCGCGATTTCACCCCGCGCACCGACGGCGCGACGCCGTACTCGGCGATGTCCGTGCTGGCCTTCGCCAGCGACGACGCCGAGGCGATCGGCGACTTCGAGGCGGCCTGGGCCTTGATGATCCAGAACATCACCCGCGGGATCCGCGAGCCGCTGCGGCCGGAGGACGTCCGCGCGTTCGCCCGCTCGCCGCAGTTCCGCGCCACCCGCCGCGACGACGGTCGGATGGTGACCGGCGAGCCGAAGTCCGTCGCCGGGCGGCTGCTGGAGCTCAGGCAGGAAGCCCAGGTCGACGAGATCGTCGTCGTCACTCCGGGCCTGGACCGGGACCGTCGCCGGGACAGCTTCACCGCACTCGCCGACGCCTGGCGTCAGGCGGCGTGAACCGGCGCCGGAACCGGGGGGCTCTGGCCGGCCGCCCGGTCCGGGTCGGGCGGCTCCCGCCGACCTCGGAGTGCTCCGAGACCGGTCACTGAACCTGGATGGCGACCCGGTCGCGCCCACCGCGCTTGGCCGTGTACAGCGCGTTGTCGGCGCGGGCCAGCAGGTCGCGCAGGCTTGTGTCGGCGGGCGAGCGCGGGGTGACGCCGACGCTCAGCCGGATGTCGAGACGCCCGACCGAGGTGTCGACCGGGTCCTGCGCGAGCGCGTCGCGCAGCCTTCGCCCGAGGGCCTCGGCGATGGTCACCGGCCCGGACACCAGCACGGCGAACTCCTCCCCGCCGACCCGACCGACGAGGTCCTCCTCGCGGAACGCCAGCCGGATACGTCGGGCGACCTCCGTCAGGACCTCGTCGCCGACGCAGTGTCCATGGGCGTCGTTGACCTGCTTGAAATGGTCGATGTCGATCATCGCCGCGCTCACCGGCCTGCTCGCGGCGGCATCGGCGACGAACGCATGCTCCGCCTGCTCGAAAAACTGTCGCCGGCTGGCCAGACCGGTGAGCTGGTCGGTGGCCGCAAGGCGCTGCACCTTCTCGAACAGCCACGCGTTCTGATAGCCGACGACCACCTGATCGATCACGGTCTGCGCGATCTGGATCCGCGTCTCCCCGTAGCAGCCGGGTGTCCGGGAGGCGAGCACGACCACCATCTCGATGCCTTCCCGCAGCGGGACGGGCGCGACCAGCCAGCTGCGGGCCGCCTGCCCGCCGCCTGGCAGCTCGATGGTGCCGTCGTCGGCGACGACCTCGAGGCGGTCGAAGGCGCGCGCGACGGGGTCGTCGGCCGCAAGGCGCAGTTCGGTACCGACGACCCCGTCCGCCACCTCGCCGTGCGTCGAGCGGATCCGGACGGTTCCGGACACCCGGGTCAGCACCCAGGCGACGTCGAACGGCAGGACGTGCCTGGCCGCCGCCAGCACCCGCCCGAGGATCTCCTGGGTGTTCAGGGTCGACGTCGCCTGCAGCGTGACGTTGCGCATCGTCTCGGCCAGGTCCCGCTGGCGGCGTTCCGCCGCGACGACTGCCTGCAACCGGGCCGCCTCCGCCATGTTCAGCGACAGTCCCACCTGCTTGGCCAACGTGATCAGGATCCGGGCATCCTCGGAGTCGAACAGTCCCTTGGCGACCCGGCTGTCCACGTAGATGACGCCACTGCGGCCGCCGTCGAACGGAACCGGCGCGGCGAGGATGCTGCGCAGCCCGAACTGGACGGCGCTCTCCGAACCGAGCGCGGCACCCTCGTCCGTGCCCGTGACCACCAGCGGCCGCTGCTCGGCCTGGACACGTTCCACGACGGTCGTGGCGATGCCGCGCGCTCCCTCGTCCGGTCCGAGGTCATCGGTCTGTTCGGCGTGACGCTGCGCGTAGAGCCGTAGCCGCCCCGAGTCGCGTTCACGGTCGGCCGGGTCGGGGAGCAGCAGCAGCGCCCGGTCCGCCCCGAGAATGGAGATGATCTCGTCGAGGGCCACGGTGGCGACGGATTCCGGCGTCGTCTCCCGCCCGGCCGCCGCGCTCACCTGAAGCACCGCGTCGAGACGGCGCCGGTCCCGGGAGGCGGTTGCCGGGGACGCCGCGCCGCTTGCCTCCGCGAGCGACGGTCTGCGTTCGGTCAGCTCGAACTCGCGGTGCACCTTGTGTTCCCGGCCGATCCAGCCGTACCTGGCGGCCACCTGCGCCGCCAGCTCCGCTTCGATGGCGGCGCGATCGGGCTCGTCGAGCGCTCGCAGGCAGCGGGCGCGTTCCAGCAGGACGTCGAAGCGGACACGGGGCAGGTCGAGTGTGCGGGCGGCCCGTTCCGCCGTGTCCAACAGGTCGAGTGCGCCGGCGTGGTCGCCGGCGAGCTGGCGGTCGATGGCTCGCAGTACCCGCAGGTCGGCGGCGAACGGCGGGTAGGCCGCCGCCGAACGGGCCTCGCGCAGCGCGCGCCGCGCCGCTCGGTGACGCTGGGCGCGAACCGGCCCGGGTGGGGCGGCTCGCGCCTGCTCCAACCGCCCGCGCGCCTTGGTGATCCAGAAATTCCGGAAGAACCCGGGCACTCGCCAGGACGGAAGGACGACGGCGTCGCCGGCCTCGACCGCGGCGTCGAAGGTCGGACCGAACTCGTCGTCCTCGATCTCGAGTGCGGCCACGTCGCTGCAGATCAGGTAGCGGCGGATCCGCTCGGCCTCGGGTTCGTCGTCGAGCGCACCGAGCCCGGGATGGGAAACCGGCGGGTAACGCAGAGTGCGGGCAAGTCTCGCTCGCAGGATGGCGAGGTCCGCCTGCACGCGCTCTCCGTGTGGCCGCGTCTCGCAGCTGGCCCACGCCTCGCGGTCATGCCCCCGCAGCGCGAGGCTCCGCACGAGGATCGAGTAGCTGCTGGTGAAGAAGAAGGTCTCGATCCACCGGTGAGCACGACGGAACGTGTCCTCGGAGTCCCGCTCACCGGCGACGTTGCGGCCGAGGAACAGCAGCGCCGCGGCCGTGTAGAGGTAGGCGTCCGCCTGCAGTACCGGGTCCTCGCTGTCCGCCACGAGGTCCCGCAGCCGCCTCACCCCGCGTTCCACCACCCGGGCGCGCCGGAAGTCAGCCGAGACGAGGACGAAGCAGCCGTGACTGCGCACGTATTCCTCGCCCGAGCCCAGCCGCTGGCTGGGGCGGACGGCCGACATCATGAAGGCCAGCATCGGCCCGATCCGCCCGGAGATCCATTCGCTCAGGATGCCGATCTCGTAGAGGCGGCAGCGGATCTCGTGCAGCTCCCGGCGTTCGCCGCGAGCTCCTCCGAAACCTGCCCACGGCCGTCGACACGCCATTCCCGTCGCCCATCGGCCCACGCTGACGGCGGCCATCGCCGCGGGATTGGCCGGTATTGCACGGCCGATCTCGGCCAGGCCCCGGTGGACGTATTCCAGCGCCGCGGCCGTGCGGAACTCGGCGAACTCGACCCCGGCCAGTTCCAGCAGGGCACGGGCGCGCCGGCGCGGGTCGGGCTGCGAACGAAGCGCGCGGGTGAAATGGGTCCGGGCGTCGGCGGGGGCGAGCGTGCGCGCGGACGCGAGGGCGAAACCCTCCTCGAACTCGGCGTCGGGTTCGAAGCCCGCTTCGTCCGCGGCCGTCTGCGCGGCCCGGTAGAGAGCCACGGCCTCGTAGGGCGCCGGGGTGGCGAGCGCCGCCGCCGCGGCGGCCGAGGTAAGCCGGAAGCGGCGCTCCGGTGCGATCTGCCCGGCGATGGCGTGCCGGGCGAGTTCGTACGGGTGCTCGTCACCCCCCGCGTCGGCGGCGTCGAGGACGTCGACGACGCGTCGGTGCGCGTCCGTCCGTTCCTGCGGGCTCATGGTCGACAGCAGCGCCTCGTGGACGCAGTCGTGAACGAAGGACCAGGTCCCGTCCCGGCCGCGGGCGGCGAGTTGATGCGCCTGCGCCTCGGCGGTCGCCATCGAGATCGCGGCGCTGGTCCGGCCGCTCGCGGCGGTCAGCAACGCGAGGTCGAAGCTACGGCCGATCACGGCGGCGACCTCGAGGACGGACGCGGCGGTGGGGCTGAGCGCGTGCACCCGATGGCGGATCAGGTCGAGGACCTCCTCGGGTAGCGGCAGTGAGTCCAGGCCGGTCCGGTCGAGCGTGAAGCGGCCCCAGTCGGGCTGGACGAGCCCGGCGTCGATCACCGCATGCACGTACTCCGCCACGGCCAGCGGGTTCCCGGACGACCGGACGGCGACATCCCGCGCGAAGGCATGGTCGGTGATCTCGCCCAGGTAGTCGCGGATCACCTCCGCGACCTCGTGCTCGTGCAGCGGCCCGAGCGTGATGTCCCAGGCCGTGGCGGATCCGGCCGCCACCCGCAGCGCCGGATCCCGGGTCGAGGTGAGCAGCAGCAGCGGCACGGGATCGGTCGCGGCCGTGAGGTCCTCGAAGATGCGCCGGTCGGCCGGACCCAGCCAGTGGGCGTCGTCCACCCAGATGACCATTCCGTGGGAGCGGATCGCGAGCCGGCTGAGGAAACCGACGGCGGCCGAACGGAAGCGCGGTTCCCCGGCCTCCGGTTCGCCGGCCGCGCGGTCGACGCCCAGCGTGCGGGCGAGCAGCGGGTGCACGCGGGCGAGCAGCGCCGCGTCGGAACCCGCGGCCGACACCATGCGTGCGACCAGGTCCCGCCGTCGTGACTCGGGCACGGCCGCCAGGGCGCGCAGGTATCCGTCGATCAGGTCGTGCAGCAGGACCAGGGGAGCGGAGGCGTTCGCGGCGCACCGCCCGCGCAGGATGACCGGCCCGTCCACGTCGCCGTGCGAGGCGAGCAGGTCCTGGATGAGCAGGGTCTTGCCGGCGCCGGCCTCCCCGATGACCGTCACGACGCCGCGTTCCCCGGCGAGACATCGCGTCCACGCCCGTCGCAGCAGGGCGCGTTCGCCGCGGCGGCCGATGTGCCGGGTCCGGACCGGCATGTCCACGTCGGACGCCGCGGCCCGCTCGTGCGTCGGGCGCGCGGGAACGGCCACGTCCGGCACGAGCGGCGTCAGCGCGGCGACGACGTCCGGTGCGGACTGGTACCGGTCGTCCGGATCCTTGGCCAGCAGCCGACTCACGACCGCGGCCAGTTCCGCCGGGACATCCGCGCGCACCTGTGTCAGCGGACGGGGCGTCGCGACCGCGTGCATGCGCAGCAGTTCGGCGATGTCGCCGGCCTGGAACGGCGGCGAGCCGGCCAGGCAGGTGTAGATCACCGCACCGAGGGCGTAGAGGTCGGAGCGTGGCTCGACGGGCCGCCGCAGCATGCCGGTCTGCTCCGGGGCGCCGAAAAGAACCGTGCCGACGGCCCGGTCGGTCGGTCGGCCGCCGGCCCGGGTCATCAGACCGAAGTCGAGCAGCGTGGCCTTCCCGTCCGGCCCGACCATGATGTTGGCGGGTTTGACGTCCTGGTGAACCAGGCCGCGCCGGTGCGCCTCGGACAGCGCCGAAGCCACATCCAGTGCCACCCGGGTGGTCTCGGCGATCCCGAGCGGCCCCGCGGCGATCCGCGACTTCAACGAGTCTCCCTCGACCAGATCCATGATCAGGAAGGGGTGATCCGTGGTGTGCCCGGCGGCCCGGACCCGAGCTATGTTCGGGTGGTCTATGCAGGCCAGGATCGTGGCCTCGCGGGCGAACGCGCGCACGACCGCCTCGTCGCGCGCCACCGCCCGAAGCGGCACCTTCACCGCGTAGTTCCGGTTCTCCCGCTCCGCCCGGTATACGACGGAGTAGGCGCCGCGCCCCAGCTCCTCCCGGATCAGGACGCCAGGTATCCCAACCTGAACCACACAGCGTCACCTCGTCTGCGCCTACGCCAACACTGTCACTTTCCGTACCCACTTGCCCCCCGCTTGGTAACTGTCTCGCGATATGCGGGTGATCGCATGTTGAGGGCGACGGGTGGGCATACCCGCGCCGAGGTCTGCTCGGCCCCACGGTCCGCGACCGCTGTCGCCAGCCAGTCCGCGCCCAGAAGCTCGGGGTGGACGTGACGCAGATCAACGGCTGTGGTCCGAAACCGGCCCCGTCCCGGTTCGGACTCACTGATCTAACCG
>NZ_JAMPTM010000339.1 GCF_025403375.1 Frankia gtarii
ACCATACGCAGCCCGCCACGGGCGGCGAGCGTGGTGTTCCACTCCACCGCGGGACACCCCCCGATCCCGCCCTACCCACGGATCTAGGCTGTAGGGCATGCATGCCGCCGCGAACAGGGGTGACCGTGGCATCGGCCGCGGCGGGCCCCGCCGTGGCGCGCTGCACGAGGCCGAGATCGTGGGCGAGGCCCTGGAGATCATCGGGGCGGACGGGGTGGAGGGCCTCACCATGCGCCGCCTGTCCGACAACCTGGGCGTCGCCGTCGGCGCGACGTACAAGCACGTGCCGACGAAGGAACATCTTCTGCGTCTGGTCACGCTCGAGCTCTACACCCGGGTCGGCTCGTGCGAGCCGACCGGCGCGGACTGGCGCCGGGGCATCCGGTCGTTCCTGCTGCGCTTCCGCCAGGTCGTCGGCGCCTACCCGGGGATGGCGACCCACATCTCCGCGCACGTCGCCGACCCGATGCCACACCAGCTCTACACATCCCTGAACGGGACGCTGCGGGGCGTCGGCTTCTCCCCGGCCGGCGCGGGCCGGGTGGTGCGGGTCCTGTTCTTCTACACCTCCGGGGCCATGCTGGCGCCGCTGACGCTGGACGAGCACGCGGATGCCGAGTTCGCCGCCGGGCTCGACCTGGTGCTCGACGGCGTCCACCGGTCCCTCGAACGCGACCGCGCCGCCACCGACCGAGCCACCACCGACCAGGCCACCACCGACCGAGCCGCTCCCATCTAGCTGACGGCCGGGCGTTCGTCGCGTGGGAACGCCTGCTGGAAGGCCGCGGCGACGCGCAGGACGAGGTCCTCGCGGCCATGCCAGGCCGCGATCTGCAGCCCGACGGGCAGGCCGTCAACGAAGCCGCACGGCACCGTCACCGCGGGGAACCCCAGCCAGTTGAAAATCATCGTGTGGCTGCAGTACACCGGGGCGAAGCTCCCGCCCGGGAAGGTCGGGCCGTCGACGGTCCAGGCGCGCTCCCATTCCTCGACGGGGGCGGCGATCCGCTGCGCGGTGACCGACAGGATGACGTCGTAGCGCCGGAACAGACGCTGGAAACGCTCCCAGTTGCGCGCCCGCGACTGCGCCTGCTCGCGGTAGAGCACCGGGTCCAGCGCCGGCAGCGGGGCCGCGTTGGTGCCGACCATGACCTCGTAGACGGAGGGCTCCACCGTCCAGCGCACGGTGCCCCGCTCGGCGCGGTCCTCCCAGACCTCGTCGGTCGGGTCGACGGTGGCACCGAGCGTGGCGAGGCTGTGCGCGGCCGCCCGGGCGACGTCGATGATCCGCGCGCTGTCGGCGGTGGCATAGGTCGCGGCGAAGCCGAAGTCCTCGGTCCAGGCCATCGACATCCCCTCGACACCCCGGTCGAGAGCCTCGACCGGATCGGGGGTGTCGTCCTGCAGGCTCACGTAGTCCCGCCCGTCGCCGCCGCTCATCGCGCGGGTGAACAGCGCCGCGTCGCGGACGTACCGGGCCAGCGGCCCGTAGCTGGCGGTGAGCAGCATCGTCGGCTTGTCGTAGTTGACGTGGGGGATGAGCCCGCGCGAGGTGTGCAGGCCCACCACCCCGGAGTAGGCGGCCGGCAGCCGGGTCGAGCCGCCGCCGTCCGAGCCGATGGTCACCGGCAGCAGCCGGGCCGCCGCCGTCGCGGCGCCGCCGGAGCTGGACCAGCCGGGGACCCGGGTGGTGTCCCATGGGCTGAGCGCCTCGGCGTCCCAGTTGAACGGGCTGAACACCCCGGGCCGGTCCCGGGCGAGCGTCAGGTCGGCGCCGGCGCCCATCATCGTGTTCGTGCCGATGATGATCGCCCCGGCCCGGCGCAGGCGCTCGACGCAGATATCGTCGAAGCTCGACACCACGTCCGTGCCCGGCTGGACGTAGTGCAGCCCCTCGACCCGGATGTGCGACTTCACCGACGTCGGGATCCCGTGCAGCGGCCCGAGGACCTCGCCGCCGGCGACCGCCCGGTCGGCGCGCCGGGCCTGCTCGCGGGCACCGGCGTGATCGACCTGCTCGAAGGCACGCAGGGTGGGATTGAACTCCTCGATGCGGCTCAGGAAGTGCTCGGTGACCTCCACGCAGGACACCTCGCGCTTGCCGATCAGGTCCCGGATGCGCCACGCGGGCAGCCAGGTGAGTTCCTCGCTCATGCCGATCGTCTCCTCGTGCCGTGACGGGTGTCGTGCCGTGACGGGTGTCGTGCCGTGACGGGTGTCGTGCCGTGACGGGTGTCGTGCCGGACTGGGTCAGGCGGTGCCACGGGCGGGTTCAGGGGTCTCCTCCCGCACGGCGTCCCCGACGCCGTCCGGCTCGGGTCGCAGGCTGTCGCCTGGTCCGTCCGAGGCGGGTCGCGCCTCGTCGGCGCGGAAACGGGCGGTGCCCAGGTAGGCGTCGACAACGGCCGGCGTGCCGCTGATCTCGGCCGGTGTGCCCGCGCCGATCAGCACCCCGAAGTCGAGGGCGTAGACACGGTCACAGGTGCGCAACACCATGTCGACGTTGTGCTCGACGAGGAAGACGGCCATCCCGCGTTCGTCCGCGAGCCGGCGCAGCACCGCGCCGAGCTCGCGGGTCTGCGCGTCGCCGAGACCGGCCGCCGGTTCGTCGAGCAGCAGGACGCTGTGGCCGCCCGCCACGGCGCGGGCCACCGCGAGCATCCGTCGGTGGGCGTAGCCGAGGTCCTGGACCGGGGTGTCGAGGAACGGCTCGAGCCCGAAGTCGGCAACCGCCGCCCAGCCGGCGGGGGTGAGCCGGCCGCGGTCCGGGACGACCAGGTTGGTGACGTAGGCGAGGCTGTCCCGGCGGTCGCAGGCGCTCTGCAGGTTCTCCAGCACGGTGAGGTCCTCGAACAGTTCCAGGGACTGGAACGATCGGCCGAGCCCCGCGCGCGCCCGCCGTTCGCGGCCCCAGCCGTCGATGCGCGTCTCGCCGAGATGCACCTCGCCGCCGGCCAGGGTGGTGAAACCGGTGATCGCGTCGATCGTCGTGCTCTTGCCTGCGCCGTTCGGTCCGATCAGACCCACGACCTCGCCGGGACGCACGCGCAGGCTCAGCTCGCGCAGCGCGACGACGCCACCGAAGCGCACCGACACCCGGCGCAGCTCCAACGCCAGTGACGGGACGCGATGCTGCTCCCGGCTCCCCGCCTGCCCTGCCCCGCCGACCCCGGACGTCGGCGACTCGGACGTCGCGGATTCGGATGTCGGCGATTCGGACGTCGCGGATTCGGACGCGTGGGTGGCCGCCCGCCGCGCGCGTGGCTGGAGCCCGGCAGGCCGCCGGGGAAGGCGGGCTGCCACCAACGCGCGCAACCGGTCGTCGGCGCGGTGGCGCAGGAACACCAGGCCGTCGGGGGCGGAGGTCAGCATGAACAGCAGGCCGACCCCGCTCGCCAACGCCAGGTAGAGCGCCACCTTCGCACCGAGGAAGCTGAAGATCTGCTGGCCGAGGGTCCCCGGCGCGAACGAGCTGCCCATCAGCGGTCCCGTGGTGGCCCCGACACCGCCAAGGACGGCGTTCTGCAGGGCCGTCACCGACTGCAGGCCCGCGAAGGCGCCGAAGCTCGGCACCGGATCATGGAACGCCAGCAGGATGCCGCCGAGCGAGGCGATCATCCCGCCCAGGACGAAGGCGTAGAGCTTCGCGCCGACCACGGAGATGCCGAGCGCCGCGGCGGCGCGCTCGTTGGTCCGCACCGCGATGAGCCGCCTCCCGGCGCGGGACCGGCGCAGGTTGACGATCGCCAGGGCGACGACGACGAGGACGGCGAGCACGAGGCTCGCGTACCGCTTCGGGTAGGTCAGCGCGTCGACCGCCAGCCCGAACACGCGGATGTCGCCGACGTGGTAGCCCTCCACCCCGCCGGTGTAGCGGGGGTTGCCGAACACGACGGCCTCCAGCGAGATCGCCAGTCCCAGGGTGAGGATCGCGAGGTGGACCCCGCGGGTGCGCAGCCCACCGAGGCCCACCACGATCCCTACCGGCACGACGGCCACGACGCCGGCGAGGGCGGCGAGCCAGAACGGCCAGCCGTGGTCGGCCACCAGCCAGGCCGTCATCAGCGCCCCGACTCCGGCGAAGCCGATCTGGACCAGGGAGACCTGACCGGCGTAGCCCGTGACCACCACAAAGGACATCAGGATGATCGCGACGATCATCTGGAGGCCGAACGCGTTGACCCACGCGGCGGGCAGCAGCCACCAGACGCACACGACCGCCGCGAGCACCGCGACTCCCGTCGCGAGCCGGTGGGGACGACCGGCGCCCAGCCGCGGCATCCGGCCGAAGCTGTCGCCCTTCCCGGCGGTCGTCCGCCCGCGGGCGAGCAGCACCACCGCGACCAGGACGAACGGGATCGCGGTGGCCAGACCGGGCGCGGTGACGTAGCGCGTCACCTCGGACTGCCCGATCCCGATCACCAGCCCCGCGGCGAGGGTGATCGGGAACGACGCGAACCGTCCCACCACCGCCGCGGCCAGCACCGGGATGACGAGGTAGGTGAGGTTCGCGGGCCCCAGTCCGGTGATCGGCGCCAGCAGGATCGCCGCGAGCGCGCCGAGAGCCGCGCCGATCGCCCAGTTCGCCGCCCCGATGAGATCCGGCGAGACGCCCAGGGCCGCGGCCGACCGGGAGTTCTCCGCCACCGCGCTGGTCGCCACGCCGAACCTGGTGAACCGGTAGACGGCCCACAGCGCGGCGGTGAGCACCACGACGATGGCGAGGATGTAGAGGCGGTCCCGCCCGATCTGCGCCCCGAGGACACTGACCGGTTCGATCGGCAGCATTGACGGGATCACCTTCGGCAGGTCCCCGTAGCGCAGCACGGCCACCGACTGCAGGACCACCAGCAGGGCGAGGGTCGCCACGATCCGGGCGAGACCGGACGCCCCCCGCATCCGGCGCAGTATCAGCAGGTGGAACAGGGCGCCGAGCACGGCGGCGGCGAGCAGCCCGAGGACCACCGAGAGCGCATCGGGCAGGTCGCCCCCGCGGCCCTCGAAGTACACGTAGGCGCCCACCATGCCCATCGCGCCCTGGGCGAAGTTGACCACGCCCGACCCGCGGTGGACCAAGACGAGTCCAACGGCGGCCAGCGCGTACAGCGCACCGGCACCCACGCCGAGCGCGGCGAATCTGAATACCTCGGTCATCTCGGTCCCCCGCGGATCAGTTGGCGCGCAGGATGGGGGCGATGTCGTAGAACTCGCCCTTGCGAACCGCCTTGCCCCCGGAGATCTCGTAGTTGACCCCGTAGTGGTTGAACACCCGGCGGAACGACGGGTTGTCCAGCGGCTGCGAGGTCCAGGGCGGAACGACGCCCGCGAGGTCCACGCCGTGCAAACCGTTCAGCGCGGCGGTGAGGGAGGCGGGCGTGACCTCGCCGGAGGTGCTGCGCAGCGCGGACCCGACGAGCCGCGCGGCGATCCAGGCGACGACGGCCTGCTCGGTGATCTTGGTCTTGGAGTCGACGGCCCGCGCGTCCGCCTGCACCTGCCCGATCCCGGCGGCGGTGCCGTCATGGGAGTTGAGCTGGCTGTCGACGACGATGAGGCCGTTGGCGAGGCTGCCCAGCGAGCTGAGGAGGTCCTCGTTGAAGATGGCCGAGATGCCGCCGATCGTGAGCGTGCGGCCGCTCTGGCGCAGGGCGGTGAGCGCCTGCGCCGCTCCGCTCGGGACCAGGCTGACCGCCACGCAGGTGGCGCCGGCGCCGGTCAGCTTGGCGACCGCGGGCGACAGGTCCGCGGCGTTGGCCGCGACCGGGGCCCGCGCGACCTCCTGGCCGCCCCGGGACTCGAATCCTCGCTTGATGTAGTCGATGAGGAAGTCCGAGCCGTCGAGGTAGACGATGCCGAGCTTGGTGCAGCCCGTCTTGGCCAGGCCCACCCCGAGGGAGACGTAGAGCGCGAACGAGGAGCTGACCGGGAAGGAGTTGGGGCTCCTGTCGTCGGTGACCCCGACCACCGGGATGCCGGCCTTGGTCAGCGCCGTCTGGTCCTGGGCCGTGACGAAGCCCTGGATCACCCCGGCGACCTTCTCGGTGATCGCCTGCCGAGCGCAGATCTGATAGCCGCCGGACGTTCCCTTCGCGTCACAGGTCTCGATCCGCACGTTGGGAAAACCGCGGAGCACCCCGCGCGCCACCGGAACGACCTCCGGCACCTTGAAGGGAATGGTGCTGGTCAGGTCGCCAATCACCATGATCTTGGCGTTGACGTTCGACGCAATGGCCGGCGGCGCGCTCGGCGAGCCACCCTTACTATCATCCGATGATGATCCTCCGCATGCAGCCAGAACTAATGCCAGGCACAATCCGACGACAATCGCCGACGTTCGTAAATTCCTGCTCCCGACCATGTGCTCCCCACGGGTCCCGAACCTTACCAGAAAAGGTGTGAGCTGTTTCATACCGGGGCTACAGCTTGCTTTCTACCAGCTTGTATCCCGGTCCGCAAGTATTGATAGAGCGCCCCGCATGCATTCCTGGTACGGGCAGCAGAAGAAGTAGGAGGGTCGGCGTTTCGATCCGCTCCAGATATCCCACGGATCGATTTCTCGGCGGCGTTCTGCGCCGTCGGGTGAAGGCCGGCGGGGACACGGGTGGCGGCCGGCGGAGGC
>NZ_JAMPTM010000033.1 GCF_025403375.1 Frankia gtarii
GGGTGGGCGCGCCGTCGGCCGCGGTGCGGGCACCGGGGAGCCGGCCACTGGCGGGGAGCGGGCGGACCGGCGGCATCCGCTTGATCACGAAGAACTGCTGACCCATGCTCCACAGGTTGGTGGTGAGCCAGTAGAGCAGCACGGCGATCGGGAACCGGAAACCGAAGACCGCGAGCATCAGCGGGGAGCCGTAGAGCAGGACCTTCTGGACGATCGCCTGCTGCGGGTCCACCGGCCCGGTGCGGGCCATGATCTGCCGCTGAGTCATGAAGGTGGTCAGACCCATCAGCACGATCAGCACGACCGCGAGGATCTTGACGTGGGTGCTGTTCACCCCGAGGAAGTGCACGAAGTCGCTGTCGGAACCGAACTCGCTGGCGAGTGAGATTCCGAAGACCTTCGCCGAGGCGATCTGCTCGACCTGTTCCGCGGACAACCCCACCCGGGGCCGCCAGACGAGGGACCCGTTCGGGCCCTCGTTCATCGGAGCCAGGTGGGTGAACACGTGGAACAGCGAGATGAACAACGGGATCTGGAGCACGATCGGCAGGCAGCCCAGAAGCGGGTTGCCATGCTCCTTCTGCAACGCCATGATCTCTTGCTGCATGCGGGGCTTGTCGTGCCCGTACTTCTCCCGGATCTCCTTGATCCGCGGCTGCATCATCTGCATCGTCCGCTGCGACTTCACCTGCTTGACGAACAGCGGGAAGATCAGGACGCGGACGGCGATGACAAGCAGGACGACCGAGAAGGCCCAGGCGAAGAAGCTGTCGGCGCCGAAGATCGGCGCGAATCCCTTATGGAAGAAGACGATCGCGTTCGCCGCGAGATGGTAAAGGGGATTCAGCAACGTTCAGACTCCTTACGCCCACGGTCCGCGACCGGAACCGACGATCTCGGCCCGCGTCCCCTCGGCCGGAGACGGAAAGCCATGCCTGTGGGCCGGCGCGACAGCACCGGTGTGTCCGGGCGCGACCGCGCGGTCACCATGTTCGGAGACGATCGCCGCCCTCCTGGGGTTGCGAACGACTCCCGGCCCCACACTGGTTCCCGAATCCGCGCCTGTGCTCGACCGAACCCCGGTACTCGGTGGTCCGCCGGCGGGCGGGGGACGCACGGCGGGCGGACCGGCGGACTCGCCGGGGACCGGGTCGTACCCGCCAGCCGACAGCGGCTGACAGCGCAGTACCCGGCCGACGGCCAGCACTGCACCGCGCACGCCGCCATGGCGGCGCACGGCCGTCAGCGCGTAGGCGCTGCACGACGGCTCGAACCGACACATGCCGGCGTTACGACCGGACCACCCGGCCCGATAGAGCCGCACAAGCCCGGCGAGCGCCCAGGCCAGCGGCCCCCGAACCGCGCCGTCGGCCGTGCGGGCGACGCTCGGCAGGTGCCTGCGGGCCGGCCCGGAGGCCAGGAAAAGATCAACAACGGCGATCGCCGTCAGCGCCGCGAGCAAGACAATCCCGGCGGTCATCGGCTGCTCCCCACCGCGGGCCGCGGGGCCCGGACCCGGCGCGCGTGGGCATCATCGCGCGGGGCGTCCGAGGCCACGCGCGCAGCACGCGCGAGCGCGTCGCCGAGGGCTTGACCGAGCAGCTCGGAGCTGGCCGAGGCCGCCTCCGGCAGAGCGCGCACCACCAGCATGGTCCCCGCAGGCAGCTGGCCCAATCGGGCCCGCACCTGCTCGCGCAGGCGGCGGCGCACCCGGTTACGCACAACGGCGTTGCCGACTCGGCGGCCGACGACGAAACCCGCTCGCGGAGACTCGCCGCTGGTTGTCCACAAGCTGTGGACAACCAGCGGGCCGGACCGGATCCGCCGGCCCGCGGTCCCCACACGGGCGTGTTCGGCCCGGGTCCGCACGCGGGAACCCTCAGGAAGCATGACAGCCGGGGTACAGCAGGAACCCGCCGTCAGGCGGAGAGCTCGCTGCGGCCCTTACGACGGCGGGCGGAGACGATGGAACGACCAGCGCGGGTCCGCATACGCAGCCGGAACCCGTGTGTGCGGGCCCGCCGACGGTTATTCGGCTGGAAGGTGCGCTTACTCACGTGAAGACTCCGTCTGCAAGATGGACGCGGGCGGTGAGCTCTGTCGCCGAGGGGGTGGGCCACACCACACGGCCCGCGCAAGCGCATCCCACAACAAACGGAGCGGTCTAACACCGCGGTTCGACCTAGCCTACACATGCCGGCGCCGCGAACCGACCCGGCGACCGCGCCCCTTTCGCCGTCGCCTCGAGCCGGACCGGCCCACCCGACCCGCGACCGTGGCCCGACGCAGTCGACCAAAAGTCACCGCAGGCCCGACCATGGCCCACATCCGGACAGGCGCCGACCACCGACGTGACTGCTTGTAAGCAAATGCCACACGGCTAGGATCGCCGCTCTGGGCTGGCCTGCCCGCCTGGCCAGGGTCCGCCCGTATCTCGGCCGACCCCGGCGCAGCCGGGCAGGCGGCGCCCTACGATCCTTGGGCGACATCCCGTGCACGCGGGTGCCGGACGGTGCCGGGCAGGCCCGCGTTCAGGGGCCCACCGGCCGGGTGCACTCTGGCCTGTGGAAAACGCTTGTGGAGAGGGCGATCGGCGGAGGCCGAGGCAGATCCGGATGACGCGCCGGAGTCGGACGCCGCACGGGGAGTGAGCCGCTTACGCCACGCCGGAGGCCCTGCCGCGTCCATGCACAGGTTGTGGACGACGATGTGGAGAACCATCGGGACGAGGCGTCCTGGTCGCGGCCGGACCGGGACCACATCAGCATCCGCGACGTACCCCCCACCTGAGGGGCCAGCACCGCCCGCAAACCGTACCGAACTGCCCGAGGAGCCCCCGTGTCCAACCCCCGCGCCGACTCCGTCGCCGGTCTACCTTTCGGGGAGGAACCTACGGGCGACCCGGACCTGGCCGCGGTCTGGAGCCACGCCGTCGCCGGGGTCGCCGACGGCACGTTGTCCGCCCAGCAGCGCGCGTGGCTACGGCTGACCCGCCCGCTCGGCCTCGTCCAGGACACCGCCCTGCTCGCCGCTCCGAACGAGTTCACCAAGGAGCTTCTCGACTCGCGGCTGCGGCCGTTCCTGTCCACAGCGTTGTCCACAGCGTATGGACGGGAGATCCGGGTCGCGGTCACCGTCGAGCACCTGCCCGATCCGGAGCCGATGAGTGGTCCGATCAGGATCGTCCGGCCGGGGGAGGGCGGCGCGCAGCGGGACCCCGGCGGTTCCCGGGGACGCGGATCGGGCGGCGCGGGGGCCACGGACTCCGGCAGGGGGAGGGGATCCGCCGCCTCGCCGGCGGCCGGCGAGGCGGTGAACGGCGAGCTGCCCTTCCCCGATTCCACCGAGAGCGCCCCGCCGATGCGGGTGGCCGCGGGGCTCGGCCGCGACGCCGCGCCACTGGAGACCGAGCCTGCGCAGGCCCGGCTGAACCCCCGTTACGTCTTCGAGACCTTCGTCATCGGAGACAGCAACCGGTTCCCCCACGCGGCCGCGGTGGCCGTCGCCGAAGCCCCGGCGAAGGCGTACAACCCGCTGTTCATCTACGGGGACTCCGGGCTCGGCAAGACCCACCTGCTGCACGCGATCGGCCACTACGCGCTGAGGCTGTACCCGAACACCCGGGTCAAGTACGTGAGCTCGGAGGAGTTCACCAACGACTTCATCAACTCGATCCGGGACGATCGCCAGCAGGCCTTCCAGCGCCGCTACCGGGACATCGACGTCCTGCTCGTGGACGACATCCAGTTCCTGGAGAACAAGGAACGGACGCAGGAGGAGTTCTTCCACACGTTCAACGTCCTGCACGACGGCGAGAAGCAGATCGTCATCAGCTCCGACCGCTCACCCAAGCAGCTCTCGGCGCTCGAGGATCGGCTGCGCAGCCGGTTCGAGTGGGGCCTGATGACCGACATCACCCCGCCGGACCTTGAAACCCGCATCGCGATCCTGTCGAAGAAGGCCGCCACAGAGCGCCTGCCCGTGCCACCCGACGTGCTCGAGTACATCGCCACGCACATCGAGCGCAACATCCGCGAGCTGGAGGGTGCGCTGATCCGGGTCGCGGCGTTCGCGAGCCTGAACAAGTCCCACGTCGACCGCACGCTCGCCGAGATCGTGCTGCGGGACCTCATCCCGGACGCCGGCAACCCCGACATCACCGCGGCGGCGATCATGAACGCGACCGCGGCGTACTTCGGCGTCTCCATGGACGACCTGTGCGGCACCTCCCGAAGCCGGGTGCTGGTGACGGCCCGGCAGATCGCCATGTACCTGTGCCGCGAACTGACCGACCTGTCGCTGCCCAAGATCGGCCAGCACTTCGGGGGCCGTGACCACACGACGGTCATGCACGCCGACCGCAAGATCCGCGGCCTGATGGCCGAACGGCGTGCGATCTACAACCAGGTCACCGAACTGACCAACCGCATCCGGGTCCAGGCCCGCCAACCCTGACTCGGACAGGGCATCCCGACCGCAACAGTCGGGCGGACACCGGTCCCTGATTCCAGGACCGCGCCGCAGTGGCCCGCGCCCGGGGCCACTGCGGCGGGGCGACAGGTCATTCGCCCTGCCCTGCCCTAGCCTGGCCGCCGCCTGCCACCGGCAGGGCTGTATCGGTGCACGTGTGCGCTGGGCGGACCGCGGCCGGGCGGACTGCGGTGCGTTCTGCACCGTCTGCGGGCCCGAACCGTCCGGAACGCACCGCAACAGGCGTCGGTTCGGGGGACACGCTGTTGGACAGCGTGGAAGCCGAGGCCGATCGGCCTCCGACACTCACGCGTCGAGGCGGGCGGGCTGCGCGCCACCCGGTCGGGCCCCCTCATGGGGTGCGTGTCACAGCATGTGGACCGCCGCCGCGGGCATGGACTTCGCGAGGCATCCCCTAGCACGCCCACCCTGCGCCCTCGAGCCCACTAGGTGGTGCCACCCACAGCTTGTGGAAAACCTTGTGGACATCCCGGGGGCAGATCGGTGGAAGAAGCCGTGGACAGCCTGTGGATAACTCGGGGATGGCCTGTGGAGGGACAAAGTGGTCCCTGGGGACAACCTCGGGGCATGTGGAAATCCACTGCGCGAACCCACAGCTTCACCCACAGGTTTTGCACCGGCTCATCATGCCTCTGACCTGCGGAAACGTGGGTTATCCCCAGCATCCACAGCCCCTACTACCACCACGAACTTAAATTTTTTCTTCAAAGATCAAAATCTCTAAGTACTAGGGGGTGTGGACAACTTTTTGCGATCTTGAACGAGCGCGATCTGTGCCACTTCGTGGGCTCCCCGTGAGCGTTCGCGGTGAGGCCGACCGCCCGCCAAGGCCGCCTGGCACTCTGGGATGCTGATCGGTGTTCCCGACGGGCTGACTCCGAACACCGGAGGGAACGAAGGAGGGCTAACCATGAAGTTCCGGGTGGAACGGGACGAATTCACCGAAGCGGTCGCCTGGACCGCCCGCACGCTGCCGAGCCGGCCGACCACGCAGCTGCAGGTGCTGTCGGGCCTCCTTCTCGACGCCACCGGGCCGATGCTCAAGGTCGCCGCCTACGACTACGAGGTGGCCGCGCAGGGCACGGTGCACGCCACGGTGTCGGAGGAGGGGCGCGCCCTCGTCAACGGCAAGCTGCTCGCGGAGATCACCCGGGCACTGCCGGCCGCACCGGTCGATCTCGGCATCGACGGCACCCGGCTCGTGATCACCTGTGGCAACGCCCGGTTCGCGCTCCCGATGCTTCCGGTGGACGACTACCCGGCGCTGCCGGCCATGCCCCCCGTCACCGGCCACATCGAGGGATCGGCCTTCGCCGCCGCGGTCGCGCAGGTGGCGATCGCGGCCGGACGCGACGACACCCTCCCGGTGCTCACCGGCGTCCGTATCGAGATCGACGGCGACACCCTCACCCTCGCCGCGACCGACCGCTACCGGCTCGCTGTGCGCACGCTGAAGTGGCGTCCGGACGACTCCGGCGGCGACGCGGACGCGGCGCCGGCACCCGTCACGGTGGCCCTCGTCCCCGCCCGTACGCTGCTGGACACGGCCAAGTCGCTGTCCGGCTCGGGGGTGGAGGTTTCGATCGCGCTGGGGACGGGCCCGTCCGGGGAGACGCTCGCCGGCTTCGCGGGTTCCACCCGGCAGACGACCACCCGGCTGCTCGAGGGCCAGTTCCCGCCCTTCCGCAAGCTGCTGCCGGACAGCTCGCCGCTGATCGCCCAGCTCGAGATCGCGCCGTTGCAGGAGGCGGTCAAGCGGGTCGCCCTGGTGGCGGCGAAGACCGCCCCGGTGCAGCTGTCGTTCTCCCCGGATCATCTCGTCCTGGAGGCCGGCACCGGCGGCGAGGCGCAGGCGACGGAGACGCTGCCGGTGACCTATGACGGCCCGGAGCTTTCGGTGGCGTTCAACCCGTCCTACCTGCTCGACGCACTGGGCGCGCTGGAGTCCGACATCGTGCGGATCGGCTTCGCCAGCGCCGAGGACCCGGCCGTCGCGGCGAACAAGCCGGCGATCCTCACCGGCAAGTCCGACGGCGACGGCGAGGTGCCCGACTACCGGTACCTGCTCATGCCGATCCGCCTGCACGGGTGACGTGCACCTCACCCACCTGTCTCTCGTCGACTTCCGGTCCTACCCGTCCCTGGATCTCACCCTCGGTCCAGGAGTGATCACGCTGGTTGGCCGCAACGGTCAGGGAAAGACGAACCTCCTCGAGGCGATCGGGTATGTCGCGACGTTGGCCAGCCACCGGGTCTCCGCGGATGCCCCGCTGGTGCGTGAGGGCGCGTCGCACGCCGTGCTGCGGGCGAGGATCGTGCGCGGCGACCGGGCGGCCCTGGTGGAGCTCGAGATCGTGCCGGGGCGGGCGAATCGGGCCCGGCTGAACCGGGCGCCGGTCTCCCGGCCCCGCGATGTCCTCGGGCTGCTGTGCACGGTTCTGTTCGCCCCGGAGGATCTCGCTCTGGTGAAGGGGGACCCGGCGGGACGGCGGCAGTTCCTCGACGAGCTGCTCGTCGCCCGCACCCCCCGGATGGCCGCGGTGCTCGCCGACTACGACCGGGTGCTCAAGCAGCGCTCGACCCTGCTGCGCACCGCCGGGGCGGCCCGGCGATCCGGCGGGCAGGGCGACCTGCGCACCCTGGATGTCTGGGATGGCTACCTGGCCAGCTACGGCGCCGAGCTACTCGCGGCCCGCCTCGCCCTCGTCGAGGCGCTGCGTCCGGGGGTGGCCGGGGCGTACGCGGCGGTGGCCGGCATGCAGGCCCAGGTCGGGTTCGAGTACCGGGCCAGCGTGCCGCCACCGCAGCAGGGGCCGGTCCTCCCCGACGGCCAGGCGTGGCCCGACCGCCAGGTGTGGGAGGAGGCGATCCGAACCGAGCTCGTGGCCGCCCGCCCGCGGGAGGTCGAACGCGGGCAGACCCTGGTCGGACCGCATCGTGACGACCTGCTGCTGACCGTCGACGGGCGACCGGCGCGCGGCTACGCCAGTCACGGCGAGTCCTGGTCGCTTGCACTTGCTCTGCGGCTCGCCTCGTTCGAGCTGTTGCGGGCCGACGACCGCGAGCCCGTCCTGCTCCTCGACGACGTCTTCGCCGAGTTGGACGCCGGGCGCCGGTCCCGGCTCGCCGAACTCGTCGCCCCTGCGGAGCAGGTGCTGGTCACGGCCGCCGTCGAGGCGGACGTGCCGGCCGAGCTGGCCGGCACGTGTTTCGTCGTCGCCGCGGGAGAGGTACGCCGTGCCTGCTGAACCCGAGGACGACCAGGGCGCCCCAGCCCCAGCCCCAGCGTCGGCGTCGGGTAAGGGACGCGGCGCCGACCTGGCTCGGGAGATCCTCGCCCAGGCCAAGCGGGACGCCCGCGAGCGGGCGCGGGGACATCGCGGCGGCTCGCCCCGCACCGGCGGTTCCTGGCTCGGCTCCTCCTCCGCCGGCGATCTCGGTTCAGCGGGGCCGGCCGGCGGGCCCGGTGGCGAGTCCGCGGCCGGGGACCGGGCCGGCCGGCGGCCGCGGTCCGGCGAGGACGATGACCGGGTCCCGCAGCGCCCGCGGCTGCCGGGCATCGCCAGCCCTGGCCGGGAGTGGCGTGACCCGGTCTCCTTCGGCGCGGCGATCGGCCGGCTGCTCGCCACCCGCGGCTGGCAGGCGCAGGCCGACGACGCCGGTGTGCTCTCCCGGTGGGACGTCATCGTCGGCCCGGACATCGCCGACCACTGCACTCCGGTCTCGCTGCGCGACGGCGAGCTTGAACTCGTCGCCGAGTCGACGGCCTGGGCGACCCAGCTGCGCATGCTGTCCCGGCAGATCCTCGCCATCCTGCACCGGGAGCTCGGTCCGCAGGTCGTCCGGCGGATCACGGTGCGGGGCCCGACGGCCCCGTCGTGGCGGCACGGGTCGATCCGCACCAACGGCCGCGGCCCGCGTGACACCTACGGCTGAGTCGGGCGCCCGGGTCCGGCGTCCGACCGGGCCGCGGGGCCGTGCCACCGTGGGATCTTCCTGTGCGTCGCGCCGGCTCGCGCCCGCAACTTGAGGCGATCATGTGGGTGCCGGTTGATCGTCGCGTCGGGTGACCGTCGTGAAGGCGCGCCAAGGCCTCGGGATGCCGAGGTCCGGTAGGGGGGTTCACCATCCCGCCGTACGGGGCGCTGCGCAGTCGTCAGGGGTCACCCTGCGTCCGCTAAAACGGGTCGGCGGGTAGACTGGTGGATACTTCCGCCCAGAACGAGGGGACCCGCCGCGTGGCCTACGATGCAAGTTCGATCAAGGTTCTCGAAGGTCTTGACGCGGTCCGCAAGCGTCCGGGCATGTACATCGGCTCCACCGGGGAGCGCGGTCTGCACCATCTCGTCTACGAGGTGGTGGACAACGCGGTGGACGAGGCGCTGGCCGGCTACTGCGACACGATCACCGTGAGCCTGCTCGCCGACGGCGCCGTCCGCGTCGTCGACAACGGTCGCGGCATCCCCGTGGGCATGCATCCCACCGAGAAGCGGCCCGCGGTCGAGGTCGTGCTGACGACGCTGCATGCGGGTGGGAAGTTCGACGGCAAGTCCTACGCGGTCTCGGGCGGTCTGCACGGCGTCGGCGTCAGCGTCGTCAACGCGCTGTCGACCAAGCTCGACGTGGAGATCCAGGTCGATGGGCACGTCTGGTTCCAGCCCTACGTGGGGACCCGTCCGGCGGCGCCGCTGGTGAAGACCGGCACCACGAAGAAGACCGGCACGTCGGTCACCTTCTGGGCGGATCCGACCATCTTCGAGACGACCGAGTACAAGTTCGAGACCCTCACCCGCCGCCTGCAGGAGATGGCCTTCCTCAACAAGGGCCTGACGATCATCCTGATCGACGAGCGTCCCGAGGAACGCCTCGAGGTCACCTACCGGTACACCAACGGCCTGGTCGACTTCGTCGGGCACCTCAACGCCACGAAGGACGCCATCCACCGCAGCGTGATCTCGCTGGAGTCCAAGGGTGTCGGCATCGAGGCCGAGCTCGCGATGCAGTGGAACGCCGGCTACAGCGAGTCGGTCTACACCTTCGCGAACACGATCAACACGCACGAGGGCGGCACCCACGAGGAGGGCTTCCGCGCGGCGCTGACCAGCGCCGTCAACGCCTACGCCAAGGACCAGAACCTGCTCAAGCCGGTGAAGGCAGGCGCCAAGAGCGGCGACGAGCGGCTGTCCGGCGACGACATCCGCGAGGGCCTGACCGCGATCATCTCGGTGAAGCTCGCGCAGCCCCAGTTCGAGGGCCAGACGAAGACGAAGCTCGGCAACACCGAGGCGAAGAAGTTCGTCCAGGAGATGTGCTACTCGGCGCTGAAGGACTGGTTCGAGGTCAACCGGACCGAGGCGCGGGCCATCGTCACCAAGTCGCTCGACGCCCAGCGCGCCCGCATCGCGGCCCGCCAGGCCCGGGACCTGACCCGGCGCAAGGGCCTGCTCGGCGGCACCGGCCTGCCCGGCAAGCTCGCCGACTGCCAGTACACCGACCCGGAGCGCTGCGAGCTGTACATCGTCGAGGGTGACTCGGCGGGCGGCTCGGCCAAGGGCGGGCGGGACTCGAAGTTCCAGGCGATCCTGCCGCTGCGTGGGAAGATCCTCAACGTCGAGAAGGCCCGGATCGACCGCGTCCTGAAGAACACCGAGGTCCAGGCGCTCATCCAGGCCCTGGGCACCGGCATCCACGACGATTTCGACATCGCCAAGCTGCGCTATCACAAGATCGTGCTGATGGCGGACGCCGACGTCGACGGCCAGCACATCCGGACCCTGCTGCTGACCCTGCTGTTCCGCTTCATGCGGCCGCTGGTCGAGGCCGGCCACGTGTTCCTGGCCCAGCCCCCGCTCTACAAGATCAAGTGGGGTCGGGAGGACTGGGAGTACGCCTACTCCGACCGCGAGCGCGACGGGCTCGTCCAGCGCGGGGTGGAGTCGGGACGCAAGCTGCCCAAGGACGCCATCCAGCGGTTCAAGGGCCTCGGCGAGATGAACGCGACCGAGCTGTGGGACACCACCATGGACCCGGACAAGCGCATCCTGCTGCAGGTCACCCTCGATGACGCGGCCGTCGCCGACGATCTGTTCTCCGTGCTCATGGGCGAGGACGTCGACGCGCGTCGCAGCTTCATTCAGCGCAACGCCAAGGACGTGCGCTTCCTGGACATCTGACGCGGCACCGCGGCACCGCGGCACCGCCGGCGGTCCGGCCGGCCGCCGCCCGGCACCGGCCGGCCGGGACGGTCCCGGGGGGATCGTGGCTGGCGCCCCGCCGGAGAGCCCGACCCCCGCCGGGACGCCCGTCCCACCTGACGACTGATCCCACTGCCCTGGAAGGACCCCGTGGTCGACGTCCTACCGCCGCCCCCCGGCGACCGCATAGAACCCATCGGCATCGAAGTCGAGATGCAGCGGTCATATCTCGACTACGCCATGTCGGTCATCGTCGGCCGCGCGCTCCCGGAGGTTCGGGACGGGCTCAAGCCCGTCCACCGACGGGTTCTCTACGCCATGTACGACGGTGGTTACCGTCCCGACCGCGGGTACTTCAAGTGCTCCCGCGTGGTCGGTGACGTCATGGGTAACTACCATCCCCACGGCGACTCGGCCATCTACGACACCCTCGTCCGGCTCGCGCAGCCCTGGTCGCTGCGCTACCCGCTGGTCGACGGCAACGGCAACTTCGGTTCGCCCGGCAACGACCCGCCCGCCGCCATGCGGTACACCGAGGCGCGGATGGCGTCCCTGGCGATGGAGATGCTGCGCGACATCGACCAGGAGACGGTCGACTTCGCCGCGAACTACGACGGCCGTTCGCAGGAACCGCTGGTCCTGCCGAGCCGGTTCCCGAACCTGCTTGTCAACGGCGCCGGCGGCATCGCCGTCGGCATGGCGACGAACATCCCGCCGCACAACCTGCGCGAGGTCGCCACCGGCGTCCAGTGGGCGCTCGACCACGCCGAGGCGACCGATGAGGAGATGCTCGAGGCGCTGCTCGGCATCGTCAAGGGGCCGGACTTCCCGACCTCGGGCCTGATCGTCGGGCGCAGCGGCATCGAGGACGCCTACCGGACCGGCCGGGGCAGCATCCGGATGCGCGCCGTGGTCAACGTCGAGGAGAACAAGGGCCGCACCCAGCTCGTCGTCACCGAGCTGCCCTACCAGGTCAACCCGGACAACCTCGCCGAGAAGATCGCCGAGCTGGTCCGGGACAACAAGGTCACCGGGATCTCGGACGTCCGCGACGAGACCTCGGCCCGCATCGGCCAACGCCTCGTCATCGACCTCAAGCGCGACGCCGTCGCCAAGGTCGTGCTCAACAACCTGTACAAGCACACCCAGCTGCAGGACACCTTCGGCGTCAACATGCTGGCGATCGTCGATGGGGTGCCGCGCACGCTGCGCCTCGACCAGATGGTCCGCTACTACGTCGAGCACCAGGTCGAGGTCATCGTCCGGCGCACCCGCTACCAGCTGCGCAAGGCCCGCGAGCGGCTGCACGTCCTCGACGGTCTGCTCATCGCGCTCGACCACCTCGACGAGGTCATCAGCCTCATCCGCAACGCGGAGTCCGCCGAGGCCGCCCGCGGGCAGCTGATGGAACGCTTCACGCTGTCGGAGATCCAGGCGACCGCCATCCTCGACATGCAGCTGCGTCGCCTCGCCGCCCTGGAACGCCAGCGGATCATCGACGAGGCCGCCGAGCTGCGGGCGCGGATCTCCGAGCTGGAGGCCATCCTCGCCTCGCCGCTGCGGCAGCGGCAGATCATCGGCGAGGAGCTCGCCGAGGTCGTCGAGAAGTTCGGCGACGAGCGGCGGACCCGCCTGGTCCCCTTCGAAGGCGACATGTCCATCGAGGACCTCATCGCCCAGGAGGACGTGGTCGTCACCGTCACGCGCGGCGGCTACGCCAAGCGGACCAAGACCGACCTCTACCGCTCACAGCGTCGCGGCGGCAAGGGTGTGCAGGGCGCCGCCCTGCGCGAGGACGACATCGTCGAACACTTCTTCGTCACGACGACGCACCACTGGCTGCTGTTCTTCACGAACAAGGGCCGGGTCTACCGGGCGAAGGCGCACGAACTGCCCGAGCAGGCCCGTTCGGCCAAGGGCCAGCACGTCGCGAACATCCTCGCCTTCTCCCAGGACGAGCGGATCGCCGAGGTCATCGCGCTCAAGGACTACGAGGTCGCGCCGTACCTCGTCCTCGCCACCAAGCGCGGGCTCTGTAAGAAGACCGCCCTGAGCGACTTCGACTCCAACCGCGCCGGCGGCCTCGTCGCGATCAACCTGCGCGACGACGACGAGCTCATCGCCGCCCGCCTCGTCGCGCCCGGCGACGACCTGCTGCTGGTCAGCCGCAACGCCCAGTCGATCCGCTTCCACGCCGACGACGAGCAGCTGCGGCCGATGGGCCGGGCCACCTCCGGCGTGATCGGCATGCGCTTCGACGCCGAGGACGAGCTGCTGTCCATGGACGTCGTCGTGCCGGGCACCACCGCCGACCTGCTGGTGGCCACCTCCGGCGGCTACGCCAAGCGAACCCCGCTGGCCGAGTATCCGGTGCAGGGCCGCGGCGGCAAGGGCGTACTGACGGCTAAGATCGTCTCCACCCGAGGCGGCCTGGTCGGCGCGCTCGTCGTCGACCCGGACGACCAGCTCTACGCGATCGCCTCCAACGGGGGCGTGCTGCGCACCATCGCCAAGGACGTCCGCCGGGCCCAGCGCCAGACGATGGGGGTCCGCCTCATCGATCTGGAGACCGGTGTGCAAGTGGTCGGGGTGGCGCGCAATGCTGATGTGGAGGACGCCGACACCCACACCGAACCCGGGACCGAGGAGAGCTGAGCCCGGGGCCGGAAACGGTCCAGGCCCGGGGCGATGGCGGTCCTCGACGTCGGCGCCGTCCCCCGGCGCCGCGGGGACGCCGAAGCGGGGATCCGGTGTGCGCATGGCCCGCGTACGCCGCCAGGAAGTGAACCGGGAGTAGTCCGTGAGCGACAGTCAGGATGACCGGCCCGCCCGGTCGGCGGTCCACCGCGGTTCCTCCCCGACCGCCGGGTCGGGAGGAGCGCGGGACGGCGATCGTTCCCGCCGTCCCGGCGTGGACGGCGTGGACGGGGAGCCGGGCGGCGACACGGTGAAGATGCCCGCCGCTGGAGCGTCCGCCGCTGGAGCGTCCGGCGCCGACGGCGCCTCTGCCGGTAGCGCCTCCGGAGTCGGTGCCCCCCCTGCCGGCCCGTTGAACCCGTCGGCGGGGAGCCCTTTCTTCCAGCGTTCCGGCCGGTCAGGTGCGGGGCCGTCCAGTCAGGCCGAAGACGGCCGGGACGGTGCTCTGGGGGCTGGCGCGGTCGGATCTCCCTTGCCCGCCTCATCGAAGCCGGGTTCGTCCGACTCGTCCTCGCCCGCCCTGGGGGGTAAGGCCTCCGGTGCTGCGGGCGGCGACCGGTCGGCGGCCACGTCTGCGGAGCCGCCGCGGTCGTCCGTGGCATCGGCCAAGCCGGCGGTGCCGCCGAAGTCCGCGGTGCCGCCGAAGTCCGCGTCGGCCAAGTCCGCGTCGTCTTCAGTGCCGTCGTCCTCGGTGTCCTCGGCGTCCCCGGCCGTGGTTCACTCCGCCTCCGTGGCGGCGTCCCGGCCCGCGCCATCTCGGGGTGCGGCATCGTCCGGTTCCGCGGCATCGTCCGGTTCCGCCGGATCCGCGGGACCCGCCGGATCCGCGGGGTCCTCCGATGACCCGGCCCGTTCTGACAGCACAGCCGGTTCGGGCAGTTCCGACCGTGCTGCTGACCGCCCGGCCGGCCCGGACCGGTCCGCCGCGTCGGCGCAGCGGGCACCGGCGGCGAGCGGCGGCGAGCGGTCCGACCGGTCGCGAGCGACCCCGAGCCGCAACGGGGCGAGCGGTGCCCCGGCTGGTATCGCCGGGTCGGCGCTGCCCCCATCCGGGTCGGCTCGTACCGGGAACGCCGGGACCCACGGCGACGATGCGGGCTCGGCTACCCGCAAACTCGGCTCGCCCGCCGTATCGTCGCCCGCGAAGTCCCTCGGTACGGCGCCGCCCGGTGCCCGCCGAAGCACGACGGGCCTGCCCAGTGCCCGCCCTGAACCCCCGGCCGAGCGGCCCGGTGAGACCGACACGATCTCCCTGGTCCGTCCGCCCAGCATGACGAGGAGCGGTACCACGAAGCCCGACAGGAACCGTGCCGCGCCGGAGCGGGTGCCCGCTCCCGACGCGGTGCGGCCGGCCGCACCCGCCGCGGGCCGTGGGGCTAGCGCCACCGCGGCCTACGAGCGGCCGATCGCCGCGCCGGCGTCCGCGGGCACCGCCGCCGCGTCGCCGCACGCGGTGACCACCACCTCGCCCGGCGCGCTCGACGACCAGCTCGAGGCGGTCCCGGCCGAGCGGCCCAGCGCCTCCCGGATTCCCGGCCGCTCCGGTCCAGGTTCGGGCTCCGCCCGCCCGCCCGGTGCGGGCCGGCGGGCCAAGCTGAGGCTGTCCAAGGTCAACCCGCTGACCGTGACCCGGCTCAGCTTCGCGTTCTCCCTGTGCGTCTTCGTCGTCCTGCTCGTCGCGGTCGCCGTGCTGTGGTTCGTGCTCAACTCGATCGGCGTGTTCGGCAGCGTCACCGACGCCGCGGACACCCTGACCGACAGCAGCGCCAGCGACGTCAAGAGCTGGCTGTCGTTCGGCCGTGCGATGGAGCTCAGCCTGCTCGTCGGCGCGATCAACGTCATCCTGATGACCGCGCTGACCACCCTCGGTGCCCTGCTCTACAACCTCTGCGCCGAGATGATCGGCGGCATCGAGCTCACCCTCAGCGACCAGTAGCGCCAACGGACGGCGGCGGCCACCACCCGGGCCCCGCCGTCCTGTATGGTTGCAGTCGTTGCCGGGACCTATAGCTCAGCCGGTTAGAGCGCTTCCCTGATAAGGAAGAGGCCGGTGGTTCAAGTCCACCTAGGTCCACCAGAGTGGCGATGTTTGAATCATGATCTTCGCTCTTCTTGGTCTGGTAGGGCGCAGCGCCGTTCGGGTAGATGCCGGACGGCGCTTTCGTTTCCCCGTGAAGGGGCCTGCTGTCCCTGTGGGCGGTCGGGGCCCCTCGCTGGTGGAGACCTGTAGGTCCGGGGTTCCGGGTTCGTCTGCGGCGTTCTGGGCCTTGATCAGGTTCTGAGTCTCCTGGCTCAGTAGGGCGGCAAGATCGTCGCCGAGGAGTTGGGCGAGTGGGGGAACAGGTCCGCCCCGTGAATTCCCTTGTCAATGATCCAGAATCGGCGGAACACCGCTTGGTTGAGTTGGCGCTGCACGAGTGCCGGGGCGGTGGTGTAGAGGGTGTGGCTGTCCTCGCAGAGGCTCAACAGCCGGTCGAGAATCGCGCCGATCGACTGCCATTCGCCTTCGCAGGCGTGGAGCATCGCACGCGCCTTGCCAAGGTCACGGTCTATCCTCTGTTGCTCTTCCTTCAGGAATTCCTCGCTGATGGCCCCGTTTAGTAGGCGCGCCTGCATGCGCGCCGTTCGTCTTCCAGATCGCTGATGCGGCGCTTCCCACCCGCTTTGGCCGCGAATGCCGGGTTGACTCGGCGAGGCGTCAGTCGATTCGCGGCTGCCTGACCGGCGCGTTCGCCTACCCGCGCAGTACCCGGGTGCCGCCGGCGACGCGGTCGTGGATGCCCTGGTCCTGCGGGTCCGATTTGATCGTGACGGCGATCGCGATGTGGGCCGCCACGAGCAGGAGTGGCCCGAGGATCGGGATGATGTTGAGGAGTACGAACAGCTCGCGGACTGCGGCGTTGTTGGGCCCGGGCCGCCCGCCATCCGGGCCGACGACCCGCAGGTTGAACGCCTTCTTGCCCAGTGTCGTACCGAGAGCGACGTCGAAGCCTACGAAGTAGGCATACGACAGGACGGCAGTGAGGGCTGTCCATCCGAACCCGTAGCCGAGGATGGAGAAGGTCGCGATGTTGACGACGGAGAGGATCAGGCCGTCCACAAAACGGGCACCGAACCGCACGGCCGGTCCGGGAAGTGCGGCGTTCTGGGGTTGTCCTGCCCCGTAGCCGGGTGCCTGGGGATACGGGGGGTAGTCGGGCGCCTGGCCGTAGGCCGGTCCTTGGCCGTAAGCCGGTCCTTGGCCGTAAGCCGGTCCTTGGCCGTAGGCCGGTTCCACGCCTTGGTCGTGCTCGTCGGCGTGGGGCCCGTTGGTCGTCATGAGTGCTCCTGCTCTCGTCGAGGCTGCCGGTGTAAACGGTATAGATGCGCCGAACTCGCCGCGGGGGCAGCAGGTTATGGTTGCACGCCCGGCGCCCTGCCGGAAGTGGGTGAGCGGCGCCGATGCGCTTCAGATGATTCGGTACCGGCTACGAGCGTGTCGCCATCATGGGTACCTGCTGGTTCCGTAGGCGAACGGCGAAGGCGATGCTCCCTCTTTTCGGCTGGCCAGACGTATGCGTGCTGACAACTTGGGCAGCGAGTGCAAACAGGGTCAGCGGGGTGGGACGAGTTCGGTGCGCAGCTTGTGGGCACCGTCGGTGCGGGTCGCCTCGTAGTACAGCTGGTAGTCCTGTCCGGGAGGGGCACCACGCTGACGTAGCGAAGTGCGCCGCCCTAATAAGGAGGCACCGCGACGGGGGCGTCGCCGACCGCATGGAAACGGTCGATGGTGACGCCGACAGCGAGGCCGGTGCGTCGTTGATACGGCTCTGGATGCCTTCTCATTCCTTTACCAGTGCGACCCGTCGCTAGCCCGAACCGGCTCCAGTGGCGAGCTGGAATGTTTCCCCCTGCCTTGATTGGCTCAACAGGAATATGAGCAGCGTCATCCTGCTTGGACCTCGCGGACCGTGATAGACAATCCGATCCGAAAAGAAGCGGAGAACGCCCTGCCGGGCGGTCTGCTGCGCCTGGTTCGCCACAGACGGGCGCGGGTAGACAGTCGGCTCCGCAGACGGCGCACGCTAGTGTCCCATGATTCCGCTTCCTTGTTCCAGGAGGTGATGTAGTCCTGGATCCTCTTGATGAGGACTCTTACGGAGCTGAACGTGCCACGGCGGATCGACTGGCGCGTGATGATACCGAACCAGGTCTCGATCTGGTTGATCCAGGACGAGCCCTCGGGGGTGAAAGTGAACTTGGTGCGCATGCGCCGCAGCAGTTCGACCAGCTTCGGGCCGGCCGGGGCGCGGACATCCGCCTCGTATCGCCGCTCGGCCTGCTCGAACCGGTTTTCGTACTCAGCTGATGCCTCCGCCGCGGTCAGGGGGCCGTCCTGCCGCCACATGGCCACGTCATAGGTCACTAGCCGGATTCCGCGCCCGAACAGGGACCTGGCCAGTGTCCAGGCCGGACAGCAGGGCTCATGAACCTCGCCCGGGCCTGCCAGCGGTCGCAACGAAGCCAGCCCGGAGGCCGCCCGCGGCCCGCGGGGGCACCGCCGGTCGCTCGCTGTCACAGGAAGATACGAGGAAATGCATTCACCGGGCCGGGGCAGCCCGGTCGGTCGGCGTCGTTACGGATGACGGTCAACCGATCCGACGGTAGGCGGGAAAATCGCGACCGCGATGGCGAGGACTGTCGCGGCGGGGCAGGCTGCTGTCCACCGTCAAGTCGTATCGACGTTCCCGAAAATTTTCACCGTCCGCCGTCGCCGTGATTTCCGCGCGCACTCGGTCGCCGTACGCAGGCAGCTCGGACGCGTCGCCGTCGCCGGATTCCGGGACGGTCGGGGATTGCCCTTGCGGGGGTGGAAGAACGATCCAGCCATCCCCCGTGAGCGAAGCCAGGTCCGTCATCACGGGGAACAGCCCGCGACCCACCACGAAAGCGATGTCCCGGCACGTCCGGCGGCCGTTGACCCGGGCCAGCAGGTCGGCCTGCGCCGGGCCCGTCGCGGCCCGCGGCGGGGGCGACGCCAGCCGCGGCCGGACCTGGAGTTCCAGGCCCAGCTCGGCCCGCCAGCGGGACGCACGTGCCAGCCGCCGGGTTGTCTCCCGGACGGCCCGCTCGACCTCGATCCCCGGCTCGACGGGCAGCACGGGGGGTAGGAAGCCAGGGCCGGCAGGCTCCGCGGCCACGCTTGCGATCTGGGTGCTGGCCAGGGCGAACAGGGCGTCCATCGCCGCCGTCCGGGTCACCACCTGCACGCCCGCGCAGCCCAGCAGCTGGCGCTCGACCAGCGCCGTCGCCAGCTGCCCGCTCGGTGCGGCCGCGGCGAACACCGCGGTCCACTCCTCGTCGGAGATACGCCCGGATCGCAGCAGCAACGACTCGGGACCGGGCGCCGCCGACGTGGTGACAGCCGCGATCAAACCCTCTTGAAGGACAACCTTCCCACTCACCTCGCCCATCACCACGACCACGCCCGAGAGCCTCTCCCGAGCCTGCCGTCGGAGCGCTGCCAGCAGGATCTCGACCCCGGCCGGCATTTCTTCGGCCGCTCGCGCGTCGGCATCCTCCTTGTGGGGTGGGCCGTCAGTAGAAGAAACGGGACTCTGCATGTTCTTTATCTCATCCGGCATGGTGGGTTCCTCGATGTGACATTCCGTTCGCGCACGGGTACGGTCGCCTTGTCTACACGATATGCTCGTCGATGCGCACGTGAACGTTAACAAACCTGGAACCTAGCGACGTAATTTCGTCATGCTGTCAACGGGTTGAGGGGGGTACCTCATGGACATTGAAACCGCACTCAAGGAAGCAATGACAATTGACGGGGCGATCGGTGCTTCGCTCGTCGATTATGAGAGCGGAATGATGCTCGGTTCCGCCGGTGGCGGCCGGAACCTCGATCTCGAGGTGGCCTCGGCCGGAAACACCGACGTCGTGCGCGCCAAGGCCCGCACCCTCGACGCATTGGGGATCAAGGAGGGGATCGAGGACATCCTCATCACCCTCGATCAGCAGTACCACCTGATCCGGCTGCTCCACCGTGGCGGCACCCCGCTGTTTCTCTACCTGGCGATGGACCGGCACCGGGCGAACCTCGCGCTCGCCCGGCACGGCCTGCGCACCATCGCCCGCAACCTCGACCTCTGAAGGCCGGCGGTTGTCGGTCCAGGCCGAGCTGTGAGAACCGTCCGTCCGCGCAGCCTTCCGTGACGGCAGAATTGAGGCTTCGATGACTACAAGCACGATCACCGATGGGGCACTCGCCGAGCTCCACGCTCTGCGGGACCAGGTTTCGGGCGTCACCGGCTGTGCCGTCGCCTCCGCCGACGGCCTGCTGGTCGCCGCCGACGCCGACGGCGTCCGGCCCGAGGTGCTCGCGGCGATGGCCGCCGCCGCCCTCGGCCTCGGCCGGTCCACCGGCGTCGAGGTCGGGATGGGCCCCCTGCGCGAAGTGATCACCCGTTGCCAGGGCGGGCACATCATCGTCTACGCGGTCGGGGAGACCAAGCTGCTCGTCGTCCTGGGCGACGAGGGACTCGACCTCAAACGGCTGCACCTGCAGTCGCGGCCCGCCGTGACGCGCCTCGCGAGGCTGCTCGCCGCCTGAGCCCGCAGAAGGGGGATCGGCTCGGCGTGGACCGTCGGGGTGAACCGCACCACCCGCCCGACGGTGCGATATTCGCCCGAGGAGAGTCGATCCGTCGCACCGATGGCGCGGGCGTTCTGCCAAGCTCGTAGGTACAGCATGTCGAGGATCGGCGGCGGCCCGGTTCGGCCCGGTTCGGCCTGGCGGACGGCGGGTGGGGCCCGGTCGGCACCGCGCCGCCGCCCGCGCGGGCGCGCCGGCGGTCGGATGGAAGGAGAAGCCCGCCATGGCCTCGCGTACCGCGCGATCGGATGAGGCGAACGAAAAGCAGGATCTGCGGATCCGGGTCCTGGGAGAGCCGGTCGACGCTTATCCCGCGGTCCCGCCCGAGGTGGCGCGGGGCACCATCCGGCGCATCACGGTCGTCGGCGAGCCCATCCTGCACCGGCCCTGCCGGAAGATCACCGAGTTCGGCACTCCGGAACTCGCCGCCCTGATCGATGACATGTTCGCCACGATGTACGGCGCCGAGGGGGTCGGCCTCGCCGCGAACCAGATCGACGTCGACGCGGCCCTGTTCGTCTACGACTGCACCGACGAGGACGGCGTCCGGCACGTGGGGCACCTCGCCAATCCGGAGCTGGACGAGGCCGATCCGGCCGAGCGCCGGCTGGTCAAGGGCGACGAGGGCTGCCTGTCCGTGCCAGGCGCCTACATGGAGGTCGCCCGGCTCGAACACGCCGCGGTCCGCGGCCAGGACTCCACCGGCGCGCCGCTGCGGCTAGCGGGCACCGGCTACTTCGCCCGGTGCCTGCAGCACGAGACCGATCATCTGCATGGCGGCCTCTACCTCGACCGGCTGTCCAGCCGCGGACGCAAGAAGGCGTTGAAGGAGATGGAGGAGCGGACCGAGGAGATCTTCGCCCGCCGTACCGAGGTGGCCGAGACCCTCGGCAAGTAGCCACCCGCGCTTCCTCGCCGGCACCAGCCGGTGCCGTGGCGGCCATGGTGGCCGCCACCGGCACCTGCCGGTGCCCGTCCTGGGCCAGCGCCGCCGTCGTGTCCGCGCCGCTGGCGCGGTCAGCCCTGGCGGCGGGCGGCGAAGCGCCGCGGGTTGCGGCCCGCGCCCGTTGCCCCGGAGTTCAGTCGCGGCGCAACCGGCCCGGACCGGGGAATCTCGCCGTCCCCGCCGTGCCCTCGCCGCTCCCGCCGGGAACGGCGGTCCTGGGCCGGCGCGCCAGCAAGGCCGGGGAGCGCCGATCCAGCCGGGTCAGCCGGGTCAGTCGGGTCAGCCGATCCAGCCGGGTCAGTCAACTTAGCCGGGTCGGCGAGCGGGGACGCGGCCGGTTCGGCGCCGGGCCCGGTCACCGCGCCCCCGGCCGGTGGCCTGGGGTCGGTGCGGGCGGTGTCGCGCAGTTGCGGCTTTCGGGATCGAGAACGAGCAGCCATCTGTGCTCCTTTCGGGCAGCGTGAAATGGTGACGCCGACTCCGCGGACGCTCAGCTCCCAAAAACGGGCGAGAAACGCAGTACGCCTAATCGGGTAAACGCCGTCAGCCACCGAAAACGGCACTGGCGGGCAGGCGGAGCGCCGCGATGGACGGACGGATCAGCAGGACTGCCAGGCATTATGGCGTCGTGCGCGGCCGGAGGTCCGGTGCCACGAGGCCGATCGCCCAGGTCGGCTGGAAAGAAGAGAATAACGGTCACCCTGCCGTGACAGCGGGTGCACCGAGGCGTTCACACGCCTACTCAGATGCCCATGAGGGCAGGTTAGTTCATCCCGGCCGGCCGGGCAAACAGTTTCTCGTTCACCGGTCGCGGGCGCAGGCTCGACGCGGGCGGCTCCGGCGCTCGTCCCGCCTCGACCGGGCTCGTCGGCCGGCGGCCAGTCCTGGAAGACCGTCGGTCGGCGAGCCCGGGGCGCTAAGTTCGGTACCGGCCGGATCGGGCGGTACCCGTCAGTCGGCGGGAAGCAGGACGGTGCGAGGTCAGTGGGAAGGGAGTCGGCGGTGGACGCGGCATTGCGGCAGGTGGCCGAGGGGGCGACGGGCTTCATGCCCCCGCAGGAGGGGCTTGCGCTGTACACGGCGGCCGCGGCGATCCCGGCCGGCGGCCTGATCTGCGAGGTCGGCACCTACTGCGGGAAGTCCACCCTCTACCTGGCCGCCGCTGCCCGAGCGGCGGGCGCCACCGTGGTCACGGTGGACCATCACCGCGGCTCGGAGGAGAACCAGGCCGGCTGGGAGTATCACGACACCACCCTGGTCGACCCGCGCACGGGCCGGCTCGACACGCTTCCGTTCCTGCGCCGGACCCTGGAGCAGGGCCAGGTCGAGGACGTGGTGACAGCGATCGTCGGGCGGTCCGAGCAGGTCGGACTGTGGTGGACGACCCCGGTCGCGCTGCTCTTCCTCGATGGCGGGCACACCGAGGAGCAGGCCCAGGCCGATTACGAGGCGTGGGGGCGCCACGTCACCGCCGGCGGCCTGCTGGCCATCCACGACGTGTTCTCCGACCCCGCCGACGGCGGCCAGGCGCCGTACCACGTCCTGCTGAGGGCGCTCGACGAGGGCTTCCTCGAGCAGGCGCGGACCGGGTCGCTGCGGGTGCTACGCCGCGTCGACTGACCGGCAGCCGCATGCCGCCGGCGGGTCGGAGTCCGTCGCCGGCGGGTCGCCATCGGGCGCCGGACGCTGGTCGGGTGGGCGTGGCTCGCCCTGTGAGCGGCCGGCGGTGGCGACGGCCTGGCCGTCGATCCCCTCCGGGCCGTGCAGCCCGGTGGGCAGGTCCGCACCGAGGAACATGGCCTCGGTGACCCCGCCGGCCAGCGTGTCGGCCGCGAGGATCACCGCCGCGGCGGTCCACGTCGACTGCTCGACCGGCCAGAACGTGCGGTCGGCGAACTGCCAGCCCGTCCAGTAGCCGCCGCCGCCGTGCCGCAGATGCTGCATGTCCGCGACCAGCTTGGCCGCGGCGGTCGACTCGCCGACCAGGTGCAGGGCGATCGCGAGCTCGCAGGTCTCCGCGCCGGTCACCCAGGGCTCGTCGGCCACGCAGCGGATCCCCAGACCGTCGACGACGAAGTCGTCCCAGCGGGAGGCGAGCCGGGCCCGGCCGGCGGAGCGGCGCAGCGCCCCGCCGATCACCGGGTAGTACCAGTCCATCGACCAGCGGTCCCGCGGGGCGAAATGCTCGGGATGGGCGACCAGCGCGTGATGCAGCGCGCCGGTCGCCCGCTCCCAGGCCGGCGGCACCTCGTCGACGAGCGCGGCGAGCGCCATCCCGCACCGCAGGCTGTGCAGGGTGCTGGAGCATCCCGTGAGCAGCGCCTCCGGATAGTCCACGCCGTCCGAGCCCCGTGCCCACCAGATCTGGCCGCTGGGGGCCTGCATGTCGACGATGAGGTCGAGTGCCCGGCGGACGACCGGCCAGATCCCGGCGGCGAAGGCACGGTCCCCGGTGAGTAGCCAGCGGTGCCAGGCGGCCGTCGCGACATAGGCGCACTGGTTGCTGTCGGCGAAGTCCTCTTTGATCGCGCCGGCCACGTAGCTGGTGGCCCAGGAGCCGTCGGCCCGCTGGTTGCGGCGCAGCCAGGCCCAGGCGGCGTCGGCCGCGCCGACGAGACCGCCGAGGTCGAGCGCCATGGCGCATTCGAGATGGTCCCAGGGGTCGGTGTGACCGCCGGGATACCAGGGGATGGCGCCGTCCGGTTCCTGGACGGCGGCGATCGCGGTCGCGGTCGCGATGAGTGCCTCGGGGGCCAACACCGGAGCAGACTCAACCGGCCGCACGCGCTACCTCCGGTTTTCGTAGGTACAGGACGATGCTCTTGCCGATGACCGGATTGAGGATCCGTTCGACGAGCCGCGTGACCTGGGGACGGCGCATCATGTCCCACACCAGCAGCCGGTGGTAAAGCCGCGTCGCCGGATGGTCGTCGTCATGGACACCGACGAGACACCGCAGCCACCAGTACGGTGCGTGCAGGGCGTGGGCGAAGTGGGTGCCGATCGGCTCCAGCCCGGCGGCGGTCAGCCGCTCGCGCAGTTCGGACTGCCGGTAGATGCGGATGTGACCGCCCTCGACGGTGTGGTACGCCGTCGACAGGCCCCAGCACACCTGCTCGGGCAGGCGATTCGGGACGGTGACCGCCACCCAGCCGCCGGGCCGCAGCACGCGGGCGATCTCGGCCATCACCGCCGTGTCGGCGGGCAGGTGCTCGAGGACCTCGGCGATGATGACCCGGTCGAAGGTGGCGTCCGCGAACGGCAGGGCAAGCGCGTCGCCGCGCACCGCGGCGGCCCGTGCCGTGGCCGGTGCCTGCCCCTCCAGGGCCATCGCGGCGAGCATCGCGTTCACGCCGCTGACCTCGTCGAGGGAGTAGTCCAGCGCGACGACGTCGGCGCCGCGCCGGAACGCCTCGAAGGAATGGCGCCCGGCCCCGCAGCCCAGGTCGAGCAGCCGGCAGCCTGCGGGTACGGGAAAACGATCGAAGTCGACGGTGAGCATTCGGCGCCGGCTCAGCCGGCGAGCGTCGGCGACGCCGACGAGCTCGAATCGCCCGGGACCGTTGCCGGCGCGGACGTGGTGGTGGTGGTGGCCAGCCCGGCCGGGGTCGGCCGGGACGCCGGTGTCGGCTGCGCCCACGACCACGACGAGCCCGGGTAGGGCGAGGTCGGCGTTCCGCCCACCGCCGCGATCCGCTCCGCGTACCAGGCCGCGGTCGCGGCGCTCGCCGCCCGCCAGGAGAACCGCTGCTCCACCCGGCGCCGCCCGGCGGCCCCCATCCGGGCGCGGCGCGCCGGATCGTCGAGCAGCGTGCGGATTGCCCCGGCGAGCGCGTCCGGATCTCCCGGGGGGACCAGCAGGGCGGCCTCGCCGTCGGCGCCGGCGACCTCGGGCAACGCCCCGGCGGTCGTCGCGATCAACGGGATGCCACAGGCCATCTCTTCCACCGCGGGCAGGCTGAACCCCTCGTAGAGGGAGGGGACGACCGCGACCTCGGCGGAGCGCAGCAGCTCGATCAGCTCCTGCTCCGGGATGTTGGACCGGAACGTCACCGCGTCGCCCAGGCCCAGCTCCGTCACCCGACGCTGGGCCTGCCCGCCTTCGCGGACCTTGCCGATGCAGACCAGGTGCGCGGCACGCTCGGATCGCACCTTGGCCAGCGCCTCCAGCAGGACACCCAGCCCCTTGAGCGGCACGTCCGCGCTGGTCACGACCACAATGCGGCCGGCGACGGCCGGCGCGGGGGCGGGCGCGGGCGTGAAGACGTCGGCGTCGACCCCGAGGGGCACCGTGTGCATGACCTCCGAGGGAAGGTTCATGTCGGCGATGATCTCGCGCCGCGAGCTCTCCGAGGGGATGACGATGCCGTCCAGCCCCCGCGCCACCCGGGCCTGCATCGGCAGGAAGGAGTACCACCGGCGCAGCCCCACCCGGGCGGTGAAGCTCGACGCCGCGGCCAGGCTCAGCCGACGGTCGACGGTGATCGGGTGGTGCACGGTGCTCACCACGGGGATTCGGTACGGGCGCAGCGCCGTCCGCAGCGCCAGCAGCCCGTAGCCGAGCCCCTGGTTGTCATGGACGATGTCGAACGGCGGCCGCCCACCGGACGCTCGCGGCCGCAGCGCCTGGTAGGCGCGCAGGCTGAACGACAGTGGCTCCGAGAACTGCCCGGTTCGCATCATCCCGAACTCGACGACGTCGGGTAGCGCGCGGAGCTCCGCCAGCCCCGGCCAGCGGAACGGGTCCGAGTCGCGGTAGAGGTCCAGGCTGGGCAGCTCGGTGAGACCAACCCCGTCGTCGAGATCGGGGTACGGCGGCCCGCTCAGCACCTGCACGTGGTGCCCTAGGGCGACCAGTTCGCGGGACAGATGTCGGACGTACACGCCCTGTCCACCGCAGGTGGGCAGGCTCCGGTACGACAACAACGCAATCCGCAACTGTGCGCCCTCCGTTCGTTTCGGGCCAGGCCTGGTCCCTCGACGTCGAGGGTGGCGCCGCTTCTTTCGCACATTAGGACATTCAGGTCCGATCTTCACTGAAATCCCATGGGACGGTGCGGCCGGGCCAGGTCACGGACGGGCCGGCCACGGACGGTGGCGACCCGCAGGCCCGCCGGGCCACGCGTCCGGGGGACGCGCTGACCCGGCGGACCGCAGGCCGGCGGCGGCCTATCGGTCAGTCGTTGTCCACAAGGACGACCTCGGAGGGGATGTTGCCCTTCGTGGCGCGGGAGTACGGGCACATCGCGTGCGCCGCTTCGAGCAGTTCCTGGGCGGTGGCCCGCTCGAGCCCCGGGATCTGCGCCTCGATCCTCGCACCCAGGCCGACGCCGCCCTCGTCGTCCCGGAGCAGTTCGATGGTCACCGACACCGCCGAGTCGGTGACGTCGGCCTTCTTGCCCCGGGCGACGGCCTTGAGCGCGCTGTGGAAGCACGCCGCGTAGCCGGTGGCGAAGAGCTGCTCCGGGTTCGTGCCCGGCCCGTCGTCGCCGCCCACCCCCTTCGGGATGGAGAGCTGGAGGTCCACCCGGTTGTCGCTGGATGCCACCCGCCCCTCACGGCCGCCCCAGGCGGTCGAGGTCGCCGAGTAGATCGTGGTCGTCATATCTGCCTCCGTATGTCACTGTGCATCGCGAGACGAACACCGTCCGGCTGCGACGCGGGCTGTCGGAGCTCCGTGGAGCCTGTCAGATTTATGCAACCAGACTGGTGCCCTAAATATTCGCGGTCCACACCCCCGTTTGCCGCTTAGCCTGAGCGGATGGCGCAGGAGGAGACCGGGCAGCTCGATCGGCCGCGGCGGGGGCGCCCCCGCGACGCGACGATCGACACCCGCGTGCTGTCCGCCGCCGTGGACGAACTGGCCGAGCACGGCGTCGGCGGATTCAGCGTGAACCGGGTCGCGGCCCGCGCCGGGGTTGCCAAGCGCGGCATCTACGCGCGCTGGCCGGCCCGCGAGGATCTCGTCCTGCACGCGCTCGGGACCCTGGCAGCCGGGCTCATGCCCCCGCGGACCGGGTCGCTGCGCGCGGACCTGCTCCACCTCGCGCCCTACGTCGACGCGGTGTTCACCGAGCCCCGGTTGTCGATTCTGGCCCGCTGCATGGCCGAACTGCCGCACTTCCCCGCGATGTACGCGGCGTTCCGGCGCGAGTCCGTCGACCGCTGCGCGGCCGCCATCGAGGATGCCCTGCACGACGCCGTCTCCCGTGGCGAGGCCCGCGCCGACCTCGACACCGACCTCGCCACCGGCGCCTTCCTGGGTGCCCTGCTGGCCCGGCACGCCTTTGGCGCCCGCCAGCCCATCGACGACCCCGCCTTCCACAGCCGACTCGTCGACTTCTGCGTCGCGGCGGTCCGCCCGGTCGCCGAGACGCGATCCACCGCCCACTGAGCCTCGTTCGCCGCCGGCTTCGACGAGGGGCGCTGTGCTGCACTCGATGACCGCGGGTGGGCCTCGTGGCCGATGGTTCGTCGTTGTCCACAGGGGTGCGGGTCCACATGGCGAAGGTGCTCGCCGGTCACCTTCCGAGGTTCCGGCCCAGCTCGACGGGGCTCTGTCGCGGGCACCGTGCCGGGCGCGGATCCGGCCGTCGTCCTGACGCGGCCCCGTGACGCGGCCCCGTGACGCGGCCCCGTGGTGGGGCCCATGACCCCGTGTGGCGACCGGGCTGATGGGCGGTGTCCACCGGCATGGCGGGGGCGCGGCGGCCGCTGGTCTCCCGCGGGCATCGTCTGACGCAACGCCTGGTTGTCCACAGCCATCTCCCTGCGGGGAGAACGTCGCCGCCGATCAGCACCCGTGGACGGGCAGTGTGCTGTCCACAAGTGCTACTGGCGTCGGTGCGGGATCCTGCACGTCCTACCCGTGAGACGGCGGGTTCGCAGCGACCCGGGCTGGCTGCCCAGGGACAGCGGCCTTGGGATCAACAGCGGGGAAGAGCACTCGTCCGAGTCGGGCGGTGCCCACGGCACCGGTCCGCCTCGGTCGCCGTATTCGGCCTCCTGACCAGGCTTTTCCCTGGTTGTCCACAGGGTGGTCGCCGACCGCCTCGGTCGCCGGTGACGCTCCCCGATGGTCACCGTCGACCACACCCCGCCGTCCCTGTGGATAACTTCCGGTGCGTCCGCCGCGGTCCTCGGCGAGGAGCACCGTGCTGCACACGATGACCACCAATGAGCACCGTGACCGGCAGTTCGGCGTTGTCCACAGGTGCGCGGGTCCGCGCGGCGAAGGGTGCTCGACGGTCGGTCCCAGAGGCCCGAGCCAGCTACACGGGGGCCCCGCCGCGGGCACCGTGCCGGGCGCGGTCGCTGACCATGAACGGTCTGCACCGGGCCCGGCGGGAATCGTGTGCGCCACCCGCCGGGCACCTGTCCACAGCCGGCGAGTGCCAGTCCGACCGGCACTCCGAACGGTCATGGTCGTTTTTTTGCACGGTTACCCGAGTTGATGCTCGAAGCCCGTCAACCGGGCAATCCACAGGCCATCCGTGGGCACCGTGAGCAGATCGGCGCTGCGGCGGGGGCCCGAGACCGGCCCCGTCGCCGAACGGACGGACGGTGTCCACAGGCGCGGCCGGGGCGTGGCGACCTCTGGTCTCCGGTGGGCATCGTGCTGCGCAGCGCCGGGGCGACGCAGCCCGACCATGACCACCCGGGTGCGCCGGTCAAGGATCCCCGCGGCACGGTCACGGCGTCGCAACTCTTGGCGAGCGTTCGGGAGCGCGGGTGATGCCCGGACCCCGGGGTGGGCATCGAGGTAGTTGTCCCCAGCTCTCCGGTGGGCATCGTCGTTCCTTGGCGCGGGGACGGCGCCGACAAGGTCGCGGCCGAACGTGCACCCTCCCCCGCGGCCCTCGGTGCCCGGCCCGCGGACAGGGCCGCCCCGCCACCCGCCACGCGGTCATGGACAGCGTGCTAGCCACAGACGTCCCCGGCAGGGAGAGCGTGACCGCCGGCCGGCCCCTCCTGTGGGCAGCGTGGTTCCACCGCCGACGGCGTTGGAAGGTCGCGCGAGCATGCCGACCCGACGCGGGTGACCGCGCTGTCCACAGGGGGACGGTGACCGTCGGCGTCGCCTTTTGCCGATGCACACGCTGTCCATGGCGCGGCCCGGTGTCCGGCGGGGGGCCGAGTGTGTTCTTCGCGCATGGGTCGTCGGGTCTGCGGGGGCCGGACTGGCTGGCCATGGGCAGCGTCCGTCTCATCGGTGCGCGGGCAAGGCGCCTGCCCGCGTTGCATACACCCCCGGCCGGAGCTGCGCGCCAAGCCATGCATGGTTCCTTGACCAGGGATTTCTCGGCTATGCACAGGAGAGGCGGCGATCGTCGGTGGTCGCTGACGATGTCCCTCGAAGGTCACCTCCGACCGCGCGCCGTGGGCCCTGTGGATAACTCCCGGTGCGCTCCCCGCCAGCCTCGACGAGGGGCACCGTGCTCCACACGATGACCACTGATGGGCATCGTGGCCGACGGTTCGGCGTTGTCCACAGGTGCGCAGGTCCACGTGACGAAGGGGCGCTCGACGGTCGCCCTCCGAGGCCTCGGCCCAGCTCGACGGGGCCTGTCCGCGAGCACTGTGCCGGGCCCGGCACCTGACCCGTGATGGTCAGCGAGGTGCCCAGCGGGGGTCGTCCGTGGAACCCACCGGACGGACGAACGGACGTGACCGCGGTATCCACAGGTGCGACCGGGCGCGGCCGCCGCCAATCGTCGGTGGGCATCGTGCTCGGCAACGACGGGCCAGCACGAGGCCCGACCACGACCACCCCGGGTGCGCTTGCCGGGGTGGTCGTGGCGCGGGTACTGCGTCGCAGTGCTTGGCGAACGTTCTCCGGCCACGGGCGACGTCCGGACCCCGTGATGGGCAGCGAGGCAGTTGTCCACAGCTCTCCGGTGGGCATCGTTGTTCCTCGACGCGGGGACGACGAGTCAGACGAGTCACGGGCATCGTGCTGTCCACAGACGTGCCGGGCAGGGAGAGCGTCGCCGCCGACCGGGGCCCCGTCCCTGGGCTGGTGTTGCCACCGCCGGCTTACGTGGGAAGGTCGCGCGAGCATGCCGACCCCACGCGGGTGACCGCGCTGTCCACAGGGGGACGGTGACCGTCGGCGTCGCCTGCTGCCGATGCACACGCTGTCCATGGCTCGGCCCGGTACCTTGCGGGGCCGTGTGCGCTCGGCGCGCTGCGGACGAGGGGGCCCGGGGGTCGGACTGGCTGACCGTGGGCGGCGTCCCGGTCATCGTTGCGCGGGCAAGGCGCTCGTCCGAGTTCTGCGTCCTGACCTGGATTTTCCTGTTCTTCCATAGGAAGACTTGCCGGCCGCGGCGGTCGCTGGGGACGCCCCTCGGCGGTCATCGCCAGCCGTGCCGCGTCCTGTCTGTGGATAACCCCCGGGTGTGCCCGCCGCCGGCTTCGACGAGGGGCGCTGTGCTGCACTCAATGACCGCGGGTGGGCCTCGTGGCCGATGGTTCGTCGTTGTCCACAGGGGTGCGGGTCCACATGGCGAAGGTGCTCGCCGGTCACCTTCCGAGGTTCCGGCCCAGCTCGACGGGGCTCTGTCGCGGGCACCGTGCCGGGCCTGGCCGCTGACCACCGACGGTCTGTGCAGTGCCCGGCGGGAATCGCGTGCGCCACCCGTCGGGCACCCGTCCACAGCCGATGGGCGCGGATCCGGCCGTCGTCCTGACGCGGCCCCGTGGTGGGGCCCATGACCCCGTGTGGCGACCGGGCTGATGGGCGGTGTCCACAAGTGCTACTGGTGTCGGTGCGGGATCCTGCACGTCCTACTCCTGACCAGGCTTTTCCCTGGTTGTCCACAGGGTGGTCGCCGACCGCCTCGGTCGCCGGTGACGCTCCCCGATGGTCACCGTCGACCACACCCCGCCGTCCCTGTGGATAACTTCCGGTGCGTCCGCCGCGGTCCTCGACGAGGAGCACCGTGCTGCACACGATGACCACCAATGAGCACCGATGGGCATCGTGGGGAGTCGCGTTCGCATCCCGTCGGGTTCCTGTCCACAGCGGTGCGGCCACGGATCCCGCCGTCGCCCCGAGCGATCATGGTCATTTCCTCGAACGGTCACCCGGGTCGATGCTCGAAGCCCGCCGCCCTGGAGATCCACAAGTCATCCATGGGCACCGTGGGCGGAGCGGTGCGGCGGCGGTGGACGGATCCCGGGGCGCCGCCGAGTTGCCCGGTCGGTGTCCACAGTCGGGGCCCGCGAGCCGCCAGCGGTCCTGTCCTCAGCTCCTCGGTGGGCATCGTGGTTCCTCCCTCGCGGCCAGGGCGGTCACGGTCACCGTCCAGCGGGGCGTTCATCGGATTCGGCGCGGCATGGTCATCGAGGTGGCCGTCAACGGTGACCAGGCCAACGCCGATCCTGCGTGGGGACCGTGTGCCGATCCAACGGCGACCGTCAGTTCCAACCGTGACTGTCAGCGGGCACCCTCAAGGTTTTCCACAGGGAGCTCGGCCGGGCAGCGTGGACGGCGGCCATACGACGAACTGCCGGTCGGGGTACACACGACTGCCCCTGACCGTCAGCGCGCAGCGCCGCGGTCATGGACCTTCGCGGGCGATGGACGCGGTGTCGGCGACGCGTACCGCAGTCCAGGTGCCGAGCACCGTTCCTCTTGGCGTCGAGGCACTGATGGCGTCGCTTCCGGCTCGTTTCGCCGCCGTGGCGTCCCGAAATCGACCATCAGCAGTTCGACGCCGTACCGCTGGCCACGGCCGTCGTCCGGCTGCCCAAAGCACTGAACATCGCGTCGCGACGAGAGCCGGTCGGGTTTCGGCCAGTCGAACACGTACTCGACATACTTCATCGGATTACCGAAACTCAGATTACTCGTGGCGAGGACCGGCGTGTTACCGGTCGGCAGCAGGATGGTTCCGGAAAATAAGAGAACCGGGAGACCCTAGGCCGTTCATCTGGCAAGATGATCATGCTGGTCCGTGTGGTGACCGGCAGTTGCGCGCGTTGCGTCGACGGAACCGTTCAGAGACCGGCTTGCGCCGCTTCCGTCGTGGCGGCGGAAGGCTGCGCGGAGGGGACTTCGGCATCCCTCGGCGACCAGAATCCGAAGACCAGGAGAGAACCACAACCACTCCGACGGAGGTCGGTACGGCGACTCTCAGAATGGCCCGGTTGCTCGCCGCCGCGACCAGGCGAGGCGGCGGCCACCACCCCGCGCGGCGGCGCTGTCGCGGTCCAGTCCGAACAGGTCCGCCGTCACGGCCAAGCAGCCCCGGCGGAGTGCAGTCCTCGATCCGGAACACCGGCAGCGTCCGGGCCCGGACGGTCGGATCGGCGGCGTAGGAAGCCCGCCACTCCGACTCGGCACATGTGGAGGACAGGCGCGTGGTCGACCGCAACGCGACGGTACGGGGGCCGTGGCCTGCGCAGTCCGGTGCATCTCGGTGACCAGGTGCGTGCCTGCCGCGAAGTCCCAGACCTGGAACCGAGTCGTGTAGCCGGAGTCCTCCAGCTCCCACGCGACCCAGGTCGTCCGTGGCTCATCCGCCCTGGTGTAGGAGACGACCATGCGCGAACAGACAGCTCGGGTCTCAGCCTGCGCGACTGCCGACTCACCCGGGTGCTCTGTGGCACCCGACCGCTCTCCTCGGCCCTGTCTCGCGGCGTCGAGACCGCGCTTCGGCCCGCCTCCGGTCACGCGCAACCAGATACCCACGACATTGCGACGGGCGAGGGCCGTGCTGTTTGGAGTATGCGACACCATTGTCTCGGTGAACCTCCTCGAATCTTCTCTTGACGGGCAACCAAATTGTCCTGTCTGCTTGGTGGGTCCCAATAGCACTAACCCACCAAGGGAGATTCCTGTGCACGGTGTCTCGGTCCGGCCTCGCGGCCGCCTCGCAAGAATCCTGCTGGCATTCATGACGGCTGCTCTGGCGGCCGTCTCCTCGCCTGCCCTGGCGTACTCTTCTGCGCCCGAGAAATGCGGCAGAATCACTACTGCGGCGCAGTCGGATATTGATACTCATGGCAACTACTACCTGAACGCCGGCGTCAGGGTGTACAGCGTGAGCGTGGGTTCCTACCTGCGTCCCTGCGCCGATGGCTATGTCCTGGTCAAGCACCACGTCATCATCGACAGTCGGGCCCTGCCCTACGGAACACCGGTTTCCCTCGTCGTCTCCACCCATCGCAGCGATGGTCGATGGGCACGTGCGCACGTTGCCGTACCCACGGTCGTCTCGACTCACCAGAAGATTGAGGAGTTCGACTTCGCCCAGGTCCGCGGGGTGGGCGCGAACCTGACGATCGATGAGGTCGACGTCAGGCACTGCGCCTGCGCTCCGGGCAGTGACGCCCTCGTGCCCTGGGCATCGACGGTCAAAGCGCGGTTTGCGCCCTGGTACGGGCCGGAAGCCACGGCTCGCGACTGAGCGTCCGGCACGGGGACTGGTCGCCGACGTCGACCAAAAGTTGTCCACAGGCGGGCAGGTCGGGCCTACCTCTGGGCGGCCGCGCCGAGTGCGCAGATGTCGGCGACCACCGGCGGACGTGGTTCGAAGCGTTGCGCGACCCAGCCCATCAGGTCGTTCATCGACGTGCTGAGGATCGAGCCATGGTCAGCCAGCGGGTAGCGCCGGTAGTCCACCGTTGTGCCCTCACCACACAGGCGGCTGACCACGCCGTCGGTGACCGGCTGGCGAATCACCTCGTCGCGGTCACCCTGGAGGACGAGCGTGGGAGCCATCCGTCGCATGATCTCGTCTCGCTGCCGCGCGAACCCGGCGGCGAACGGTGGACGGGTGAGCGGATCCACGGTGAAGGCCGTGTGGATCGACGAGCCGACACTCGCGTTCGTCACCTCGTCGGCGCACCGGGTGCGTGCGACCGTCAGCAACCGCCGACCGTTCGGGGTCAGGTAGTGGTCCAGGTCGATCCGCGGATCGTTGACCGCCAGCCCGATCATTGCCAGCAGCAGGTATCCGACACCGTCCGCACGGCGCTGCAAGGTGGCGAGTGAGTCGGGCAGGTCCGCCAGCGGCGCGGTCGCGACCACGCCGCGAATGCTCAGCTCCGGGGCATAACCGGCGGCCAGCGCGCCGGCGGCCAGCACCGCCTGCCCGCCCTGTGAATAACCCCAGAGGACGACGTCACGGCCGGCCTTCGTCTCGGTGATGGCGCGGGCGGCGCGGGCAGCGTCGAGTACCGCCCGCCCCTCGGGGGCGGCGACGTAGATCGCATGCTCGCCGGGGGTACCCAGCCCCGCGTAGTCGGTCAGCGTGACGACGTAGCCGGCCCGGACCAAGGGGAAGGTCCAGACGGCGGCGGCCAGTGGGGGGCGGGCGCGTGAGGGCGCGCAGGAATCCTGGATGCCCGTCGTCCCGTGCCCGAACGACACGACCTTGCGCCCTCCGGCGGGCACGGGGACACCTGTGCCCGGAGCAAGAATGATTCCGGAGACGGGAACCCCACCAGCGCCGGTCGGCCGGGACGAATAGGTGACCCGCCAGGCACGGATGCCGGCCGGGGCCGGCGTGACGACCTCCCGGGAGAGCAGAGTCCCGGGGACAATCTGGGACCGCCTCGGCTGGCCGGCCGCAGGAGCACTGTTGTTGCCCGCGCCGCCCGGCCCGCCGTCGACGTCACCCCGTCGCCCGCAGCCGGCCAGCGGGATCACTCCGAGCACCACAAGCAGCACCACAAGCGGCGCGCGGATCGTCCGGCGACGGGGCCCGCACCGGGCTCCCCGCCGCGCGAGCCGATCGGTGGAGCCGGGCGCGACCGGCGGCCGGGGGCGTTGATGCCACACGTTCGGTCGGGTCGGGTGCGGACCGGTAGAGGCGGGTGAGTCATCGTTCGGACCGGACCGCGGGAAACGCACGAAATAAGACTATGGCGCCGGTTCCGTCGCACCGGTTGCTGTCCGTGTGGTCACGGTCCGGAGGTCCTCGGTGGACTCGTGCCATGTCTCTGCCGTGTTGGGTCAAGCTGTGTTGGGTCAATCCGCTTGGGTGAGTGAACCGCGCGGGGTGATGAGCTGGGCGGGGTGGAGGACCTGTGGACTGGAGGACCTGTGGACTATCTGTGGATCAGCACGGTACCCGCAGGTGCCGGTCGTGGATGCCCGGCCACTCGATACCCTTACGGTGTCAGCAGGCGGGGCCGGTGCGGTGACGCGGACGTCACCGCGATCTCAACGGACGCGTCCGACCTGTCGCCCGAAGCCGTCGGAGGCCCGCGATTGTGACCACGCTCGCGTCGAGCACGCTCGCCCTAGGTCCCAGCGCGATCAGCGCTGACAACCTCATCAAGGCAGGGCTGGCCGTTGTCCTTCTGATCGTCTTCGCGGAATCGGGGCTGCTGATCGGGTTCTTTCTGCCCGGTGACGCCCTGCTGTTCACTCTCGGGATGCTGATCGCCAGAGACGAGGTCTCCACGCCGCTGCCGGTCGCGGCGATCCTGATCGGCCTGGCGGCGATCGCGGGCGACCAGGTGGGATATCTGATCGGCCGCAAGGCCGGCCCGGCGTTGTTCCGCCGGCCCGACTCGCGGTTGTTCAAACGGGAGTACGTCGAGCAGGCGGAGGCGTTCTTCGCGAAAAACGGCCCGCGCTCCATCGTGCTTGCCCGGTTCGTTCCGATCGTGCGGACATTTACCCCGGTCATCGCCGGGGTCAGTCGGATGAACTACCGGGTCTTCACCATCTACAACATCCTCGGTGGGTTGCTCTGGGGTTGTGGAGTGACCGTGCTCGGCTTCTATCTCGGAAAGATAGATTTCATCCGCGACAACATCGAGGCCATGCTGATCCTGGTGGTTCTGGTTTCGGTGGTACCAATCTTCGTCGAATTCCTCCGAAACCGGCGGCGGAAGCGCGCGGCGACGGCCTCCGGGTCGGCCGCCACGGCCAGGTCCCCGGAGCCGGGCCAGCAGGACATCCCCGACGGCCGGCCGGCCACCGGTTGGGACGGCGACGGCTGGAACCACGGCGAGGACCACGGCGAGGACGCAGATCCGGCTGTCACCATGCGCCTGAACCGTGGCGGTGGTCGTCACTCGGCGGCCCATCGCCGCGAGACCGCTCGGGACTGAGACACCTCTGCGGCAATGGCCGGCGCGATGCCTCACCGGCCGATCAATCCCGCGGCGAGCGATCTCCTCCGTCGGATGATCTCAGGTACTTGAGGGATCTCCGAGCGGGCGGCCCGGCGCCGACTCGGCGGGAAGGCCCGCGCAGGGCGGCTTCGGCGGCGCCTGCCGGTGGTGGAACGCAGTGCTACGGCGACCGGCCGGGCAAGGCGCCGACTGGCCGGGCAAGGTGGAAATGGCCTGGCCAGATGGGTCCCGACGGGCTCCGCGCCGATACGGGGGGAGTCGACGGGACACCCGCCGGGACCTGTCAACCGTATCGGGTCAACGGGTCATTGTCGCCCCGCCGATTGCCGGTCGAAGACGGAAATGCAGGTGGCGCGAGCAATGTCGGCCAAATGTGACGATCATCTCACCCGATCCGGGTGGCCGGTCGGTCGACAACGCACGGCGCTTCACGAATCACGGTGCGTTCCGGCCCGCCCCGCTTCGCCGCCTAGGCCCCGGCCCCGGCGCCGGCGCCGGCGCCGAATCAGACCACGGGTCGGATCACAGCGCATCGAGCCCGCGCTCACCCGTGCGCACCCGCGCCACCGTCTCGACGGGTAGCACCCAGATCTTTCCGGCCCCGCTCTCCGTCGACTCGGTCGAGCGCAGGATCACCCTCAGCACGTCCTCGACGTCGGCATCGGCGACGACACACTCGATCCGGGCGACGCTCACCGACTCGTCGTGGAACGTCCGTCCGCGGTATGTCTGAGTTCGCCACAGCTCGGTGCCGAACCCGGTTACCTGGCTGATCGTCATACCATGGACACCGTATGTGCCGAGGGCGGTGCGCACGTCATCGACACGATGTGGGCGCAAGATCGCGGTGACCAGTTTCACGGCGCTTTCTCGTCCTCGCTGCCAGAGTGAGGTTTCATCGCGGGGAAGCGTAGAGCCGCCAGGTGACGGTTCCATCGCGGGAACGTCACCGGATGGTGCAACGGAAGGAATAGTAGATGTCCCTGCTCGACCGCGGAACTCCCCCCGACCCGTACGACGTGCTCCCCGTTCGCCCGTCATTCGACGTGACCAGCACAGATCTTGCCGACGGCGGCGTCCTGCCGCTTGCCCATGTGTTCACCGACGCCGGCGGCGCGAACATCTCCCCGAACCTGTCCTGGTCCGGCCATCCCGCCGAGACGGAGAGCTTCGTCGTCACCACCTACGATCCGGACGCGCCGACCGGCAGCGGCTTCTGGCACTGGGTGCTGGTCGACCTCCCCGGCGCGGTGACGGAGCTGCCGCGCGGCGCCGGCAGCGGCGCGTTCCCCGGCCTGCCATCCGGGGCGTACCACGTCCGTAGCGACTGGGGTACCAAGGAGTACGGCGGGGCGGCGCCTCCGCAGGGCGACGTGCCGCACCGCTACGTCTTCACCGTGCACGCGGTCGACGTGCCCAAGCTGGAGATCAACGACGAGGTCTCGCCGGCGGTCGTCGGGTTCAACCTCGCCTTCCACACCCTCGCCCGGGCCGTGCTGCGGGTGACCTACCAACACTGAGTAATCGGTCGGCCGCCCGCACGTCCCGCCGTCGAGGCGGACGGCGGGACGTGCGGGC
>NZ_JAMPTM010000340.1 GCF_025403375.1 Frankia gtarii
CACCTGGGTCGCCGGCCGCAGGCCGCCCCCCGGTGCCCGGCCAGGCGGGACCAGCGGACGGGGCGGGTGGGAGCGCCGAACGGCGACCACTCGCGCGCTGGCTACATGCGCTACCGACCCTCGTCTGGCTCGCCGCGACCGGCTTCGCCCTCGGCGCGCTGATCGCGCTGAGCTGACCCGGGGCTCCGACGTCGCCCGACGCCTCGTGGCACCGTTGCTCGCCGCCTGAATGACGCACTCGGCGAAGACACGGGCACGGGCTAGCTCGCGCAGAGGCTGGACGGCGTCAAGGAGGGAGCGGGCGGGAGTGGGGAGCGGACCTGTGGTCATCTGTTCCGCCTTGTTTTCCTCTCAGCAGCAGGCAGCGGGCCATCAATGCCGTTGCCAAGTGTGACACTAGAGTCACCTTGGTGATGACTCCGCATCCCACCGCCCTGGACCTCAACGGCATCCTCGCGAAGGGATGGGTCGACCGCGGCGACATTCCCGCTGCCGAGTTCGACCGTGCGGAACGCTTCTACACCGCGATGCGCGTCCATGATGCGCGACTGCTGGCCGTCCGTGCGCAGGCGTCGGCGCTCATCGCACAGTGGACCGGTCACAGCTCGCGTGACGTCGGGTCGTTCGGCACCCGGCTGAACCTGGAAAACTCCGATCTCGATCTGGGGATCGGCGAACCGGTCGACCACCGGCCAGCGCTGATGGCCGCCCTCGATGGCCGCGCCCGGTTCCTCGGCGAGCGGAGGACCAGCCTCTCCACCACCCGGCTGGTGTTCGCGTTCGACGTCGACGGCGTCGAGATCGACCTGAGCGCGTTCACCACCGACGACTTCGCCCTGGCCGGCCGGATGCTCGACCAGATCGACGAGGCGATGACCCCCTCGGAACGGATCTGCCACACCTGGGTCAAGCATCTGCTGCACGAGGCCAGCCGACTCAAGGACTACGCGGCGTGGAAGCTGGTCACCTACGCCAGGTTCTGCCCGGAATTCAATTGGGTGCCGAGCCCGGAAAAGGCCGGCTCCTGACCATTCATGGCGGCTGCGCGGCTCAGGACGCGCAGCTGGTTGTGATCAGAGGGCGGTCCGCGCGGAGGTCCTTGATCTGGATCCGTCGGGGAGTGGAGTCGGCGGCCGGTCTGGAACTGCACGGCGCCGAGGCTTATCTCCTCCGGCCTCGTTTCTCCTCCGGCCTCGTTCGCGGAACGCCGTGAGCACCTCGTCGGTCGGGTGGACCTCGCCTCGGGCGATCTCCTCACCCGCCGCCAGGAGAGAGAACACCGTCTCGACGTCGGAGGGAATCTCCGGAGTCTCGTGCGGGCTCTCCCGCTCCTGCGCCGGGATGACCACGGCCGCTGGCCGGCCGTTGCGCGTCACCGTCACCTGATCGTGCTGGTACGGAATCCGGGCCGGGGCCGCAGCGGGCGGGTGGGATGTCGACGCGGCAGCCGGGAGGGAGCACGCGGCGGATCTCGATCTCGCCGTTGCCGAAGGACTTGAGCACCACCGAGTGGTGCAGGGCCTCGGCGACGATCGGGACCTCGGCGAGCACCGAGTCCGGGGGCTTGCCCATCATCAGGTAGTCGACGTCCTTCCAGCCGTGCGGGAAGTGGCCGCGCACCTCCGGGTCGAGGTCGAGCTTGTAGAACCACACCGGCAGTGGGCGGCGGCCGTGGATGGTGAGGTCGGTCCAGGCGATGTCGTCGGTGATGACCGTGCCGTCGTCGTGGATGTGGGCGAGGAACCAGCGGGTGGCGTCCCGGCTCGGGGCGCTCGCGTCGAGGGTGAGCGCCTTGTGGATCTTCGGCGTCCAGTCCCAGGCCAGCGTCACCACCGAGCCGACCACGGCCGCGGCCACCGCGCCCCGGCGCAGGCCCGTCCACGCCGCGGTCGTCCATTCCGGCATGCCCCGCCCGCCGCCGCGTTCGCGGACTGCGTCGCCGTGGCCGTCGCCGTCGCCGTGGCCGTGGCGTTCGCCATCGCCGTCGCGTCCGCCGTGGTCAGTGCTCATCCGGGGCAGGGCGCGGGGTAGCACCGCGTCGAGCAGGCCGGCGGCGCACAGGGCGGCGAAGGGCAGCATCGCGGTGACGTACGGGTTGGGCAGGTAGCCGTTGCGGAAGATGAAGCCGAACTGCATCAGCAGCAGCGCCGAGACCACCCGCAGACGGCGCAGGGCGAGCAGCGGCACGGCCGCGGCGATGCCCGCCAGCACCAGGTACGGGTCGAGGTCCAGCCAGGAGCGGACCACGTTGTAGGTGTCGCTGCCGGTGTCGAGCACGCTGCCGCTCGGTGCCCGGTCGAACAACTGCCAGCGCACCGCCCATTCGAGCGAGACGTGGCCGGGCCCCTCGAACAGCTCGTTCTTCGCCGCCGCGTACAGGATGTAGATGCCGCAGATCCCGAGCAGGCAGCCGAGGAAGTTCCGCCGCACGAACCGCCAGTTCCGCGGGTCCCGATGCTGCCAGAGCAGCACGTACAGCCCGGGCAGGAACAGCAGCGTCGTCTCCTTCGACCAGAAGGAGAACGCCATGAACGTCCCGGCGAGCGCCGCGGCGGCCACGCTGCGCCGCGGCGAGGCGGCGCAGACAAAGGCCGCCAGCAGCCACATCACCCCGATGTTGTCGAGGAACGCCATTCGCTGGTACCACAGCGCGAGCGGCGACAGCGAGAACACCAGCAGGGCGAGCCCGGCGAAGAACCGGCGCAGGCCGAGCAGCCGGCCGAGCCGGTACAGCAGCACGCAGCTCACCAGGTGCAGCAGGAACATCAGCTCGCGGGCGGCGGTGACGGCCGTCGCCGCCCGGTGGAAGCCGTCGGTCAGCTTGGTGTAGATCGCGATGAGCAGCCAGCCGCCGAACGGATGGTCATACCAGTAGGTGTAGTGGGCGATGCGGTTCCAGTACTGCATCGAGTAGGCCTGGGCGGCGTAGGTGCCCTCGTCGTCGGTGACCCGCCCCGGCCAGCCGTCGAAGTTGACCCCGTGGACCACCGCGACGACCGGCAGGAGCACCGCGAGCAGGACGAGGCTGCTCCGGTGGGCCCGCGCGCCGGCCGCCACCCACGCGCCGAGCAGCCGGGCCCGGTCGGCGGCCCAGGCGGCGGGCCGCGGCGCCACCGGGTGCGGCAGGGTCTCGTCGAAAACGTCGGGGACAGTGGTCACGACGCCGCCTCCAGTCCGAAGCGACCCGCTCCGGCACCGGCGCCGTGGTGGGCGCCGGAATGCGACGTCTTCTCCCACTCCAGCCGACCGCGCAGCAGGCGGGCGGTGGCCCGCACCGCGGCGATCGACAGCACGAGCTGGTAGAACGGCGCACTGAGGATGAGCCGGACGCTGTCCCACCGGCCGACGGCGAGATCGTAGGCATCGGCGAACTCCCGGAACGCCGCCTGTTCGGAGAAGACGGACATGACGGAGGCGGCCAGCGGCAGCCAGAAGACGATGACGAGGCCCGTCGGCGCCGCGAGGACCAGCGTGAGGACTGCCGAGACGGGGAGCAGCAGCCCGGCCATCGCCTGGAAGAACGGCATGGCCAGCATCTCCGCGGCCATCAGCCGCTGGCGGGCCCCCGGCAGCAGGCGCCAGTCCCCCTTGAACAGGACCTGCATGAACCCCATCATCCAGCGGGTGCGCTGGACGACGAGCTTCGTCAGGCTCTCCGGCGTCTCCTCCCGGGTCGTCAGGTCCGGGTGGTAGAACACCGTCGTGCGGATGCCGGCGACCGAGGCACGCACCCCGAGGTCGCAGTCCTCGGTGAGGCAGGCGACGTCCCAGCCGCCGAGCCGTTCCAGCACGGACCGGCGGATGAACACGGTGTTCCCGCCCAGCGGGATGAAGCGCGCCCGCGCCTGAAAGCGCAGTCGGGACATGAACCAGATGTAGTACTCCAGGCAGTTGCGGGCCCGCCACCAGGAGGTTCCGGTGTTCCACCGGTGTAGCGCCGCGCGCGGCCGGCCGACGCCGGTGGGCCGCACCTGGCGCCCCGGGCCGCGCACGTTCATCAGTTGGACGCCGCCCTGGAAGATGCCGACGTCGGCCTGGCGCAGCGCCAGCGAGTTGACGTAGGAGAGCAGGCCGCCGGCGATGAGCGACTCGGCGTCGACGATGCCGACGATGTCCCCGGTGCAGTGCCGGCGGGCGTCCTCCAGCGACAGCGGCTTGCTGCGCTGGTTGCCCTCCGGGGCGATGACGTGGACGTTGGGGTGACGGGCGGCGATCTGCTCGGCGATGCGCCGGGTCGGCCGGTCGACCTCGTCGTGGGAGACCATCACGACCAGTTCCAGCAGGTCGGCCGGATAGTCGCCGGCGAGGATCTGGGTCAGGGTCCGGCCGAGGATCGGCTCGTCGCGGGCGGGGATGATCAGCGAGAACCGGTGCCACGGCGCCACCACGTCGGCGAGGTCGACGTGGTGCACCCGCTCCGGCAGCTGCCAGCTGTACTGGCCGCGCACGAGGGTGAGGATGGCGACGACCAGCATCAGCAGCGACACCCCCGTCCACGCGGCGATCAGCACCGCGTGGTGATGCTGCGCCGCGCGCATCGCCAGCACCACGGCGAGCGGCACGGCGGCCACGATGGACAGCCCGCGACGGCGGTGGCGCGCCGCCCGGGCGGACGGCTCACGGCGGGACAACAGCAGGGAGCCGCCCGTCGCCGCCGCCGCCCCCAGCGTCGCGGCAAGCCAGCCGGGCAGGTCGGGACCCCCGACCGAGGCGACCCGAAGATCCGCGGAACCGGCGATCGTGAACACGTACCAGCCGGCGGATTCGCAGGCGAGCTGGACGATCCGCGGCAGCCGGGCGCCACGATGATCGACACGTCCGGCGACGCGGACCACGGTGAGACCGCCGCCGCCAGCGCCGACCGGCCGCGGCCAGGCGACCGGCGATCGGCGAGGACCGGCGCGACCGAACGTGCGGGGCGCGAGGACCGCGAGTGCGGCCACAATCACGTAGGCCAGGCCGTCCTCGACGACCAGCGGGCCGGCGAACAGGACGGCGAGCGCGACGTGCAGCGCGACCCCCCAGGCCGCCGTCGCCAGCCGTCGGCGCCGGGCGGACGCCCGCGGGTCGCGGTGGAGGTGCGCGGAGGGGTGCCGCGGCGAGGCGGAGGGGAACGTGCGGGGCCGCGATGGTGTGGAGTCGGATTTCACCTGTACCTGCCTGACGGGATGAGGACGCGGCGGCGTGGGCCAGGACACCGGACTGGCGGGACGCCGCAACGGCGGGATGCCGCCGCCACGGGCGGCGCGAGCGATCCGGGATCGTGCGCCGTGGAGGCTGAAGGCGGATCAGAGCGCTGAAGGCGGATCAGAGCGCGGCGACGAGCCTTGGTAGATCGGCGACGTACTCGGCGACCTTCGTGTCGGCGAAGTAACGCACCCGCACGCGGTCGTCGGGGCCGACCCCGAGGACCTGCGAGGCGTGGCTGACCAGGTAGGCCGGACCGGCACCGGCGCGGACGGCCGGGTCGGCGAGAGCAATCGGCACGCCGACCGCCCGCTGCGCCGCGTTGATCTGCGCCTGGGTGCCGGTCAGCCCGACGAACCCGGCGTCGAACTGGGCGAGCCAGCGGCGCAGCACCGCCGGGGTGTCCCGGGCCGGGTCGGTCGTGACGAAGACGACCGTCACCTTCGCCGCGATCGCGGGCCCGGCGACCTGCCGGGCCGCCGCGAGGTCCGCCATCGTCGTCGGACACACGTCGGGGCAGTGCGTGTACCCGAAGAACAGCAGCGTGGCGCGGCCGGCGGTGGCACGGGCGAAGTCGTAACGGTGCCCGCCGGTGTCGGTCAGGACGAACGACGGGCGGGGCACGGCGATGCCAGCAACGGCGCCGTGCCAGCCGCCACCGGCCGTGTCCGGTGCACCTGAACCACGCGCCGGCCCGCCGACCACAGCCGGTGGCCCGCCACCGGCAGGAGAATCGGCGCCACCGCAGGCCGCCAGCACGCCGGCCCCGAGGGCGACGATGAGCACCACCAGCCCGCGGCGCGCCGGCCACAACCGCATGCCGAGGCCACCGAACACGCCGCCGACCCTGCTGGCGTCGCCGTCCGCAGGTACGTCGTCAAGAGCCACAGAGCACCGCGCCCCGGGCGGCCGCGGGGACCACGCCCGCGAGCCGCCGGGTGTCCTGACCGACGACTCGAACGGAGCCGATCCCCTGTTCTCGCAGGTAGCCGCAGTCGATCCGGCGGCCGGGCGGTGGGGTGCGCGGGACGCAGACCCGTCGGCCGGTGGCGGCCGCGACGTAGTTGTAGTCGCAGCCGTCGAGGCCGACCGGGACCGGGGAAGGGCTGCCGTTGCCCCGGGGCACGATCCGGCCGGACAGCGCGGCGGCCGGGCCGGCCGCGGCAACGATGTTCTGCCCGCCGGCGGATCCCCGGCCGGCAGAGTCCTGGCCGGGCGGTCCGGAACGGCCGAAGCCGCTGCCGGGCCACCAACCGTGGGCGATCACCCCGGCGGTGCCGTTGACGAGTGCCACCGCGAGGGCGATCGTCACCAGCACCCGCCGCCGTCCCCCGGCCGTGGGAACGGGACCGGACGGGATGGGCGG
>NZ_JAMPTM010000341.1 GCF_025403375.1 Frankia gtarii
TCCCCGACATCCCCGTCCATCGTCACACGCCGGCGCGGCCCCCGTCACGCGAGGTCAAGATCGGCAATCGGCTGTTTCGGGGGGTGGTGGCGAGTGCGGTGGTGAGGATGGCTGCTCCGCATCCGGCCAGCAGGTACCAGCCGACGTGGGGATGGTCGATGGTGACGAGCGAGCCGATGACGGCGACACCGAGGACGTTGCCGATCTGACGTGAGCTGGTGGCAACGGCGGACGCGACGCCGGCCCGTGCCGCGGGCATCGCGGCCACGGCGATGTTCGTGATCGGCGGGTTGACGAGTCCGAAGCCGATACCGAAGAGCAGGTAGCCGGCGGCGAGCTGGCAGTAGGGCGCTGTCGCGGCGGCGTGGACAAGCACGAGTGGACCGGCGGTGAGCGCGATTCCCGCGGCCGTGAGCGGGAGGCGGGGGCCACGGCGGGCGACGAGCCGGCCGGTCAGCGGCGACACGACCACGATGACGGCGGTGGCGGGCAGTACCAGCAGGCCGGCCATGACGGGGGCATCGCCGCGGGCGTCCTGTAGGTAGAGCGTGTTCAGGAACAGGAAGCCGGAAAGAATCATGAAGGCGAGGACGGCGATGCCGATGGCCCCGGCGAAGCGGGGGCTGGCGAACAGTCGCACGTCGAGCAGCGGCTGGGCCCGCCGGCGTTCCACCGCGACGAACGCGGCCAGGGCGATTGCGCCGACCGTTCCCGACAGCACTACCCCGGGTGAACCCCAACCCGCGGATGGCCCCTCGATGATCGCGTAGGTCAACGGCGCCAACGCGGCCACCACGAGAACCTGCCCGACCCCGTCGAGGCGGCGCGGGTCCGGTGACCGCGTCTCGGGCATCACGCGTGCCGACAGGCCGTACGCGGCGGCGACGATCGGCAGGTTGACCCAGAACACCCAGCGCCAGCCGAGTCCGCCGACCAGCAGACCGCCGGCCATCGGGCCGGCCGCCGCGCTGGCCCCGAAGACGGCCGCCCAGACGCCGATGGCCCTGGCCCGTTCGCGGGGCTCGACGAACACCCCGGTGATGGTCGACAGCGCGTTCGGTTGAAGCATCGCCCCGCCGATGGCCTGCACCGCGCGCAGCACGATCAGGCTGGGCAGGTTCGGCGCGAAGCCGCACATCAGCGACCCTACCCCGAAGATCGTCAAGCCGGCCCGAAACATCCGGCGCCGTCCGAACCGGTCCCCGAGTGAACCCGCGAGCAGCAGGAACGACGCCAGCACCAGCGTGTAGGCGGCCACGATCCACTGCAGGCCGGACACCCCGGCGTGCAGGTCACGCCCGATGGTCGGCAGGCCGACGTTGACGATCGTGTTGTCGAGGCTGGTGATGAACAGGGCCGAGCAGCAGGTCACCAGCAGGATGCGGGGCCGCCGCCGCGGGGCCCGGCCCAACTCCGGATGGCCGGCCCGGACGGTTGTCGGTGTGGTCATGGCTCCGACGCTAGGAACGGACTGGCGCCGCGAATAGTGAAAATATCGCCGGGGATATTTTCACTAGATGCAAACCATGTCGGTCGACCTGAATCTGCTGGTGGTCCTCGACGCCGTCCTGGCGGAGGGCAGCGTGAGCGCCGCCGCCCGGGAGCTGCACCTGTCCATCCCGGCGACGAGTCGGGCCCTCGGCAGGCTGCGGCGAGCCCTCGATGATCCCCTCCTGGTCCGCTCGGGCCGGGGACTGACGCCCACCGCCAGGGCTCTGGCGCTGCGACCCCGGGTCCACGCACTCGTGCAGGAGGCACGGCTACTGACTGCCGGAACCGCTGCGGCCGACGAGGTCAGCACCCTGCGCCGCTCGTTCGCCGTCCTCGCCGACGATGTGGCGTTGGCGCTGCTGTCCGGCCGGTTTCTCGCGGGGATACGGGCCGACGCCCCCGGCGTGACCGTCCGCTTCCTGGCACCCGATCCCGCCCGCGGCCACGGCGTCGCCCTGCGCGAGGGCCTCGCCGACCTGGAACTGCGCGTCAACGCCCGCCGAGACCCCGACCTACGCGGGCAGGGCCTGCTGCGCGATCAGCTCGTCGGGATCGTCCACCCCCGCCATCCGCTCGCCGCGTCACCCGTCACCGCCGAAGATCTCGCGGGCGCCGACCATCTCGAGATCTCCGACCAGGGCGAGCTCACCGGCCCCCTCGACGCCCTGCTGCAGGCCCGCGGCCTGCACCGGAAGGTCGTCGCGTCCGTCCCGACCGTCCTGGCCGCCCTGCTCACGCTTCTCGACAGCGACCTGGTCGCGGTGGCACCCGCCCTGCTGGCCGCCCGGCACGCCCAGGCCCTTGGACTACACGCCTTCGCGATCCCCGTCCCACTCAAAGGGATCCGCGTCAGCCAGCTGTGGCATCCACGCCACGACGCCGACCCCACCCACGCCTGGCTCCGCACCCGCATCTCCGAGACCATCCGCGTCTTCGAGACCGCCCGGGTCGACGGGTGAAGCGAAGCCGGGATGGGCGGGCCAGCGGTGGATCACGCCGGGCCGGGTGAAGAGGCGGCCACGGCCGTCCAGCCGTGTTCGAGCAGCGCGAAGATCCGTTCCAGCGCGCGGTCGGCGTCGGCGTCGGCATCGGTGGCAGTGGCGGTGCTCGTGATGGCGAGGCCGGCGGACGCCAGGGCGAAGTGGGCGAGGGCGAGGCAGGCGGGGTCGTCCGCGGGCAGCGCGCTGGCCTCGGCGATGGCGGACGCGAGTGCGGACGCGTGGCGCAGCCACATCCGACGGGAGTGCTCGCGTAGCTCGGGGGTGCGTTCGACCAGCGCGCGGAAGTCGTCCAGGCGTGGGTCGGCGCGCCGCGCGGTGTCGCGGGCGCTGCCGAGATGGTCGCGCAGTGCCCGGGGGATCGGCTGGCCGCTCGGGCGGTTGTGGACGGCGGCGACGAGGGCGGCCTCGCGGTCGGCATCCTCGTCGAACAGCAGCGCCACCTTGCCCTCGGGGAAGTGCTTGAACAGCGTCGTCACCGACACGTCCGCCGCGTCGGCGATCTCGCGGACGCCGACGGCGTCGAACCCGCGCGCCAGGAACAGGGCGAGCGCCGCGTCGGCCAGCGCCTGACGGGTGGCGGCCTTCTTGCGCTCCCGGCGTCCCGGCGGCGGCGTTGTCTGGTCCATGCCGCCACGGTAGCGCAGGGTGGAACGGATCTAAAACTGAAACTGTTGCACTTTTTGATCCGTTCTGCTTTTCTGGGTGTGTCTGGAGGATGGCGGGCCCGCGGGTTCGGACCCGCCCCGCGCACTCCTCTCCCCGCCCGCATGGGAGTAACGATCATGAACTCATCGCTTGAAGCCGCGCCCATCGCCGTCGTCGGAGCCGGTCCCGGCGGCCTGACCTGCGCTCGAGTCCTGCAGAACCACGGCATCGCCGTCACCGTCTACGACCTCGACGCCTCAGCCGACGCCCGTCCCGCCGGCGGCAGCCTCGACATGCACGCCGACTCCGGTCAGGTCGCGCTCGCCGCGGCCGGGCTGCTCGACGCGTTCCGGGCACTGTCCCGGCCGGAAGGGCAGCAGGTGCGGGTGCTCGGCCGCGACGCCAGCGTGCTGCTCGACATGGTCCCCGACACGGCGCCCGAGGACGGCGCCCCGGAGATCGATCGCGGCCAGCTCCGCACCCTGCTGCTGGACTCCCTGGCCACCGGCACGGTCCGGTGGACCCACCGAGTGAGCGACGTCGAGCCGCTCGGCGGCGGCGCCCACCGGCTCCACTTCGCCGGCGGCGCGTCCGCCGACCACCCCCTGGTCATCGGCGCGGACGGCGCTTGGTCCCGGGTCCGGGGGCTGCTCGGCGGCGCCGTCCCGGACTACACCGGTGTCACGTTCGTCGAGGCGTACCTCGATGACGCCGACCGGCGCCATCCACACGCCGCCGCCCTCACCGGGCACGGGATGATGATGGCGTTGCACGCCAACCGCGGACTCATCGCCCAGCGCAACAGCGGCGGCCACATCCGCGTCTACATCGCGCTGCGCACCGAGCTCGACTGGTACGAGAAGGCCGGCATCGACCTCGCCGACACCGAGCGCGTCCGTGCGGCCCTGCTGGCGGAGTTCACCGGGTGGAGCCCGTCCCTGCGCGGACTCATCACCGACAACGACGGCCCGTTCGTCAACCGGCCCATCCACGCCCTGCCCGTCCCGCACACCTGGCCGCACACCCCCGGCCTCACGCTTCTCGGCGACGCGGCGCACCTCATGTCCCCGTTCTCCGGGATGGGGGCCAACCTCGCGATGCTCGACGGCGCCGACCTCGCCCAAGCCATCGCCGCCCGGGCAGACGGCCCCAGTGCCGACCACCTGGACGCCGCCGTCCGCGCCTACGAGGACGTGACGCTGCCGAGGTCCGCCGAGGCCGCCGCCGGCGCCGCCGAGGCGATCGCCGCGGCCATCGCACCCGACGCCCCGGTGGGGCTTCTCGCCCACTTCGCGTCCCGGCACTGACGGATCCGGCCGCCGGCGGGGTAGGGCGGGGCGTGCGGCGCGCGCGGGTGGGGCATTCTGCGAGAAGCTTGGACCAGTGCGTCTCGATCGGCGGGCGCCGCGACCGTGAAGAGGGGTCACCATGATCCGGCTCAGCGTGCTGTACCCGCGGACCGAGGGTGCGACGTTCGACCACGACTACTACCGGGACAAGCACATCCCGATGGCCAGCGCCATGTGGGGCATCTCGGAGGTCGAGATCGACCGCGGGCTGGACGGCCCGTACGTCGCCGCCGCGCACTTCCGGTTCGCATCGATCGAGGCGATGAAGACGGCGATGTCCCGCGGCGACAGGAAGGCGATCACCGCCGACGTCGCGAACTACACCACGATCACCCCGGTGATGCAGACCAGCGAGGTGTCTGGCTGAACATGGCCACGTCCACCCCGGCCACGTCCAGCACCGACCCCGAGCGCGCCCAGGTCATCGCCGATGTCTTCGCCGCCGCCTTCGGCGAGCTGATGGCGGCGGATGCGGCGGCGTTCCGGCGCAAGTTCCGCAAGATGGCGGCCTCGCCGTTCGCCTTCTACCGGGGCTCGGCGGCGCTGTTCTACGCCGACGTCCACGCCCTCGACGATCCCTTCCTGGACGAGCGGACCAGCCGGATCTGGATCCACGGCGATCTGCACGCGGAGAACTTCGGCACGTACATGAGCAGCAACGGCGTGCTCGTGTTCAACGTCAACGACTTCGACGAGGCCTACGTCGGGCCGTTCACCTGGGATCTGCGGCGCCTCGTCGCGAGCCTCGCCCTGCTCGGGCGCGCCAAGGCGCTCAGCGACGCGGTGATCACCCGACTCGTCGAAGCATGCGTGGGCGCCTACCGCGACCGGATGAGGGAGCTCGCCGAGGGCCCGGACGCGGCGTCGTCGGACCTGCTGACGCTCGGGTCCACCTCGGGCGTGGTGCACGCGTTCCTGCAGCGGGCGCGGCTGTCGACACGGGTCGGTCTGCTCGAGGAGCTCACCGTGGTGGAGAACTACGAACGCCGCTTCGCGCAGGTCGACGGCGTCACCCCGGTCGACGACGACACCCGGGCAGGCGTGCTGGCGGCGTTCGAGCGGTACCTGGCCACCGTGCCGCCGAACCGGCGGACCCGCCCGGTCTCGCTGACCGTCAAGGACGTGGTGGCCCGCCGCGGGATCGGCATCGGCAGTGCCGGCCTGCCGTCGTACAACCTGCTCGTCGAGGGGCAGACGCAGGCCCTGGACAACGACGTCGTCCTGTACATGAAGCAGGGGCAGGTGCCGGCGGCCAGCCGGTTCGTCTCCGACGAGCGGATCCGTGACTTCTTCGACCATCAGGGGCATCGCACGGCGCTGTCGCAGCGCGCGTTGCAGGCGCACAGCGACACCTGGCTGGGCCACACGGAGCTCGACGGCGTCGGCCAGCTCGTCGCCGAGGTGTCGCCGTACGCGCAGGACCTGGACTGGTCGGAGGTGAACGAGCCCGAGCAGATGCTCGCCCTCGTCGCCGACCTCGGCCGCTCCACCGCCCGCATGCACGCCGTCGCGGACGACGAGAGCGAGCACGACCTGGTGAACTTCTCCACCGAGGACGCGATCCACGCCGCGATCTCGCGCGACGACAAGGCGTTCGTCGCCTCCCTGGTCGACTTCGCCCACGACTACGGCGCCCAGGTCCAACGCGACCATCAGCTCTTCGTCGACCTGTTCCGTAACGGCCAGCTCATCGAGGTGGACTGAGCCGGCCATGGCCGACGACGGGGAGTCGCTCCCGGCGAAGCCGGAGAAGTCGTCCGATCAGTCGGACGATCGGGAGTCGTTCCCGGACGAGTTGTTCGAGGCGCTCAGCCAGGCGGATGCCTGGCCCGGCTGGGAGGTGCAGCCGGCGGACGTGCGGGCGCTGTACGTCGACTGGGTGTCCCGGCCGCGGCGTGCCCGTGAACGACGCGAGCGGGCCGAGACGACCGCCTAGTGGTCGTCGCTGCAAGTTCGTCGGTTATGCGGCGAGGGTGAGGCGGCGGGTGGTGTCGAGCAGGTCGGCGCGGGTGTACTTCCAGTCGAACGGGGTGGCTGTCTGGTTGTAGAGGGCCTGGAA
>NZ_JAMPTM010000342.1 GCF_025403375.1 Frankia gtarii
GCGGGGGTGCTGCGGGGGGTTCGCGTCGATCCGCGCGGGCGAGCAGGCCGCCCCGCTCGCCGGTCTCGTCCACGTCGTGGGCCTGCACGAGGTCGGCGCCGAGATGGTCGGCCAGCGCCGTCACCGCGTGTTCCCACAGCGCGGCCGGGGTTTCGGCCTCCAACGCCCGTTGGCCGAGGTCGGCGACGAGGGCCTGTTCGGCGGACCGGATTCGCAGGCTCGCCAGGGCATGCTGGCGATCGGTGATGTCGGTGCCGATCGCGGCGACGACCTCCACCGTGTCGGCGGCATCGGGGATGGGCACCAGGTGCACGTCGAGGCATCGGCCGAACGCCTCGACGATTTCGTGAATCCGCTCGCCGCCCAGCACCCGGCGCATCAGCGAGAGCATCTGGGGGTACTCGGCGAATGTTGTGAACACGGAGCTCTCGCGCGCCGCGGAAAGCCGCGCCGCAGCCTCCGGTGTCGCCGTCCCCTCACTGACCAGGACCCGCCCGTTCCGGTCCGTCAGGAAGATTGACATCGGGGTGTTTTCCACGACGAGTCGTAGCCAGTTCTGCGCCGCGATCTCCTCGGACACGTCTTGAAGGTGGGCCAGGAAGGAGCGGTCACCGTCGGGACCGATCAGCAGCGCGGTGGTGCACAGAGCGTGCACGACGGCGCCGTCCGGGCGTAACAGGCGCACCATCAGGCGGGCCCTGTGCTGCCCCGTCGCCAGTCGCAGCCGGGCCTGTGCTGCCCAGCGTTCCCGGTCCTCCGAGACGCAGACTTCCTCCCAGACCATCCCGACGAGCTCGGACTCGGTGCGGCCGAACACGGCGCACGCCGCCGCGTTGGCGCGCCGGATGCGATGGTCCCGGGCGCCGGTCTCGACGACAGCGATGTCCAGTACCTCGAAAAGGTCCCGGTGTTTCTCCTCCGGCACGATTACTCACCTACTCGGCCCACAACTGCTCCCGTGGACCTCCTACCCCGAACATGCCCATGGTAATCAATCGGACACAATCCGCACCACCGGTGTGGATGCCGACGGTTCGTCGCCAGTCATGTCGTCGTAGCTCGTGGGGATTGACCAGGTCATGGTTGCCGGCTGCGGGCGAGGGTGTCGAAGCCACTCGCTACAGTGATCCTGGCCGGAGATCGGGGCCGAGGTGTCTCGTTTCCCCCCGGCGCAGGCGAGGGCCGGCCGGGTGAATCTGTCGCACGGGGAGATCGACGGGATGGATGTGGCGAAGGCGGTCCGCCGGGTGGTCCCGGGGGATCCGGAGACGGTACGCGATCGGGTGATGGTGCCGGCGCGCTCGCTGTGGCGTCGGGCCTGGACCCGGCGCGGCATCGACATCACCTCGTCCATGACGACGAAATCCTGCCTCGTCGTCGCCCCGCATCCGGACGACGAGACGTTGGGGTGCGCGGTGGCCATCCTGCGCAAGCGGGCCGCCGGCACCCCGGTGACGGTCGTGATCGTCAGCGACGGTTCCCGTGGGGAGCCGGCGACGTTGCCGCCCGCGGAGTTGATCGAGATGCGTAAGGCGGAGACCCGCCGGGCCTGCGCCCTGCTGGACGTCGGCGAATCCGATGTGCTTTTCCTCGGCTTTCCCGACGCGGAGCTCACCGACCAGGTCGACGCCGTCGCCACGCGCCTCGGCGAGCTCATCGGGACCCTCGCGCCCGAGCAGATCCTGGCGCCGACCTCGTGCGAGGGGCACCCGGACCACGATGCGACCAACGAGGCGGTGCGCCGGGCGGTGGCGGCGACCGGCTTCCGCGGCCAGGTACTCGAATACACGGTCTGGTTCTGGACGCACTGGCCCTGGACCCTGGGGTACGGGTCGGCGGGCTGGTCGGCGCAGCGGCTGTTCGTCCAGCCTCTGCACCGGTTGCGGGAGCGCCGTCCGCTGCTGGTGGACGCGACCGACCTGCGGGCGCGCCAGCGCCGGGCCCTCGCGGAGCATGCCACCCAGGTGGGGCCCGGCGACACCGGGTCCGACGACGCCGCGGTGACCGGCGCGCTGCTCGCGACGTTGCAGAGCCCGTACGAGGTCTACGTCGCCGCGGGGGCACTGAGGCACCTTGACTTCGACCGCCCGTGGCGGCCCGGCCCCGGCACCAGCCGGCGCCCGTAGCGGGCGCGGCGACCGGTGGCGGCGCCGATGCCACGGTTAGCCGATGCCACGGTTAGTGGCGGGGGGCGGTCCACTGCCAGTGTCGGCGTCGCTCCCGAGACAGGTCGGGGTACAGGCCGTCGTTGGCCGGGGCGCTTGACCGGCGACGCTGCTGCGGCAGGCCATGCGCCCCGAAGTGCGCGACGGCGCGGCGGTACGCCTCGACCTTGCGGCGGGCGATGGCCGCGGATTCGAGCTCGACCACGCCGAGGCGCCCCCGGGCTCCGAATGCGCTCGCCCGCGCGGGGTCGAGCAGGAACGGCGCCAGCGCGTCCGCCAGCGGCGCCGGATCGCCGGCCGGCACCGAACACCCGGCCTCCCACCGCTCGACGAAGGGCGCTACCCCGGCCTGGTTCGTGGTCACCACCGGCCGCCCGGCCGCCATCGCCTCAGCGGCGACGATCGAGAAGCTCTCGAAGCGGCTCGGCACGGCGACGACCCGGGCCTGCCGGTAGACGTCGTGGAGCCGGGAACCGGACAGGTGACCGGTGAACTCGACGTCCAGCCCGAGCTGAAACGCCCGGCGGGCCAGCCACTCGCCCGAGGGAATCCCGTCGATCTCACCCGCCGAGCGCCCCGCGAGCAGCAGCCGGTGCGACACCCCCGCAGCGCGCAGGCGTGCCGAGGCGTCGAGGAGGACGTCCACCCCCTTGAAGGCCTCGAGTCGACCCACGATGGCGATGGTCGGCGTGGTGTCGGCGACGTCGGGAATGCCGAGCCATGGCTCCGCGTCGAAGGGGTTGGGAATCACCTCGACCTCACGATTACCCAGCCAGCCTTGCTCCCGCAGCGTGTCGACGAGCAGCTGCGACGGAGAGGTGACCACGTCCGCCCGGCCGGCCGAGATTCGGTCCAACCGGTCGGCGAGCAGCCCCTTCGCCCCGAGCGGCTGGCCTGCGAGGCGGACCGCGAGCATGGTTGGGCAATGCAGGTGAATAACCAGCGGCACCGAGCGGCGGGCGGCCTGGATCAGGGCGCGAGTCTCGCCATCCTGCGTCTCAATCACGTCCGGTTGCAGCCCGAGCCGGCGGGCCCACAGGCTGTAGGAAAGCGGGAGGCTGGCCCGAAGCGTCAGTGAGTCACGTGGGTACAGCGGCCCCCGGAGCTGGGCGCCGAACTTTCCCAGCGCGCGGCTCACGGGCACTCGTAGCAGCGGCCGCCGGTGAACGTGCACCCCGTTCTCCACCGAGTCGTCGAACCGGTACCCCTGCGCGCACAGCACGTGGACGTCGTGGCCGAGCTGCGCGAGCGCCGTGGCCAGTGCCGCCGTGTAGGTACCCGCGCCGTCCCAGACGACGGGTGGATACTGCTCGCAGAAGAAGAGAATGCACAGTCGTCGTAAAGTTAGCAATGACTCCGCCACGTGGTGTCCCCGATTCCGCCGTGCCGTAACGAGAGAGTGCGAAGAATATCACCAATACGTTACTTCGTGGATCGTCCTCATGTCGCTACGAGCCCACGGCTCCGGGGAGTTTGAGGGAAACTTAAGGTAACGAGGCGGCGCTGATGCCCCACCGGTGCCGGTGCCGGCGGCGGCGGCTGTGGGACGGGCACCTTCGCGCGGGCGCGGTTGTCGACGCGACAAATTTGACTATCTCGTAAGAGTCGAGTTCCCGCGCTGTCCGGCGGGATGTCGGGTGGGGAGCCGGGACCTAATTGTGTCAAAATGGGATTAATGCTTCTTGCGTGTTCGCAGTGCCGACCCGGCCTGCCGGCGGCGGAGCCTCCGCCGGTCCACCGACTCGATTGACCGGCTCTGGCGCGCGCCCGCATGTGAGAGTCCCGTCGGGTGCCGGTTCCCGCCGGGAGGCGTTACCAGGCATGGCTTCTGGCCGAGTCGACCATGGGTGGTCGGGCGCAACCGGGATGCGGGCCCGACGGTCGTCGCTGGCGCCTGGCCCCGGTGCCGTCCAGCGCCGCGCCGACCCGGCGGGCCTGCCCGACCTGGTAGCCGCCGTCAGCGTGCCGAGCGCCACGTTCAGTAACCGGGCCTTCAGATCCCACCAGGCGATGTCGACCGCGCTCAACGCCTGCATCACCGTCCCGCGGGTGCCGAGGTTGCGCCCGGCCCGGTGCATCGCCGACCAGCCGGCGGCGATGCCCACACCCGGCGGCCCGGACTCCAGGTTGTAGCGGGTGATCCCGCCGGGCCGCTGCTTCACGCCTCGCCAGTGCAGATAGGTGCCCTGCAGCCCGTTCGCGACGATCGCCACCGAGGCCAGCGGCAGCACGGTGCGCGCGGCCCGTCGGGAGAACACCGCAGCGGCGCCGGCCGGGATCGCGACGGGTACCACGGCGATCGGCCACCGCATCATCTTGTTGCCGAAACTCGCGCCGTCGTGGGACAGGTGGATCTCACCGATGGTGATCGCCGCCCCCAGGGCGGTCTGCGTGAGCCGCGAGGCCCGCGCGGTGTCCACGTCAGTTCTCCTTCGTGCCGGGCCGCAACTGTGCCGCCTTGTCCTTCACGCCCTGCCGGACGAAACCCCAGGCGTTCTCGTCACCGTGCAGCACTGCCCTGGCCGTGCTGACCGCCTGGTCGAACGTGGCATGCGGGGGGATCGGGGTCGCAGCGGATGTCGAGGACCGCCGGCCGGTCGGCGGCGGAGCGCGCGTTGTCCCGGTCGGGCGGCGAGACCGGCGAAAGGACGCGGCGGTGAGCGGGCGGCCGTGGCGGTACCGTTCGCCCTGGCCGCCCGCTGATCCCGCCTCGGGCGCAGCCAGGCCCGGCCATCGCATTTCCCATCGCAGTACCGCCCAGGGGCGAGGATCGGCTGGCTCGCTTACTCGCCGCCGAGATGAGCTCAGCGCGCCTTGGCGGTAGCCCGACGGTTGGCCTTTTTGATCGCTTCGACGAGTTCCGCCTTGTTCATGGTGGAACGCCCCGGCACGCCGAGTTCGCGGGCGAGCTCCCTGAGGTGCTTCACGGAGGCGTTCGCGTCGACCCCCTCGGCGGTCGGGCCACCACGCCGCGCGGCGGCTCCGCGCCTGGCCGCCTGCTGGTCCGACGGGCCCGAGTGCGCCTTCGGCTCCCAGCGGTCGCCGATTTTCTCATGGGTGTGCTTGAGCGACGAGAATGCGGCCCGGTGCGCTTGTTCGCCTTCGCCGTACGACTCCACCGCGGAGTCGTGGGTCTTTTTCCAGGTTCGTACTGCCTTGTCATCCGAGCGTGCCACGGTGGACGGCACGTCGGGCCGCGCCTGCTCGGCTTCCTTCCTCTTGTCTGCCACTGTCTCTCCTCTGGCTGGTCCGCACGCCACGTCGGTCTGCTCGGTCGATTCCCCCGCCGTGTTCGCCGACCAGGCCGTGGTCTGCGATGGTCCGGTCGCTTACCGCGCTTCCCAGGGGGCGTCGTCGCCCATCTTCTTGTAGTACTTGGCCAGGTGGTTCTTGGCCCGGGTGATGTCGGCCGCTGGTAGGTCCACGCCGCCGCGCGAGCCCTGCATGACCGCCGCCGCGCCGTTCCAGGCGTGTGTGCGGTCGGCCAGCGGAAAATCTTTGAAGGGAGTGACGGACATACAAGCCTCCTCGTGGTCCGCTCCGGATCGTTTCGATCTGGCCGTTCCCCGGTCCGTCGTGACAACACCTGCGAGCATGCGGCACCTGGACCGGCCTGCCTTCCCGCGCGCCTGCGCGTATCGCGAGGGCATCGACGACGAGCGGGTGGCCCACCGGAGCGCGGCGTAGGCGGGTGGGAGAGGGCGGCGAGCGCGACGGCGGAGACGACCCCAGCAAGGAGGGGGCAGCTTATGCGTGCACTGGTGTGTCAGGGTCCGCGGCAGGTCACGGTCGAACAGGTGCCGGACGCCCGGATCGAGGCGCCGACGGACGTGCTCGTACGGACCCCCGCCTCCTAGCGGCCCGTGTCCCGGCGGCCGCGCAGCCGGACGGCCACCGGGACGATCGCCCACAGGATCACCAGCAGCGCGAAAACCGCGGTACCGGCGACGACCCCGGCTGTGTGCCCTTCGACGACGTCGAAGATCAGCGCTATGACGCCGGCGACGGCCAGCGCGAGCAGCGCGAGCCCCGCCTGGGCGACCCGGCTCGCGACGCGGACCAGCGCCTCCTTCTCCCGGTGGCGGAACACGGCCCGGTGAATGCTGACCGGCATCACGAGCAGGCCGGTGGCGCCGACCGAGAGCAGGACGACGGCCAGATACAGCCAACGCTGCTCGTGGCTGAGCATCGTGAAGCGCTGCTGGAACGGCAGCGAGAGCAGGAAGGCGGTCAGCAGCTGCACCCCGGTCTGGGCGACGCGCAGCTCCTGGAGCAGCTCGCTCCAGTTCCGGTCGGCCCGCTCCGCTTCGGTCTCGCTCCGGGCCCGCGCGGCGCTGCCGCCGTCCCCGCCGGCCGCCCCGCTCCCCATCAT
>NZ_JAMPTM010000343.1 GCF_025403375.1 Frankia gtarii
CGGGGGCGATCCGCTGGTCCGGGGGGGTCGCGGTGGTGTTGCTGTCCGGGACGGCCACGGCGATCGCGGGGCCGATCGGCTTCGTCGGGCTCGCCGTGCCGCATTTCGCTCGCCTGATCACCGGCCCGGACAATCGCTGGGTGCTGGCATACAGCGCGGTGCTCGCCCCCGTCCTCGTCCTCATCGCCGACGTGGCCGGCCGCGTGATCGTGGCGCCCGGCGAGCTGGAGGTGGGGATCATCATGGCCTTCATCGGTGCCCCGGTCCTGATCGTGCTGTGTCGCCGCCGTCGGGTGGTGCAGCTGTGAGCGGCCCGCCGGCCGTCGGCGCCGGCCCGGGGATCGGGGCGGCGAGCGGCCCGGCGGCGGACCGATCCGCGGGCCCCGGGTCCGGGTGGGCGCTGCGGGCGATGTCGGATCGGGTCTCGTGGCGGATACATCCCCGCACGCTCCTGGTCAGCGGCCTGCTGGCGGGTCTGATAGTCCTGGTCGGCGGGTGGACCCTGATGACCGGCGACTACCAGGCGACCCCGGGGCAGGTGGTCCGCACGCTGCTCGGTGACGGACCGCCGGGGCTGGAGACCGTGGTGAACCGGTTCCGGCTGCCCCGCCTGCTGATCGCCATCGGCGTCGGCGCCGCGCTCGGCGTCGCCGGCGGGATCTTCCAGAGCGTCTCCCGCAACCCGCTGGGCAGCCCGGACATCATCGGGTTCACCACCGGGTCCGCGACCGGTGGCCTGCTGCTCATTCTGCTGTACCCGCACAGTTCCATCGGCGTGCCGGCCGGCGCCGTCGGCGGGGGGCTGCTGACCGCGGTCATGGTCTACGGGCTCAGCTACCGCCGTGGCGTCCAGGGAAACAGGTTGATCCTCATCGGGATCGGCGTCGGCGCGGTCCTGGCGTCCGTGAACGCGTTCCTGCTCAGCCGGGCCACCCTGGAGAGCGCGCAGAGCGCCCAGCACTGGCTGGTCGGCAGCGTCAACGGGCTCGGGTGGGCGTATGTGTGGCCGCTGTGGGCCGTCCTCGCCGTCGTGCTGCCCATCACGCTGCTCCTCGGCCGCAATCTGATGATCATGGAGCTGGGGGAGGAGACGGCCGGCGCGCTCGGGGTGCCGATCGAACGGACCAGGCTGGCACTGGCGGTCTGCGCAGTGGGTCTGACCGCGGTCGCCACCGCGGCCGCCGGCCCGATCGCCTTCGTCGCGTTGGCGGCGCCGCAGATCGCGCGCCGGCTGGCGCGGTCGGGGACGCCGACGCTGTTTCCCGCCGCGCTGACCGGAGCCCTGATTCTGGTCGTCGCGGACCTCGCCGGCCAGCGGCTGCTGAACCCGGTCCAGCTTCCGGTCGGCGTGAGCACCGGAGCGATCGGCGGTCTCTACCTGACCTGGCTGCTGGGGCGGGAATGGCGCAAGGGGAAATGAGAGCGGCGGGAAACAGAACGCCAGGGGTCAGAACGTCAGGGGTCAGAACTTCAGGTACATCTCATCCGGGATGATCGGCTGATGGTAGGTGCAGGACCCGGAGAGCACGGTCGAGCCGTGCAGCCGGGACTTGGGGATGAGAATCTTGTCGCCGTCCCGCAGGGCGATCTTGTGGGTGACGTTGTTCCAGAAGTGCATCTGACCGGATTCGATCATCACGAGCCGGTGTTCGTTGTGGACGTGGGTCGTCGACGTCTCCTCGCTGGTCTCGACGAAGGTGTCCAGATCGACGTCGATGCCCTCGCCGACGAGGTAGGCGTCGATGGCCTCGGCCTTCGCCTTGTGCTCCTCGATCGAGTCCGCCCAGGCGAGCTGGGTGGCGAGGTCACGGTCCCATAGCCGGGTGAGCCGGCGGGCGTCGCTGAAGCCCGTGTGGAACGCGGTCAACGTGTCCTCGCCGAGCAGCGCCCGCAGTGGCTCGACCAGCGCGGCGACCAGCTCGTCGAGCGCCTGCGGGGTGGCGGTCGACGGCGGGTCGGCGAAGAACGCCGGTCGAACACCGAGACCGTCCTCGACGGCGTCCGACCAGACGCCGGCGGTCGCGGCGGCGTCGATGCGCTGGTGCACGAACGCACCGAGCAGCTCGGCGAAGCGCTCCGGCGCCCGGGACAGCCGGTGCAGCTGGTTGCCCCGCGCCAGCGAGGTGTTCAGGTACAGCTGCCAGTAGGCGCCGGCGCCGGTGCGCAGCTCCGCGGCGCCGAGCAGATCCGTCCAGGCCCGCGCGTCGGCGACCCACCGCTGGTAGTCGTCGAGCAACAGGCCCCGGGCTGTCGGATGCGCCGGGTCGTACTCGCCGAGGGCCGCTCGGGCGATCGCGGTGCGCGCCGCCGGCAGGAAGGCCGACAGCTGCAGCAGCGCGAACGTGGTCGCCTCGCGGCGGTCGCGGGTGCCGCGCAGCACGGCAAAGGCGTCGCCCGGGTGCGCCTGGCGCTGCTCGGCATACTCGCGCAGTTCACGGCGCAGCCCGGCGAGCCCGGCGTCGGGATAGGACGGGCCGGGGCGGTCCTCGGCGAGGAACGTGAACAGATGGTGTTCGAGCACCGGTTGGGCGAGCGCACCCCGCAGGCGGTTCGCCGCGTTGTAGAAGTCCGCGCCGTCCCGATCGGCCGCCGGGTTCGGCCGCGGCGGAAGGTACAGCAGATCGGCATCGTAGATGTTGCGCAGCATCCGGTGCCCGAGCAGGCCGGACAACGCAAGGACGTTGTCGGCCGGCAGCGTCGTGGCGTAGTCCAACCAGGCCAGGTCCGCCGGGCGGACCGGGCGTCGGTAGGGATCGGCCTCGGTGGTGAGCTCCTCCCATTCGGCGGGCCGGAACGCGGGGTTGGCCGCGAAGGCCCGCACCAGCGCGTGTGCGCCCGCCCCGGTGATGGCTGTCTCGACCGCGGCGATCAGCTCACCCGACGCGGCGGCGTCGGTCAGGTCGGCGTCGGTCAGGTCGGGGTCGGTCAGGTCGGCGGGCTCCGGTAGCTTCCCGGGCACCGTGGTCTGGTTCAAGGTCATCGCAGGTTCCTCCTCCGCGGAGATGGGTGAGCGGCCGCGGGATCGGCCGCGAGGTGGCGCGCGAGCTGCTCGACGGTGCTGTGCGTGAACAGGTCGCTGATCGCCAGCGGGCGACCGAGTTGCTGCTCGAGCTGGTTGTGCACCCGGATGAGGAGCAGTGAATGGCCGCCTAGAGTGAACAAGTCGTCGTGGATGCCGACCCGCGCGACGTCCAGCACCTGCGACCAGATCGCGGCGATCAGCCGTTGCAGCTCGTCCGTCGGTTCGACGAACGCCACCGTGGTCGCCGGCTCCGCCGGCACCGTGAGGTCGAGGGAGACCACCGCGACGCGGTCGACCTTGCCCGAGGGGGTCAGCGGCAGCTCATCGACGACGACGATGACGTCGGGAACCATGTGCAGCGGAAGGCGGGTGCTGAGCCAGCCGCGCAGCATCGTGGGATCGACAGGTCTGCCCGGCGCCGTGGCCGTGGCGGGGGCCGGTGCCGCGCGCACGTAGTAGGCGCGTAGCTCGCCGGTGCCGTCGGGACGCGTGCGGAGCAGGGCGACGCCCCGGCCCACCCCCGGGTGGCGACCCAGCACCTGTTCGACCTCCTCGAGTTCCACTCGGAACCCGCGGATCTTCACCTGGTTGTCCGCCCGACCGAGGAACTCGATCTCCCCGTCGCCGCGGAAGCGCGCGAGGTCACCGGAGCTGTACATCCGGGCGCCGGGCACGGCACTGAACGGATCGGGGACGAACCGGTCCGCGGTCCGGCGTGGATCACTGAGGTATCCCCGGGCCAGCGGGAGCCCGCTGATGAACAGCTCGCCGACGCCGCCGACCGGGACAGGGTTGTAATCGGCGTCCAGCACCCGGATTCGGGTGTTCGGGTTCGGTCGGCCGATGGAGACCCGGGCCTCGGTCTCGCCCGGCTCGAACACCCGGCACGAGACGCCGATCGTCGCCTCGGCGGGTCCATAGCCGTGGTACAGCCGTGCGTCCCACGCCTCCTGGAAGCGGTGAAACAGGTCGTCACGCATGGTCTCGCCGCCGCACCAGACGTGCTGCAGCGACCGGCCGGACGCGGCGGCGTCGGGTCGATCGAGCATCACGTCGAGCATGGACGCAACGAGGTAGCAGAAGGTCACCTGCCGGCCTCGGATGATGTCCAGTAGCTGGCCGGGCTCGCCCCCGGCTTCTGCCGGCGCGACCACGAGCCGGGCGCCGGCCACCAGCGGCAGGAAGATCTCGTTGATCGAGATGTCGAAGCCGATCGGAGCCTTGTGCAGGACGACATCACGCCCGTTGAGGCCGATCAGGTCGATCTGCCAGCGCAACCGGTTGCAGATCGCCTGGTGGCGGATCATCACCCCCTTCGGGGTGCCGGTCGATCCGGAGGTGTAGATGATGTACGCGAGGTTCTCCATGTCCACCCGCGGGCCGTCGACCCCGGGCCGGGCGTCGCTCCCGGATGCCGCGTCGACCTCGGATCCCGCGTCGACCTCGGATCCCGCGTCGACCTCGGATCCCGCGTCGATCGCTCCCGCTCCGCCCGTCGTTCCGACACTCCGGCCGACGCCGTCCAGCCATGTGACGGGCACGGACGAGCTCGACTCGGACGAGCTCGACTCGGACGAGCTCGGCGCGGCGGCGCCCGGGCGGGAGCCGTCGGGGCGGCGCGCGGAGGGGCCCGGCGTCCCGGCCGCCGGAAGGTCGGGCAGGACGACGTCGGCGCCCGCTACGACGGCGGCCACCCCAGCGTCGTGGGCGACCTCGGCGATGCGTCGGGGTGGCCAGGAGGTGTCCAGCGGAACGAACGCACCGCCGGCCTTCAGGACGCCGAGCAGCGCCACCACCAGTGCGGCCGATCGTGGTACGCAGACGCCGACCGTCACCTCCGGACCGACTCCGGCGGCGCGCAGTCGGGCGGCGAGGAGGTCGGCTCGGTCCTCGAGCTCGGCGTAGGTGAGCTCGACATCCTCGCCGGACTCGATATCTTCGGTGGCCTTGCTGGCCTCGGCGGTCCATGCCGTGCCGGCGGCCCGGTGGACCACGCCGACCACCGCGACGGCGTCCGGAGTGCGCCGCGCCTGGTCGGTGACCAGCTCGCTGAGGGTCCGGCCTACCAACGGGTCGACGCGGCCGCCCGACCACTCGTCGACGACGAGGCGGCGTTCCGCGGTGGACAGCGGGTCGAGGTCGGACACCAGGGTGTCGTCGCTGAGCTGCTCGCACAGCCGGGCCAGCCGACCGACGATCCGCTCGGCGTCGGCGGGGGTGAAACGGCCGGCGTCGGCCACGGCAGTCAGTCTGATGGTGGCCTGGTCCTCCACCGCTTCCAGCACGAGCGGGAATCGGGACGTGCCGTTGTCCAGGGCGATCTCGGCGCTGCGCAACCCGGGCAGGGCGAAGTCGCCGAGCGCGGGGGGCCGGTAGCGGACCATCACATCGAACAGGACCGGTCCGTCGGCGCTCCGGTGGCCACCGACGGCGCGGACGACGTCGTCGAAGGGGACGTGCCGGTGCTCCCACGCGGTTGCGCGGTTCCGCCGGACCCGGTCGACGAGCGCGCCGAAGGTCGCCTCGGTGTCGACCCTGGTGCGCAGCACGACCGTGTTGCCGAAGTTGCCGAGGACCCGGTCCAGGCCGGGCTGCGGCCGTTCGGTGACGGACACGCCGACGGCGATGTCGTCGAGCCCCGTCGATCGGTGCAGCAGGACCGTCGCGGCCGCGAGCACGACGACGTCCGGGGAGGTGTCGTGCGCCGCGGCGAACGCCCGCAGTCGGTCGGTGAAGCGCGCCGACAGGGTGTGGCTGCGGCGCAGCGCCGTGTGGTCGCCCGCGGAGTCCGCCCCGCTGGCGGGGTCGATCGTCGTGAGCTGCGGGACCAGCACCGGAGGGGGCGGTGTCAGGTTCTGCCGCCACCACGCCAGCTCCGCGACGGCGCGCTCGCGGTGCTCCGGCTCGGCCTCCCGGCGGGCGTACGCGCCGTAGCCGGCGGCCGGCGGGCCGAGGTCGAGCGGCTCGCCGCCGGTCCTCGCCCGATAGCCGGCCGCGAGGTCGGCGAACAGAATCGGCCAGCTCAGATCGTCACAGGCGATGTGCTGGAGCACCAGGTGCAGCACATGCTCGGCCGGCCCGACGCGCAGCAGCTGTGCTCGCAGCGGAATCTCGGTGGCGAGATCGATCGGCGTCCGTCCGAATGCCCGGGCGGCGGCATCGACGGCGGCATCGACGGCGGCCTCGTCGGCCGCGAGATCCCGGACCGTGAGGGCGATCAGATCCGCGGCCTGCCGGGTAAGGATGACCTGGCTCGGTTCGCCGGTGGCGTCTGCCGGGTAGATGGTGCGCAGGATCTCGTGCCGGTCCACGGCGTCGCGCAGGGCGGCCTCGAGAGCCCCGATCTCGAGGCCGCCGCTGATCCGGACGCCGGCGGACAGGTGGTAGGCGCTACTGCGCGGGGCCAGCCGGTGCAGGAACCAGAACCGGCGTTGCGCGGCCGACAGGGGCCCGGCGGTGAGCCGGTCGCTCGGGCCGGGCTGCACCGGGCTGGGCTGCGTTGGGC
>NZ_JAMPTM010000344.1 GCF_025403375.1 Frankia gtarii
GCCCCGTCCCGCTCCCCCTCCCGGTGCCGGTCCGGCGGGCGGGCACCGGGGAGACCCTGGAGGTGATCCGGTGACCCGGCAGGTCGACCTGGCCGCATCACCCGCCACGCCCCCGCCGGGAACCCCGGCGACCGCCGGCGTCTGGACCGCGGTGTGCCACTACACCGATCTGGTGCCCGAACGCGGCGCCGCGGCGCTGATCGGAGACCTGCAGGTGGCGATCTTTCGTACCTTCGACGGCCGGCTGTACGCCCTCGACAACCGGGACCCGTTCACCGGCGTCCACGTCCTCGCCCGCGGCATCGTCGGCAGTCGCGGCGAGGCCCCGACAGTGGCGTCCCCGCTGCACAAGCAGGTCTTCGATCTGCGCACCGGTGCCTGCCTGGACGACCCGCGGGTAACCGTGATCATCTATCCGGTGCGGGATCGTGACGGTATGGTCGAGATCTGGACACCGAGTGGATGAGGGGCCGGTCGGCACCGTCGTGGAGACAATCGAGGCGCTGGCTGGCTACACGATCGGCATCACCGCGGCCCGGCGCCGCAAGGAACTCGGGGCGGCTCTGGAACGCCGCGGCGCGAAGGTGGTCTACGCTCCGGCCCTCCAGATCGTGCCGACGACAGCCAACTGCGGCGGGCCACCGAACGCTGCCTGAACGCGCCGCTGGACATCGTGGTCGCCACCACCGGGATCGGGTTCCGCGGCTGGATGGACGCCGCCGAGGCCTGGGGGCTGGCCGAGAAGCTGACCGAGGCCATCGACACGGCCACGGTGCTGGCCCGTGGCCCCAAGGCCCGCGGTGCGATCCGCGCCAGCGGGCTGCGGGAAGCGTGGTCGCCGGAGTCGGAGTCCTCCAGCGAGGTCCTCGACCATCTCATGTCCGGTGAGGACCTGGCCGGCACCCGCATCGCGGTGCAACTGCACGGCGAGCCGCTGCCGGACCTGGTCGACACCCTGCGTCTGGCCGGCGCCGAGGTGATCGAGGTCCCCGTCTACCGATGGGTGCCCCCCGACGACACGGCACCGCTGCGGCGACTCGTCGACACCGTCACCGTCGGCGGGGTCGACGCGCTCGCCTTCACCAGCGCCCCCGCGGCCGCGAGTTTCCTGCAGACCGCCGACGCCCAGGGCGTCGGCGCCGCCGTCCGAACCGCGCTGCGCGGCCCGGTGGTCGCCGCCTGCGTCGGCCCGGTCACCGCCGGCCCCCTGCTGCGCGAGGACATCCCGGTCATCCAGCCCTCGCGCAGCCGGCTCGGGGCGCTGGCCCGCGAGATCGTCGAACAGGTCCCCGCCCGCCGCGGGCAGCGGTTGCCCGCCGCCGGACACCTGCTGGACGTGCGGGGCCAGGCGGTCGTCGTCGACGATCGCCTGGTGCCGTTGAGCAGCGCGAGCATGGCGCTGCTGCGGGAACTGACCGCGAAACCCGGGCAGGTCGTCTCGCGTCGGCGGCTGCTCGCCGTCGCCCCGGGTGACGGCTGCGACGAACACGCCGTCGAGGTCGCCGTCGGCCGGCTGCGCACCGCCCTGGGCGACCCACGGATCGTGCTCACCGTCGTCAAGCGCGGCTACCGGCTCGCCTACGAACCCGAACTCGTCGCCGGCCCCCACACTCCGTGGCGGTACTAGGGCGCGTCTTTGGTTGTGATCAGGATGCGAACACGGTGGAGACCACGCCCAGCGCCCCACCGCGTCCCGCCCATTCACACCAGCCCCAGCGCCAGCGATCATGGCGTTCCCTCAGGTCAGTGGTGTCCGGGGCTGGTGCTGTTGCAGGAGGTCAATCCCGGCCCGCGGGCCCGTAACCGCCCTCAACCTCCTGCAACTACCCGCGCCACCACCGGGAACGGAATCATCGCGCCCCTCAGGTCGACACGGTTCGACGCCCCGGTCGGGACGAGACCCCTGGCGGCTGCCTCACCGGCCGCCGACTCCACTGCCCGACGATCCGGATCAAGGAGCTCCGCGCGGACCACCCTCCGATCACAACCAGATACGCGCCCTAAACGCCGGGCAGGCGCCGAGGGGAGGCGCGCAGGTACACCGTCCAGGTCAGCGCGACGCAGCCCAGGTAGTAGGCGATGAACGCGATGTAGGCGGCGTCTCCGCTGCCGTTGCTGAGGAACGCCTGCCGGAACGCGATGTTGACCAGCACTCCGCCGAACGCCCCGATCGCGCCAGCGATGCCGATCACCGCGTTGGCCAGCCGCCGTGACTCGCGCTCGGCCACGTCCGGTTCCGCTTCCGCGCCGCCCTGCGCGGCCCCGTCGCTTCGCCCGGCCGCATGGCTCTTGGCGCGGAAAATCGCCGGGATCATCTTGTAGGTCGCGCCGTTTCCGATGCCGGACAGCACGAACAAGGCGATGAACCCGACGTAGAACAGGGGTAGCGACTTCTCCCGCGAGGCCACCAGCACCAGCGCGGCAAAGACGGCCATGGCCGCGAAGCTCCACACCGCCGTGCGCGCACCGCCGATGTGGTCTGCCAGCCATCCTCCGAGCGGGCGGATCAGCGATCCCACCAGCGGGCCCAGGAACGTCAGGTAGGCAATCTTGACCGGGTCGACCTTGCCGGCGGTCAGGAAATGGCTGCCGAACTGGCCCTGCAGTACCTGCCCGAAGGCGAATCCGAACCCGATGAACGATCCGAACGTGCCGATGTAGAGCAGTGAGATGATCCAGGTGTGCGGGTCGTGGCAGGCGTCGCGCATCGCCCGCTTCTCGTTGCGCACATGAGCGATGTTGTCCATCCACAGCGTCGCCGCCAGCGCGGCGAGCACGATCAGCGGGATGTAGATCCCCAGCAGCACCCGGGGATGGCCCTTGCCGGCTGTGGCCAGCACGGCCAGCCCCACCACCTGCACGACCGCGACCCCGAGGTTGCCGCCGCCGGCGTTCAGGCCGAGCGCCCGGCCCTTGAGCCGCTGCGGGTAGAAGGAGTTGATGTTGGTCATCGACGAGGCGAAGTTGCCGCCGCCCACCCCGGCCAGCGCCGCCAGCACCAGCAGCGTGCCGTACGAGACCCCTGGTTTGAACAGGAACGCCGCGGCGATCGTCGGGATCAGCAGCAGGCTCGCGCTGACGATCGTCCAGTTCCGGCCGCCGAACTTCGTCACCGCGAAGGTGTAGGGCAGCCGCACCCCGGCGCCCAGTGCGGTCGGCAGCGTCGTGAGCAGGAACTTCTCCGCCGCTGCATGTTTCGGATCGGCGCTGATCCCGTACGCCGGCGTCAGGAACAGCACGAACACCGACCACAGGCTCCACACCGAGAACCCGATGTGCTCGGAGAGCACCGAGACCAGCAGGTTGCGGCGTGCGACCCGAGCCCCGGTCCGCCGCCAGAACCCCTCGTCCTCCGGCCGCCAGTCCTCGAGCCACCTGCCCGCGGGCGTGGCGGACCCGGTCGGTTCCGTGCCCCGAGGAGCGGTTGTTGTGGTTGTCATCAGGCGTCCTTCGCATCCGCAGCGGCTGTGACCGGCTCAGCTACGGACGCTAGGAAACCCCGATTGCCCTGTCATGCGGTGCGTGCAACGCCGAGGAAACGATCCGCGCACTGAGTGCGGACCCGCCCGGAGAGATCTGGCCTGGGCCTGTTTCGAGCCGGGTGACGGCGTCCGTCCGAATAGGCGGATCTCATGAAGGTCATTCCGCTCCATTGACGAGGCGCGTGACCACTCGTGGGAGGTCCTGTGGTGGCACTGTTGCATTGCGAGCAGCCGGGACATGCCGGACCCTCGAGGGCGCGGCGCTCGGACGGCATGGGCGAGTTCGGTGAACGCGGCCGCAAGCCGCAGCCGCGGGTTGGTGTCGACGGCGAGTTCGTAGTGGCCGCGGCGGATGTTCTGAACCAGAGCGTGCCCGGCGCTGATCGTCTGAACAGGGCGCAGCCGTTTCGGACCGTGCATCGGCCGTAGTCGGGCCTTGAGCCGACTATGGCCGGCTTCGATCCGGTTGTTCTCCCGGGTGGCATCGACGTACCAGGCATCGGGGAGCAGCTCGTCAAGAATCCGCGGGTAGACGGGTGCCTTGTCGGTGTTGACCGAGACCGGCCGGTGCCCGTGGGACAGAGCCCGGAGGAAGAACCTGCGAGCGGCGGCCTGGTCGCGGTGGGTGCCGGCGAGCACGCCGGTGACCTGTCCGTGCTGGTCAACAGCCCGGTACAAGTAGGTCCACCGGCCCGCCACCTTCACGCACGTTTCGTCGATGAACCACCTGTCGCCAGGATGGTCGGGAACCGGAATCCCTCAAACTCCGACACCAGGAGTGGCGGACGGGCAGCACGTCGACCCATTCCTCGATCATGCCGGCCGCGGCACTCCGCCGGGGGCCGGACCGGCCGAACGCAACAGACCCTCGGCGTCGTTCATCTGGGCGATCCGCCGGACATTTTTGCCGGTATCCGTGTGATCACATAAATACGTTGTAAGCCGGCTGTCCTCGCCGAGCCGCCGGCAACCGATAGCATTGCGCATCATTCGGGGAAGGTGTGCCTTTAGTTGATGCCGCGATGAAGCGCCGTACCCGGGCTGCAGGTCTTGCTTCTGGCTCGCCGGCACGCCGTTGACCTGGTGGCACGTCGCCGACTATTTCCATCTTCCGGGAAGCTTTCCGATGCTTTTTGCCTGGACACAAACCCGGAACTCCGGTGGTTTGGAGGTCAAAGAGTAAACCTTCTGATGTCTATGGAGGTTCGACTCCGTCGACTATCCCGTGGGTAACTCGTACGGCCGGCTGCGCCGATTCAACGGATCGACCAGCTAGATTTTCGCTCGCAGTAGTGGAGTCAATGAAAGTTGCGAGAAAGGGTACGGAATGAAGAACAGAACCGGACGTTACGCCGCTCTTCTCACGATGTCTGGTGTCGCGACCGGCGCCGTCTTGCTCGGTCCGGGTATGGCCATGGCACAGGCTGCGGAGCCGACCGTGGGCGCTCCCCCCGCAGGCGCTGCCGGGATCACTGGCATCCAGGACCAGTGGTTCCCGCTCTCCTGGTCGGAGTGGGATGCAAACAAGAAAGATCACAAGAAGCAGGAAATTGTCAAGAAGAAGGAGAAGGCGACCTTCGAGGGGGTGACCTGGTTCGACAAGAAGGACCACCACAAGAAGTGGGACGACAAGAAGTGGGACGACAAGTGGGGCAACGGGACGCAGCCGGGTGACGACCCGACATGGAACGACGACGACCCGGGATCGGACGTAGGGGATCAGGCGGCTCCCGTGGCGTGGGACCCGGACAAGGGCAAGTGGGACCACAAGAAGCGGGACGTCGTCAAGAAGAAGCAGAAGGCGACCTTCGAGCGGGTGACCTGGTTCGACAAGAAGGACCACCACAAGAAGTGGGACGACAAGTGGGACGACAAGAAGAGGCTGGGTGACGACCCGACCTGGGGTGGCGACGACCCGACCTGGAGTGGCAACGACCCGACGGGGAGTGGCGACGACCAGACCTGGAGTGGCGACGACCCGACGGGGATCGGTAATGATCCGACAGGGGACGACGGGGATCAGACGAACCTCGTGGCGTGGGACCCGGACAAGGGCAAGTGGGACCACAAGAAGCGGGACGTCATCAAGAAGAAGGAGAAGGCGACTTTCGAGCGGGTGACCTGGTTCGAAAAGAAGCACAAGAAGGACCACCACAAGAAGTGGGACGGCTGGTCGGAGCAGCGCGATCCAGGCTCAAGCGGTCCCGCGGATGACGTGGATGACACGGATGACGCGGAGGGCGTCGGCTTTGCTGGCTAGTACGGCAGCCGCTGTTGGGTAGTCGGCCGAGTGGGGCGCCTGAGTGGTGGCGCTCCGCTCGGCATGCGCCGCCGGGCGGTCGCGGGCGATGCGGCCACTGGCCGGTCATTGCGGGTTGGACGACTCGTGGAGATCGACCGGTGGCCGCGTGCCCCAAGCCGAGACCTACCGCCAGGCTGGCCGGCGTGCCGATCGCCGTTCCGCTCGACCGAGATGCCCTTACCGACGCGATGCGCGACCACGGCCACTACCACTCGGACACCATTCGTGCCCACCGCGCTCTCACCGACACTGTCCACCACCAGGGCGCCGACAGATCGCCCCGATCCGAACGGCCACCGACACCCGAAACCGGCGATTACCGCGTCGGCCCGTAACCGGCTGGGCCTCTTACCTGCCGATCACGGCAGTCCGTCAACGCGTGTCCGGGGACCCGCCGCCATCACCATTCGGGGACGCGTCCGCGTCGTCGGACAAGCGGCCGAGCCCCCCAACCTGTCGAACAAACGCGACCTCGCATCATCTGATCGGGCTCTCGTCGGCTCCACTCCCGCTCCTGCTCCGAAGCGAGGCGGTTCGTCAACTCGTTGTCGTCGCGGGACTGCCAGGTGCGGGTGAACGAGCCGTCCCAGTCGACCGGGCGCAGCGGCGGGCGGCCCCCGGATGGCGCATCCGACGGTTCCGCGGAACCGCCCCGCGGCGGCTCGGCCGGCTCCAAACCAGCGTCAGCGTGGGCGTCCGGCGGCGGCGGGGCTGCGTCCCGATCGGGGTTGGGG
>NZ_JAMPTM010000345.1 GCF_025403375.1 Frankia gtarii
GGGCGGTGCGGGGTGTGTTGGTGTCGGTGCTGCCGGATTATCTGGTGCCGGCGGTGGTGGTTGTGTTGGATGCGTTTCCGGTGTCGCCGAACGGTAAACTCGACCGCCGCGCCCTACCAGCACCGGAGTTCGCCGGTGGCGTGGCAGCGGGTCGCGAACCGACGACGCCGACCGAGCTGGTTGTCGCGGGGTTGTTCGGCGAACTGCTCGGGGTCGAGCGGGTCGGGCTCGACGACTCGTTCTTCGCCCTCGGCGGTCATTCCCTGCTCGCCGCCCGCCTCATCTCCCAGATCCGCACCGCGACCGGAGCGGAGACGCCCATCCGAGCGGTGTTCGACCAGCCCACCGTCGCCGGCCTCGCCGCCCTGCTGGCCGACGACCGCCCATCCACGGCCCGGATTCCACTGGTTGCCCGGAAGCGTCCGCAGCGGCTGCCGCTGTCGCCCGCCCAGCGGCGGCTGTGGTTCCTGCACCGGCTCGACCCCTCGTCCGGTACCTACAACATCCCGTTCGTCGCACGGCTGCGGGGCGACCTCGACGTGCCGGCGCTCGTCGCGGCCGTCAACGACGTCGTCGACCGGCACGAGACCCTGCGCACCGTCTTCCCCGACCACGACGGCACTCCCTACCAGGACATCCTGGCCGAGTACCGGGTTGCGGTCGCGGTCGTCGACACCGACGACGGCGGCCTCGAGGCTCGGATCGCCGAGATCATCTCCCGCCCGTTCGACATCGGGTCGCAGGCGCCGGTGCGCCTCGAACTGCTCCGGCTGGCCGCGGACGACCACGTGCTCGGTCTCGTCGTCCACCACATCGCCGGCGACGAATGGTCGACCGAGCCGCTGCTGGCGGACCTGGCCGCCGCCTACACCGCCAGGGCGGCCGGCGCCGCGCCGGCGTGGAATCCGCTGCCCGTCCAGTACGCCGACTACACGCTGTGGCAGCAGGAGCTGCTCGGTGACCCCACCGACCCCGACGGCCTGCTCGCCACCCAGCTACGGCACTGGAGCGACACCCTCGCTGAGCTCCCCGAGGAGATCGCGCTGCCCGTCGACCGCCCCCGCGGAACCGGCTCGCACGGACGCGGCGGCGCGGTGCGCTTCGCCGTGCCGGCGGACGTGGTGGCGGGACTTCGCGAGCTGGCCCGGGCCACCGGCGCCACCGAGTTCATGACGGTGAACGCCGCGGTGAGCGTCCTGCTGCACAAGCTCGGCGCGGGGACCGACATCCCGCTCGGCGCGCTGTCGGCGGGACGGGTCGACGAGGCCCTGCACGACCTCGTCGGGTTCTTCGTGAACACCGTCGTCCTGCGCACCCGACTGTCCGGCGATCCGACCCTGCGCGAGCTGCTGCTGCGGGTCCGGGAGACGGCGCTGGACGCGTACGCGCACGCCGACGCCCCCTTCGACCGGGTCGTCGAGGCGGTCAGACCCGAGCGTGCCGCGGGACGCCATCCGCTGTTCCAGACCCTGGTCGATTTCCAGGCCGACGGGGCGAGCACCTACGGCCTGCCCGGGATCGACGCCACGGTGCTGCCCTACGACGACCCGGCGAGCGGGGCGAAGTTCGACCTGGCCGTCATCGTCGCGCCGCGTCCCGACGGGACCTACCTCGGATCGATCGACTACGACGCCGACCTGTTCGACGAGTCCACGGTCGAACGGCTCGTCGAGCGGCTGGTGCGCACGCTGCGCGCCTTCGCCGCGGATCCCGGGATCCGGCTGTCGCGGCTCGACGTGCTCGACCCGGCCGAACGCCGGCGGCTGCTGGTCGACTGGAACGACACGGCGGTTCCCGTCGCGGCGGTGACCGTGCCCGGCCTGTTCGCCGAGCAGGTTGCCCGCACCCCCGACGGGCTCGCCGTCGTCGCGGGCGACACCCGGCTGACCTACGCCGAACTCGACCGCCGGGCCGACGCCGTCGCCGCCGCGCTCATCGCGCACGGCATCGTGGCGGAGGACCTCGTGGGTGTCCATCTCGACCGCTGCGCCGACCTGGTCGCGGTGCTCCTCGGCATCCAGCGCACCGGCGCGACCTTCGTCCCGCTCGAACCGGGATGGCCGGCGCGGCGCATCGCCGACATCCACCGGACCGCGCGGCTGCGGGCGGTGGTCAGCGCCACCGGCACCGGCCTGCCCACCGACCTGGACGGGCCGGTCCTGACGGTGGCGGACCTGCCGGAACCGGCGGCGCCGGTCGCGGCCGTGCCGCTACATCCCGACGGGCTGGCGTACGTCATCTACACCTCTGGTTCGACCGGCACGCCGAAGGGCGCGATGATCTGCCATCAGGCGATCGCGGCCCGGTTGTTGTGGCAACGCGAGATGCTCGGTTTCGGGCCCGGGGACGCCGCCCTGTTCAAGGCGCCGCTCGGGTTCGACATCTCCATCAACGAGGTCTTCCTGCCGCTGGTGACCGGCGCGACCGTCGTCATCGTCGAGCCGGGTCGGGAACGCGACGTCGACGAGCTGCTCGCCATGATCATCCGGCACGAGGTCAGTTTCACCTACCTGGTGTCGTCGATGCTGGACATGCTGCTGCAGCTGCCCGGCATCTCCGCCGCCGCCGGCACGCTGCGCCACGTCTGGTGCGGTGGCGAGGCGCTCACCCCCGAGCTGTTCGGCCGGTTCCGCGCCACCCTGAACGCGGTCATGTACCACGGGTACGGTCCCGCCGAGGCGACGATCGGCGTCACCCACGACTTCTACCGCGACGCCGAACGCCGCCACGGCATCAGCATCGGGCGGCCCAACCCGAACACCCGGATCCACGTGCTCGACGAGGCGCTGAACCCGGTTCCGGTAGGCGTGCGCGGCGAGCTGTACGTCGGCGGTCTCCCGCTGGGTCGCGGATACGTCGGCGATCCACGCCAGACGTCGGCGCGCTTCGTGGCGGACCCCTGGACGCCCGGTGGCCGGCTCTACCGCACCGGGGACCTGACCCGCTGGACGCCCGCCGGCACGCTCGACTTCCTCGGCCGGGCCGACCACCAGGTCAAGATCAGGGGAATGCGGGTCGAGCTCCAGGAGATCGAGGCGGCGCTCGGCGAGCACGAGTCCGTCCGGCAGGCCGTCGTGGTCGTCCACCGCCTCACCGGTGGCGCGCAGCACCTGGTCGGCTACCTCGTCGGCGCGCCCGACACCCCGGTGGACGTCGACGCGGTCCGGTCCTGGCTGACCGGCCGGCTCCCCGACCACATGGTGCCCACGACGCTCCACCAGCTTGACGCGTTCCCGCTGATGCCCTCGGGCAAGGTCGACCGCCGCGCCCTGCCCGCCCCGCAGCTGCGGGTGGGTTCCGGCCGACAGGCCGACACGCGCACCGAGGCGTTGCTGGGCGGGCTCATCGCGGACCTGCTCGGCGTCGCCGCGGTGGGGCCGGACGACTCCTTCTTCGCGCTGGGCGGAGACAGCATCGTCTCGATCCAGCTGGTGTCCAAGGCCCGCGGGGCCGGGCTGCCGATCTCACCCGGCGACGTCTTCAGGCATCGGACCGTCGCCGAACTCGCCCTCGCCGCCGACGCGAAGGCCGAGGCCCGAGCCAACGCCACGCAGTCGCGCCCGCAGACGGCGGATCAGGCCGCGACCGGCCCGGTGCCGCTCACCCCGATCATGCACGCGGTCCTCGACCGCGACGGGCTGCGGTCCCGCTTCGTCCAGACGGCCGTGCTGGTGGCGCCGGTGGACCTCGACCTTCCCACTCTCACCACGGCGGTCGGCGCACTGCTGCGCCGGCACGACATCCTGCGCGCGGTCGTCGGCTCCGACGACGACGGTGGCTGGACGCTGACCGTCCCGCCGCACGGACCGGCCGACCCGATCGTGCACCGCGTCGACGTGCTCCAGCCCGGTGACGCCGCGCAGCCCGGTGACGCCGCGCAGCTCTGGGGTGTCCCGGGGACCGTCGCGCTCGTCCGCGCGCAGGCGGACGCGGCGGCCGGCCGGCTCGACCCGGCGGCCGGCCGGCTGCTCCAGGTGGTCTGGTTCGACGCGGGCCCCGCCGGCGGCCGGCTACTGATTGTCGCCCATCACCTCGCCGTCGACGCGGTGTCCTGGCGAATCCTCGTACCCGACCTCGCCGACGCGTACCGCGCCGCACGGGACGGCCGGGAGCCGGACCTCGGGCCAGCGGGAACCTCCTTCCGGCACTGGGCGCTCGGCCTGGTCGAGGCCGCCCGTCATCCGGCAAGGCTCGCCGAGCTGCCACTGTGGAAGGAGATGACCGGGGGTGACGAGCCACCGCTGGGGGCCCGTCCGCTCGACCCGGCACGCGACCTGCACTCGACGCTGCGCACCGTGCGGACCGAGCTCGCGGTGCCGGTGTCCCGCGCCCTGCTCACCGACGTCCCCGAGGCGTACTTCGCCGGGATCGACGACGTCCTGCTGGCGGCGCTGGCCCTGGCCGTCACCGCCTGGGGCCGCGAACACGGGCGGGCCACGCCCCACGTCCGGATCGCGCTCGAAGGGCATGGCCGGGAGGAGCAGGCCGTGCCCGGCGCTGACCTCTCCCGCACGGTGGGCTGGTTCACCAGCCGCTATCCCGTCCGCGTGGAGCTGACCGGCATCGACGTTGACGACGCGTTCGCCGCCGGCGCCACAGCGGGCCTGGCCGTCAAGCAGGTGAAGGAGATACTGCGGGCGATCCCCGACCGCGGGGTCGGGTACGGGCTGCTCCGGTACCTGAACCCGGCGGTCGGCGAGGCACTGGCCGGGACGGCCGGCCCGCAGATCGTCCTGAACTACCTGGGTCGCTACGGCGGTGGCGGTGGCGGTGGCGGTGGCGGTGGCGCCGGCGACCGCGACGGCGGCCAGGAGCCGTGGTCGCAGTCGGCCGAGTTCACCGATCTCGCCGGGCTCGGCGACGACGCGGCCCCCGTCGCCGCCGCCCTGGAGATCACCGCCCTCACCGAGGACACCGCCGACGGCCCGGTGCTGCGGGCCTCGTGGTCCTATCCGGCCGGGGTGTTCCCCGCCGGGGAGGTCGACGCCCTGGCCGCGACCTGGCGCGCCGCGCTCGAAGCGCTCGTCGCGCACACCGCCGACGGTGCCGCCGGCGGGCACACCCCGTCCGACATGCCGTTGGTCTCGCTCGACCAGGACACGCTCGACGCGTTCGAGGAAAGGTGGCGCACGCCATGAACCGGTCGAACATCGAGGAAGTCCTGCCGCTCGCCCCGCTGCAGGAGGGCCTGCTCTTCCACGCGGTGGCCGGCGGGAGTGACGCCTACACCGTGCAGCTGACCGTCGATCTGGCCGGCCCGCTGGACGCAGCGCGGCTGCGCAGCGCCGCCGGAGCGCTGGTGGAGCGGCACGCGAACCTGCGGACTGCCTTCGTCGCCGGCCCCGCCGGCGCGGTGGGAGTCGTGCTGCGCCGCGTCGAGGTGCCGTGGACCGAGGCCGAGCCGGATGGTTCCCCGACCGGCGTGCGGGCCCTGCTCGACGCCGAACGGACGCCGCCGTTCGACATGGACGAGCCACCGCTGATCCGTTTCCTGCTCGTGCGGCTCGGGCCGGACACGCACCGCCTGGTGATCACCGTCCATCACATCCTGATGGACGGCTGGTCCGTCCCCCTGGCGCTGCGGGACCTGTTCGCGCTGTACGCCGGCACGCCGCTGCCCCGGCCGCGGCCCTACCGCGACTACCTCGCCTGGCTCGCCACCAGGGATCGCGAGGAATCCCTCGCGGCCTGGCGTGGCGTCCTCGACGGGGTGACCGAGCCGACCCTGCTCGCGCCCGCATCCCCCGGTCCGCAGGACGGGGACGAGGCGCCGGCGAGGCCCGTCCGGATCCCGGTCGCGCTCGACCCGGCCGTGCAGGAGCGGATGAAGGACCTGGCCCGGGAGCACGGGGTGACGCTGAGCACCGCCATCCAGGCGGCCTGGGCGATCACCCTGAGCAGATTCACCGGCCGCAGGGACGTCGCCTTCGGCACGACGGTCTCGGGCCGGCCGCCCGAGCTGGCCGGGGTGGAGTCCATGGTCGGCCTGTTCATCAACACGATCCCGGTACGCATCGTCCTCGATCCGTGGGAGACCGTGGCCGGCCTGCTCGGACGCCTGCACCAGGCCCAGGCGGCGACCCTGGACCATCACCACCTCGGACTCGCCGAGGTCCAGGCGGTCACCGGGCTCGCGCGGCTGTTCGACACGCTGCTGGTGGTCGAGTCCTACCCGGTCGACGACACCGAGATCGACCGGGTCCGCGCGACGATCGGCGTCAGGGTCACCGGGGTGGCGACCGAGGACGCCACCCACTATCCGATCACCCTGGTGGCCGATCCCGGCGAAGGGCTGGCCCTGGAACTGGAACACCGGCCCGAACTGCTCGCCCCCCAGCGCGCCGCGGAGGTGGGCGAGGCGCTCGGCCAGGTGATGGCCGCCATGGTCGCCGACCCGACCGTCCGCCCCGTCGGCGACCTCGCCGCGACCCGAACCGCTCGCCTCGCGGATCCGGTGGGTTCGGATGCCGTGGTGGGTTCGGATTCCGGGGTGGGTTCGGATTCCGGGGTGGGTTC
>NZ_JAMPTM010000346.1 GCF_025403375.1 Frankia gtarii
GGAGAGGGAGGGAGGCGCCTGTGACAAGTCCTGGCAATGAGAGACGCCCACTACCCTGCCGCGTGGCGTCGATGCCACGGGGCGGGGCAGTGGGCGTGGTTGTTTGGGTGGCGCCGCTTAGGAAGCGGCGGTCTCGCGCTCGCGGGCGCGGATGTCACGGCGCAGCTCGGGTGGGAGAGCGAACAGGAGGTGCTCGTCGGCGGAGGTGACCTCCTCGACGTCGTTGAACCCACGCTCGGCCAGCCAGGCCATGACGCCGGTGACCAGCTCCTCGGGGACCGAGGCACCGCTGGTTACGCCGACGGTCTCGACGCCCTCCAGCCAGCTCGCGTCCACCTCGGTGGAGTCGTCGACGAGGTGGGCGGCTGGTGCGCCGGCGTCGAGCGCGACCTCGACCAGACGCACCGAGTTCGAGGAGTTCGGCGAGCCGACGACGATGACCAGGTCGACCGCGCTGGAGATCTCCTTGACGGCCACCTGACGGTTCTGCGTCGCGTAGCAGATGTCGTCGCTCGGCGGACCCTGCAGGTGCGGGAAGCGCTCACGCAGGGCCCTGACGGTCGTCTGCGTCTCGTCGACGGAGAGGGTGGTCTGGGAGAGGAAAGCGACGTGCTCCGGGTCGCGCACCTTCACCTTGGCGGCATCCTCGGGACCGTCCACCAGGTGAATGCGGTCAGGTGCCTGGCCAGTGGTGCCGACGACCTCCTCGTGGCCCTCATGGCCGATAAGCAGGATGTCGTAATCCTCGCGGGCAAACCGACGCGCCTCGGAATGCACCTTGCTGACGAGCGGACAGGTTGCGTCAATGGTGCGCAGTTGACGCGAGGAGGCCTCCTCGTGCACGGTCGGCGCGACCCCGTGCGCTGAGAAGACCACGGTGGCGCCCTGTGGTACCTCGTCGGTCTCGTCAACGAAGATCGCGCCCTTGGCCTCCAGCGTCTGTACGACGTGGAGGTTGTGCACGATCTGCTTACGTACGTAGACCGGCGATCCGTAGAGCTCCAGCGCCTTCTCCACGGTCACGACAGCTCGATCGACACCGGCGCAGTAGCCGCGCGGCTTGGCAAGAAGGACCCGGCCCATGCTGGGCAGTCTACGCGGTGAGGGCCCTGCTGGAAGAGCCGCGGGCGATGCATCACGTGTCGGCGACATCGTCCGCTCCACCTCCGGCCACGGTCGCACGGACTCTTCTGGACCTGTCGGACGGACCGGCTACGGTGCCCGAATGGCCCTGACCTCGACACCTGAACAACCCTTGCCGGTTCGCACGGTCTCGCGCGCCGTCGGCGACTGGGTCCACCGGCTCGGCCGGGTGTGGGTTGAGGGACAGGTCACGCAGCTTGTTCGCCGGCCCGGAATGGGCACTGTTTTCCTCACCCTCAGGGACCCCGTCGCGGATGTGTCGCTGCGGGTCACCTGCTCGCGAGCGGTCTGTGACGCTGTCGGCCCCGCGCTCGTGGACGGCGCGCGGGTCGTCGTGTGGGGCAAGCCGTCCTTCCACCCCGCCCGCGGCACGCTCGCCCTCGCGGTGGTGGAGATCCGCCCGCTCGGCGCGGGTGCCCTGCTGGCCCGGCTGGAGCAGCTCAAGGCCACGCTGGCCGCGGAGGGCCTGTTCGCGGCGTCCCGCAAGCGGCGCCCGCCGTTCCTGCCCGCGGCCGTCGGGTTGATCACCGGGCGCGCCAGCGCCGCGGAGCGCGACGTCGTCGAGAACGCGCGCCGTCGCTGGCCGGCGGTGCGGATCGTGCTGCGGGAGGTGGCCGTCCAGGGCCCGCTGGCGGTGTCCCAGGTCATCGACGCGCTGCGCGAGCTTGACGGTCGGGCCGAGGTCGAGGTGATCGTCATCGCCCGTGGCGGCGGGTCGCTGGAGGACCTGCTGCCGTTCTCCGACGAGGCGCTGGTGCGCGCCGTGGTGGCCGCGCGCACCCCGGTCGTGTCGGCGATCGGACACGAGCAGGATGCGCCGCTGCTCGACTTCGTCGCCGACGTACGCGCCTCGACCCCCACCGACGCCGCCAAGCGGGTGGTGCCCGACGTCGGCGAGCAGTCCGTCGCGGTCGCCCAGCTGCGGGCTCGCGCGCGCCGCGTCGTCGAGCATCGGCTGGACCGGGAGGAGCGCCGGCTCGCGGACATGCGGGGCCGCCCGGTCCTCGCGGCGCCCGCCCGCGACCTCGCCCGGCGCTCGGACGACGTCGTCGCCCTGCTGGCCCGTTCCCGGCGCTGCGTGCATCACGCGCTGGACGTGACGGCACGCGATCTGGTGGCCACCCGCGCCCGGGTGCGGGCGCTGTCCCCGGCGGCGACCCTCGACCGCGGGTACGCCGTCGTGCAGCGCGCGGCGGACGGTGCGGTCGTACGCGACCCCGCGCAGGTCGGACCGGGCGAGCGGCTCGCCATCCGGGTGGCGAGCGGGGCGCTCGGGGCCGCCGTCACCGAGGACTGAACCGACCACGGCGCGGGCATCAGGCGTCGCGGGCGTCAGGCGTCGCGGGTGGGGTCGGCGGCGGCGAGCCGGGCACGGGCGCCGTCGAGCAGGGCCTGGCAGGTCCGGGCCAGCTCCTCCCCGCGCTCCCACAGGGCCAGCGACTGCTCCAGGGTCACCCCGCCCGCCTCAAGCTGGCGGACGACCTCCTCCAGCTCGGCGCGGGCGCTCTCGTAACTGACCCCCGGCGCGCCGGGGAGATCGGGCGTTTCCGGTGCGTTCGAGTTCGGTGCGCTTCGGTTCGGTCGTGCGGCCCGCCCGTTGCCGGGAGAGTCGCCGAACGTTGTGGAACCAGGACTTTCAGACATCGCCACCTCCGCGCCCCTGCATACCCAACTTCCGGCCAATGCGATGCCATGGCCCGATCGTGACGCCTCGTGCCTCCGCGCGGCTCGGGCGAAATTCGACGCGGCGTGTCACGAGTATTCCCGACCGGATCCGGCGCCACGCCGGGCGCCACCGAAGCCGGAAATGCCGCACTCCGTCGGCGCAACGTGATATCAATCAGGCGACAATCATGGTCGAAGTGGGTTGGCCTGGCGGAGATCCATAGTGCAAGGTCGCTGCAGGACGTTTCAGATTGGTGGTGGTCCGTGAATGTGCGGGCCCCACTCGGCTGGCCGCCCGTCCGCTTCGGGCGGTCCGGAGGTACACCACATGCCCGGCGCACGTCCGTCGCTCCGACGCCAGGCCGTCGTCGGTCGCTCCCGGGGGCGAGTTCCACCCGCCTCCCCGAGAGGTTCGGTCCTGCTGCGGCACGACCTCGCCGGCACGGCGTCTCGCGACACCAGCTCCACCGATCAGGGCGGTCGGGGTGACCGGGGTGACCGGCGCATCCTGGCCGGCGGGCCGCTGCTGCGGCGCGCGGCTGGTCTCATCCTCGGTCTGGCGGTGCTCATCCCGGCGGCCAACGCCTGGGACGGCTCGCACGGCCATCCTGTGCCGTCCCAGCGGCCTCCCGTAGCCGCCGGAACCGGCCAGCACTGAGGTAGCCGAGGTCGGCTCCGCCATCGCAACGATTCCGGCAGTACTGGATACCCGGACCCACAGGTCCGGGTATCCAGCCCGCGGCGTCGACAGCGGCTGGCATCGGCTCCGGGCCATTCGGCGCACATTGCGTGCGTGCCGCCCCGGGCCGCGGGCCATTCGACGCGAGGTCTCGGCGGACAAACCGATTCTTACCGTTTGGGTAAATTTAAGTATCTTGCGGAGATGGCGGCCGGAAACATCCACCGGGATGCTCGGCGTTCCGCGTCGCTCTCGGCTTTGCGTTCGGGTTCCCGCACGCACGAATCCGCGGGCCGTCAGGCCCCGCTGGGCTGGACCGGCTGGAGCGATTCGGCGAGGGCGACCAGGTCGGCCTGGGTCGCGCCACCCTTCCCGCCGCCGTCGTCGATGATGACCGTGAGGTCCTTGTCGGTCCGGCTGATCGCGAGATGGCCGTCGGCGTCCGGGCGCTGCTCCCAGGGAGTCCCGTCGACGTCCACGGTCCCGTGCGGCGGCCGGTTGCCGAGCAGCTTCTGCACCGCCTTCGGCGCGTTGCTCTCCCGCAGCCGGGCGTACGTCCGATGGCCGGACCGGTCGATGACGTAGCCGATCGCCGCCTCGGCGATGTCGCCGCCGTCGGAGCCGCCGGTGGGGCCGGTCAGCCGCAGCGAGGTCGGCTTCCAGTACCCGGGCAGGCCGGCGGGGGCGAGCGGGGTGTAGGACGTCTGCCGAGCGAAGGCCGCCATCGGCTCGGCCGTCGCGACGACCTTGACCGCCGTCTCGTCGCCGCCTCGCGGCATCACGAAGATGACGAAGACCAGAACGCCCGCCATGACCGCGGCGAGGGAGAGGATCATGTCTCTGATCGTTTCCTGGCCGCGTCGCTGTCGTTGTGCCACGCCCCCATCTTCCAGGTCTCGGCGGGCCGGTGGTGGGCCGGGACCGGTTCTGGCGGCCCCTTACGGCGCCGGTGTGGCGGGGATCTCGCCCACAGTGGGTGCCGTGGATGGGGCGGAACGCCGACGGGCAGCCGTCACGCCCCCTCCGCGTGACGGCCGCCCGATCGAAGCGTTTGACGCCTGTATGCACCGGAAGGTTGCGCGCAAGTTTTCGACTCCCCGGCTGTCACGCGCACGACAGACTGGATGCCTCGGTTCGTCTGACAGCGAGCGATACTCCGGGATACGTTCGGCGGGGCCTGATCCATCGCGGGGCCGGCTATCTCGGGCGCCTGCGGGGTAGCCGAACTAGGCTCACGGCCGTGCCTTCCGCTCCCGATGCCCTCACCGCCAGGTCCTCCGACTCCTCGGCTGTGCCCGACACGCTGGCCGTGCAGGGGCAGGCCCCGGACCGCAACCTTGCCCTCGAACTCGTCCGGGTGACCGAGGCCGCCGCGCTCGCCGCGGCGCGCTGGGTCGGCCGCGGTGACAAGAACGGTGCCGACGGTGCCGCCGTCGACGCGATGCGTCGGCTCGTCGGCACCGTGTCGATGCGCGGCGTCGTCGTCATCGGCGAAGGGGAGAAGGACGAGGCCCCGATGCTGTTCAACGGCGAGCAGGTCGGCTCGGGCGAGGGCCCGGAGTGCGACGTCGCCGTCGACCCCGTCGACGGCACCACGCTCACCGCCAAGGGCATGAACAACGCCGTGTCCGTCATGGCGGTCAGCGAGCGCGGCTCGATGTACGACGCGAGCGCCTGCTTCTACATGGAGAAGCTGGTCACCGGGCCGGAAGCGGCGGACGTCGTCGACATCACCGCCTCCGTCGAGGACAACATCCGGGCCGTGGCGAAGGCGAAGGCGATCCACCCGCGCGACGTCACCGTGGTCGTCCTGGACCGCCCGCGGCACACCGAGCTCGTCGAGCAGATCCGTGCCGCCGGCGCCCGGGTGAAGCTCATCTCCGACGGCGACGTCGCCGGCGCCGTGATGGCCGCCTCCGCCGACACCGGTGTCGACCTGCTACTCGGCATCGGTGGCACGCCGGAGGGGATCATCACCGCCTGCGCCGTGACGTGCCTGGGCGGGGTGATCCAGGGCCGGTTGTGGCCCAAGGACGAGACCGAGCGGAGCAAGGTCGTCGCGCTCGGGCACGACCCGGAGCGGGTGCTGTCCACCCGCGACCTCGTTGCCAGCGACAACGTCTTCTTCGTCGCGACGGGAATCACAGATGGTGAGCTGCTGGCCGGAGTACGGTACCGCCCGGGTGGCGCCAGCACGTCGTCACTGGTGATGCGCTCCCGCTCGGGCACGATTCGCCGGGTCGACAGCCAGCATCAGCTCACCAAGCTGCAGGCCTACTCCACCGTTCCGTTCTGATCTCACCGCCGGGAGGCGATCGCGTGGCGCGGCTGTCCCCCGCGGCGTTGTTCGTCCGGCTCGACCGGCCAGGGCCGCATGGCAGCGCGGCGGAGGTCCGCACGCTGGCGACTGCCGTCCGCCGGTTCCTCGCCCATCCCCGCCCGCCGGTGCTGCTCGGCTGCGTGGGGGGGCTCGCCGCCGTGCGCGCGGCCCGCGGGCCGTGGCGGGCCCGGGACACCCGGATCGCCGTGGCTGCCGCCGTCGCGCAGCCGTTCGTCGAATGGGGTGTGCACCGGCTGGTGCTGCACGCCCGCCCGGCCAGCCGGCTGGGTGCCGTCGGCTACCAGCTCGCCGGCTACGGCCACGAGCAGCACCACCGTGACCCGGCCGATCTGGACACCATGTTCCTGCGTCCACGCGAGGTCATCACCGGAACGGCAGCGGCGGCCCTGCCTGCGCTGCTCGGACCGCCCTCGGCGGCGACCGCGGCGCTGTGCGCGGGTGTCGGCGTGCTCGCCTACGACTGGACGCACTTCCTCATCCACACCCGGGTCCCACCGCGGACGGCGTACTACCGGCGGGTCTGGCGCGGCCATCGCCTGCACCACTACCGCAACGAGCATTACTGGCTCGGCGTGACCAGCCCCCTCGGGGATCTGGCCCTGCGCACGAATCCGCCGCGGGACGCCGTTGAGCTCTCCCCGACCGCCCGCGGCCTCGTCGCCCCGGCCTCAGC
>NZ_JAMPTM010000347.1 GCF_025403375.1 Frankia gtarii
GGGGGTGACCGGCTGGTCGGTCGGCTGCTGGTCGGTCGGCGGCGCCTGCGTGGGGCTGGGTGGCTGGGTGGTCTGGACCTGTGCGGCGACCGAGAGCCGCACCGTCGACCCCCGGGCGATGTTCCCGCGGGACGGAGTCTGGTCGACGACGGTGCCGGCCGCCACGTTGTTGTTGGGGACGGACTGCTGAGTCGCCAGCAGGCCGTAGCTGGCAAGCACCTGGACCGCGCTCTCGTAGGTCCGATTAGTCACATCGGGCACGTTGACGTTGCCGCTGACCACGTTCAGCGTGACGGTGCTGCCGGGCTTGACGGCGGAGCCCACCTGAGGGTCGGTGCTGTCGACCGTGCCGACCTTGTGGCTCGTCGCGTTGTAGTAGGGCATCGAGTTCGGCACCAGGCCGAGCCCGCGCAGGTCCGCCTCGGCCGTGGCCTGTGACTTGCCGACGAGGTCGGTCGGGATCGCGATGTCGCCGGCGGGCTTGCCGATGGACAGGGTGACCACCGCGTTGACGTCGACCTGCCTGCCCCCGGACGGGTCGACCTTGGTGACCCGGCCGGCCATGTCCGGCTCGTTCACCGAGACGATCGTCGGCTTCCCGGTGTAGCCGGCGCTCTGGAGCCGGGCACGGGCGTACTGCTCGGACTGGCCGACGAGGTCCTTGGGCATGGTGAACGACTTGGCCGTCTGGTTGCCGTCGTTGCCGCTGAGGAAGGTAGTCGCCAGCAGCACCACCGCGACGAACACGACAACGATGCCGAGGCCGGCGAGGATGTACTTCCACGTCTGGGACCGCTGCTCGTCGGGCACCGCCCGGCGGTCGATCGCGCCGGTGACGTCGTAGCGGTCGAACGGGCCGGTGCCGAACCGGCCGTCGTCGTAGGCATCGCCCCGGTAGGACGTCGCTTCGTCACCGTAGCGGTCATCGGGGTAGCGGTCCCGGGTCGGGTAGCCTGCCCGGTCGCCCCGGCCCAGCAGCGCGGTGCCGGCGGTGGCGGGGGGGCCGAGGGTGGTGGCGGCACCGCTGGCGCCACCACCTCCCATCATGGCGTGCACCCGGCGCCCCGCCAAGGCGCGCTCCAGATCGTCGCGCATCTCACCCGCGGTGAGGTAGCGGTCGTCCGGGTCCTTCTCCATCGCCTTGAGCACGATCGCGTCGGCCTCGGGGGAGATGTCGCGGTCGCGCGCGGACGGCGGGTCGGGGTCCTCCCGGACGTGCTGGTAGGCGACCGCCACCGGGTTGTCCCCGCGGAACGGCGGGGAGCCGGTGAGCAGCTCGTAGAGCAACACCCCGGTGGTGTAGACGTCGCTGCGGGCGTCGACGCGGGCCCCGCGGGCCTGCTCGGGGGACAGGTACTGGGCGGTGCCGATCACGGCCGCCGTCGCCGTCATCGTCGACGAGGTGGCGGTGGTGGCGCGGGCGATGCCGAAGTCCATCACCTTGACCGAGCCGTCCGGGCTGAGCATCACGTTCGCCGGCTTGATGTCCCGGTGGATGATCCCCATCCGGTGGCTGTAGTCCAGTGCGGCGCAGACGTCGGAGGTGATCTCCATGGCGCGGCGCTCGGTGAACCGGCCCTCGGCCTGCAGCGCGTCGCGCAGCGTCCGGCCCTCGATGAACTCCATGACGATGTACGGGATGTGTGTCCCGTTGATCTCGTCCTCGCCGGTGTCGTACACCGAGACGATCGCCGGATGGTTCAGGGCGGCCGAGGACTGCGCCTCCCGCCGGAACCGGGCGAGGAAGGTGGGATCGCGGGCGAGGTCCGACCGCAGCGTTTTGATCGCGACCTCACGCCCGAGGCGGATGTCGTGGCCGCGGAAGACCTCGGCCATCCCGCCGTAGCCGATGGCCGCGCCCAACTCGTAGCGGCCGCCGATGAGCTGCGGCGCCGCGTCGGGCGTGTACATCTCCGTCGCGTCGGTCACGAATACTCCCCTGCCGTCGCCCCTCCCGCGTCGGAGAGCGCCGACCCGGCGTTGCCGATGACGATTTCATCACCGAGTGTGTTCGCGTACACCACCACTGGTGGTGTGGCCGCCGAGTTCGATTCGGAGCCCTTGCTGGAGAACAGCTTGTTGGTCACGAAGGCGGTGACGGCGACCGTCAGGATCAGCAGAATGATCAGGACCGGCAGTGGCAGCGGCACCGCTTGCCGGGCCGCCGGGCCGGAGCGGCGCCGGGCCGCCCGGCCCTGCCAGGCCTCGCCCGGGTCGCGGTTGTCGCCGCGCTCGCCCGCTCGGTAGCCCTGATTCCCGTAGACGGTCTCGTCGCCGTAGCCGCCCCGTTCCCCCCGGTAGGGCGGCGGGTCGCCGTAGCCCGTGTCAGCGCCGAACGACGGGCTGTGCATCGCCGTCGCGGGCATCTCGGTGGCGTCGTGCGGGGGGCCGACCGGACCGCCGGGCACCGCCTGGGTGTAGTCCGGCCCGGTGCCGGCCCGGCCCGGCCCGCTGGTCCGCCCCGTGGTCGGCGGCGGGGGAGTGACCCAGGAGGGCGGCCGGTTGCGGGAGGTGGGCCGGTGCTGGCGGCCGCCGGGGCCGACGGCTGGCAGGCCGGTGCTCGGGCCGGGGTGGCGCGCGGTCATGTCCGACGCGCCGCCCGGGCCCGACCACCGACCGGCGTCGGGGCTCCACAGGCTGCGCCGGATGCCCGCGGCGGAGCGGGCGAACGCGCCCGCGGAACTCGGCCGGCGTGCCGGGTCCTTGGCCATGGCCGACTCGACCAGTGCCCGCACCTGGTAGGGGATGTCGGCCGGTAGCGGGCGCGGGGTGTCCTGCTGGTGAGCCATCACCACGACGATCGGGTTGCGGTCGTCGAAGGGCCGGTGGCCGGCGAGGCATTCGTAGGCGACCACGCCGAGCGAGTAGACGTCGCTGGCCGGCGTCACCGGCCGCCCCGACGCCTGCTCGGGGGAGACGTAGTAGGCCGTGCCCATCATGATGCCGGTGGCGGTCAGGGGAGCGGCGTCCACCGCGCGGGCGATGCCGAAGTCGGTGACCTTGACGGCGCCGTCCGGGCGCAGCAGCAGGTTGCCGGGCTTGACGTCGCGGTGGACCACGCCGAGGGCGTGGGCGGCCTGCAGCGCGTCGGCGGCCTGGCCGAGGATGTCCAGCATCCGCTCGGGCGACAGCCGCTTCTCCCGGTGCAGGGCGGCCGACAGCGGCTCGCCCTCCACCAGCTCCATCACCAGATAGGCGGTGGGGTAGTCATCCGCGGTGGCGACCTCGCCGTAGTCGTAGACCGAGGCGACCCCGGGATGGGACAGCCGGGCGGCGTGCCGGGCCTCGCCGCGGAAGCGCACCAGGAACGACTCGTCACTGGCGTACTCCGGGCGCAGCAGCTTGACCGCGACGGGGCGCCCGAGGGTCTGGTCGAGGCCCCGCCAGACCTCGCCCATGCCGCCCGCGGCGATCCGGCCATCGAGTCGGTAGCGGTTGTCCAGGACGGTGTTCGGCGAGGCGGCGCCCGCGAACGGCTGCGATGGGGAGGTGGGGTTGCCCGGCGAGTTGTTCATGGCGTGTCCAATGCGGCCTGCATGACCTGTTTCGCGACGGGGGCGGCGATGGCACCACCGGTGGCGACCTCACCCCCGCCGTCCTCGACGATGACGGCGACCGCCACCTTTGGCGCGTCCGACGGGGCGAACCCGACGAACCAGGCGTGCGGCGGCTCGCCCGTGCCGTGTTCCGCGGTTCCGGTCTTCCCGGCGACGGAGACGCCGTCGAGGCGCGCCTTGCGGCCCGTTCCTGACGTCACCACGCTCTCCATCATGGTCGTGAGTTCGGCTGCGACGTCGCCGCTCACCGGCTTGCCGAGTTCCTTGGGGCTGGTCCGGGTGATCGTCTTCTTGTCCGGGCCGCGCAGCTCGGAGACGAGGTAGGGCTTCATCTCGGTGCCGCCGTTGGCGATCGCCGCGACCACCTCCGCCATCTGTAGGGGGGTGACCCGGACGTTGTACTGGCCGATCGCCGACTGCGCCGTCTGCGCGCCGTCGAGCTTGGCCGGGAAAACGCTGCGGGCCTGCTGCAAGGGGAAGTCGGGGAAGGTCGTGTTCAGGCCGAACGCCTCGGCCTGCTTGCGTAGCGTCTCGGCGCCGAGATCGATGCCGAGCTTCGCGAACGCCGTGTTGCAGGAGATGGTCAGGGCATGGATGAGGGTGTCGGTCTCGCCGTCGCCGCACCGCTCGCCGTCGAAGTTCGGCAGCCGCACCGTGCTCAGCGGCAGCTGGAGCTCGTCGGGCGCCGGTACCCGCTCATCAGGCCGGTGGCCCTGCGACAGCGCCGCCGCGGCGGTGATGAGCTTGAACGTCGACCCCGGCGGATAGGTCTGCTGCGTCGCCCGGTTCAGCAGCGGCTGGGCAGGGTCGCCGGAGAGCACTCCGTAAGCGCTGGCCGCCGTCTTCTCGGTGTGGCTGGCCAGCGGGCTCGGGTCGTAGGACGGACTGGTCACCATCGCCAGGACGGCGCCGGTGGACGGGTCCAGCGCTACCACGGCGCCCTTGCGGTCGCCCAGTGCCTGAGCGGCGGCCTGCTGGACCGCGGGCAGGATCGTGGTGACCACGCTGCCGCCGCGGCGCTGCTTGTTGGTGAACAGCCCGGTCACCCGGCTGGCCAGCAGCCGGTCGTCGTCACCGGAGAGGAACACGTCCTGGGAGCGTTCCAGCCCGGCGGCGGTGAACAGCGTGTAGTAGCCGGTGATGTCGGAGTAAAGCTTCCCGGCCGGGTACTGGCGCAGGAACTTGTACTGGTCGTTGGACGAGACCGAGCGGGCGATCTCCTGGTCCCCCGCGACGATCGCGCCGCGTTCCCGCTCCAGGCGCTCGGTGATCTGGCGGCCGTTGGTCGGCTGGGTCTTGAGGTCGCTGGCCTGACCGACCTGCAGCCAGTTGGCGTTCACCAGCAGCGCGGTGAACAGGACCAGGCAGGCGATGGCGACCTTGCGCACCGGGCGGTTCATGTCGTCTTCACCACCTGGGTGGGGCTGTCGGCGACCGCGCCCGGATCGAACAGCGGGGCATCCGACGCCGGCTCGGGAGCGCGGCGCGAGCTGTCGCTGACCCGCAACAGCAACGCGATGATCGCGGCGTTGGCCACGATGGACGACCCGCCGTAGGAGACGAACGGCAGCGTCAGCCCGGTCAGTGGAATGAGTCGCATCACTCCGCCGACCTGCACGAACACCTGCAGCGCCAGGGTGAACGACAGCCCGGTCGCCAGCAGTTTGCCGAAGGTGTCCTTCGCCCCGAGAGCGGCGCGCATGCCACGCAGCACGATCAGCGCGTACATCGTCAGGATGGCCATCACCCCGGTCAGGCCCAGCTCCTCGCCGAGACTGGCCATGATGAAGTCGGTGTTGGCGAACGGCACCTTCTGCGGGTGACCCTCGCCGAGGCCGGTGCCGGTCATCCCGCCGGCCGCGAAGCCGTACAGGCCCTGCACGAGCTGGTAGGAGGTGTCCGACGGGTTGTTCCCGTCGAAGGCGTGCAGCCAGCCGTCGACGCGGATCTGGACGTGCGTGAACATGGTCTCCGCGAGGACGGCGCCGAACATGAACAACACGAATCCGACCAGGAACCACGACGCCCGCTCGGTGGCGACGTAGAGCACGACCATGAACATGCCGAAGAACAGCAGCGAGGAGCCGAGGTCGTTCTGCACGACCAGGATGCCGAGGCTGGCCAGCCACGCCACCAGCACCGGGCCGAGGTCGCGGGCGCGGGGCAGCTTCACCCCGAGCACGGACCGCGACGCCAGGGACAGCACGTCCCGCTTGCTCTCCAGGTAACCGGCGAAGAAGATCAGAATAATGATCTTCGAGACCTCGCTGGGCTGGAACGAGAACGGCCCGACGCGCAGCCAGAGCCGGGCACCGTTGATGGAGGTGCCGATGCCCGGGACGATCGGCAGCATCAGGCCGACGATGCCGACCAGTCCGGCCGTGTAGGCGTAGCGGGCAAGCTTGCGATGGTCGCGTACCAGCGCCAGCACCAGGACGAAGACGACGACCGCCAGCAGGGTCCAGACGAGCTGCACCTGAGCCGCGCCGGGTGGGATGTTCCTGCCTGCCTGCTTGGCCGCCTCGCTCTTGGCCAGGTCGAGCCGATAGATCATGACCAGGCCGAGCCCGTTGAGGGCGACGACGACCGGCAACAGCACCGGGTCGGCGGCGGGCGCGAACCGGCGGACCGCGAGGTGCGCCAGCGCCCACAGGCAGAAGAAGCCCAGGCCGATCGAGAAGATGCCGAGTGAGAGCTCGCCGATGTCCGCGAACGTCAGCGCGGCCAGCGCGCTGGTCGCCAGCACCCCGGCGAAGACCAGCAGGACGAGCTCGCGCCGACGGTACGGGGGCAGGTTCGTGCCCTGCGGCAGCGGTAGGCCGGCGAACGTCGCGGTGAGGTCCGCCGACCTCGGCCTGCGCAGCGGAGGAAGGGGGATCGGCGGGCGGGTCATCGCTGGCCTGAGG
>NZ_JAMPTM010000348.1 GCF_025403375.1 Frankia gtarii
AGGATCCGCCCGGCCTCGTCCCCGCCCGCGGCGCCCAGCGCGGTGCCGATCCCCACACCGAGCGCGCCGACTGTTCCCACCGCGCGGCGCGAGGGGCTCGGGAAGTTACGCATCTTTCTCCTTCGGAATGGTTGTAGATACGTGAAGAGTGAAGTGGAAGGAAGCGCAATGTGATGCGCGTCGGCGCGTCGGCGCGTCATGGTTCGCCGTGAGCTGGCGCGCCGTAGGCGTAGGTGGTGGTGCGATCGGTCGGGCCGAAGAACGCGACGACCTCGGCAATGCGGGTTCCATCTGCCGAGAGGGTGATCACGTCGAGTCCCTCAAGCACGCGGTGGCCGTTGGGAAGACACATGGCCCACTCGAAACGTCCGTAACCGTGATGGAGATCGATCGCACTGATCCGAACTGGCCGCAGGGTCGGGTAACTGCTGGCGATCCGGCCGAGGAGCTCGGCGACCGCAGGTCTGCCCTGCGCCTGTCCGATCGGGTTGGTATAGCGCACGTCCGGGGTGCAGCTGGCCGTCAGCGCCGCTTCCCGGCGTAGCGGATTTGTTTCAGTCCAGGCCGAAAGCAGGGTGCCGACGAGATCGACTCCGGACTGGGGAGTCCTGGTCAGATCGGGGAGGTCGCCTGGACGGTCCCCATCCTGGGCGGGTGCGGGAGGGATCATCGGGGCGTGAACCTCCGCGCAGCCTCGGCCCGTTGCAGTTTGCCAGACGGGGTTTTCGGGATGGATCCCGGCGAGAGGACGATCACCGCGTGTGGCATGATTCCCAGCGCGGCCCGGACCTCATCGAGAACCAAGGTGCGAACGCGTTCGGGATCGTCCGTTCGGCTTTCGACTGCAATGGCGAGACCTTCGCCGTCTCCCAACGGTCCCCGGCGCGCGAAGCCGAAGGCGACCGCGTTGCCCGGCCGCACTCCCGGCACCCGGGCCGCCGCTCGCTCGACTTCGTCCGGGTAGATGTTGCGTCCAGCGAGGATGACAACGTCCTTCATGCGGCCCGTGACCGCGAGCTCGCCTCCGGCCTGGTAACCCAGATCTCCGGTGCGAAGCCAGCCCTCGGGGAGGAACCGCGCCGAGGTCGTCTCGGCGTCACCACGGTAGCCGGCCGTCACCGAAGTCCCACGGACTTGAATTTCGCCGACCTGGCGTTCGGGCATCGGGCGACCGGTCGTTTGGTCGACAATCCTTGCTTCGAGCCCTTGGACCGGCTTGCCGAGCAGAGGTATGCGTCGGACGCGGCCGGCCGGCGGCGTCTCTCCCTCGCTGCTGACGCTGATCCCCGGCCTGGCGGGGGCTCCCGGTGAGGCGCCATCAGGCATCGGTACCGCTATTCCGTGCCGTTCGAGATCCTCCGCGCCCACCACGTCGCAGCGCAGTCCGCGGCCAACAGGAGAGATTGCCACGGCGACCGTCGCCTCGGCCATCCCGTAGGCGGGTACGAACACCGCGGGGTCGAGCCCGTGTCTGCGCCCTGCCGCGGTGAAGGCGTCCACCACCTCGGGGTCTATGGGTTCCCCGCCGGACAGCGCGCAGCGCAGTGACGACAGGTCGAGTGTGGGGCCGGTGGCGAGCAAGCGGGCTGCGAGAGCGTATGCGGCGTTCGGACCGACGGTCGCGGTGGCCCGATGGCGGTCCACCCGCCGCATCCACTCGGCGGGTCTGGCCAGGAAGTCGGCCGGGCTGGACAGAATGGTGTCACATCGTCCGCAGGTCAGAGGCATCAGAAGGCTCCCAACCAGCCCCATGTCGTGGGACAGCGGCAGCCAGGACAGCATTCGGCCATGGATGGACTCGTGCCCGGTGGCCTGCTTGATCGCGTCGATGTTGGCAGCAAGATTTGCATGGCTGATCTGCACAATCTTCGCGGCGCCGGTCGTCCCGCTCGTCAGTTGGAGGATAGCCGGATCGTCGTCGGAGCCGGCGGGGACCATGGTGATGGGTTCGGGTCCGGCCAGCGCTGTGGACAGCACCCCGGGCAGGTCGGTGACGACACGTCCGGGGCTGGCCAGCCCATCGATCGAGTCGGTCCACGGGTCGCCGACGAGGACAACTGGCTCGCCGAGGGAGTCCAACCGGGCGCGGGTAGCCGCAAGGTAGCCGGCCGGGGTTGTGGCACGGGCCGGCGACGGCAGAAAGGTGACACTGGCGCCGGCAAGCCAGCCTGCGAGGGCAGCCACGACCGCGGGCCGCGACGTCGGCGCCAGGATGCCGAGGGGATGGCCTGAGCCGGTGCCGATCCCCTGCAGCGCTGCGGACAGTCGTAGGGCGTCGTCGTACAACTTCGACCATTCGACCCGCTGCACATCCGTGCCGTCGAGAAACGTCACCGAGCCGGACTGCTTGGCGGCTCGTTCGATCTTCTCGATTAGATATGTCAACTATCGTCCCGATTCGCGGGGCCAGTCGGAGATCCGGCCGGGGTTGTTTGCGAGGGTTCTTGGCCGGTCGGCCTACCGTGAGCCAACCCGGTCCCGGTACACGGCGAGGATCAGCCGATCCCAGTAGCGGCCCTGGTAGTACTCATGATCGACCAATCTGCCCTCCGTCCGCAGCCCGTTTCCCAGGGCGCTTGCGAACTGTGGCAGGTTAAATTCCGGGAGCTCAAAGTAGAGTTTACGAAACGGCCAGACATCGAAGACGTATCGGATGAACAAGCGGACCGGCTCGATCGCTATTCCTGATCCTGCGTAGCGGCCGCTGACCGCGGCGCCCACATAGGCGTGTCCAAGTGCAAAGTCCGGGTTGTAGCAAATTACATTACCGACAGGTTCGCCAGTCTCAACTGACTCCACCAGGAACTGGGAGAGCATTCCTTGCCAAAGTTCCTGCTCGAACTGCGCGTAGCTGGGGACCGAACCCCGATACCGCCACCGGAATCCGGTCTCCGGGGAGATTGCGAGTTCGTAGAGGAACGGGGTTGACGCTGGGAGAAGCGGTGCGAGCCTGAAGTACCGTCCGCTCCGCTGCGGCGGCCGAGGTGGCGTCGGGTCCGCGAGGCCTCGGCCGCCCTGCACCGCGGCGGTCGGCGGCGAAACGTGCTGATCAATGCGCAAACCGGCCGGGTCCGTGACCTCTCCACCATTTGGGGCTCCGGCACCCGCGTCCGGTGGCTGCACGGTGACCGGCCTGCTCGGGTGGCGTATCTGCGATGCGGTCAACGGCGTGGATAGATCAGGGAACGGCAGTTGCGTCTCGGGTGTCACCGGCTCGGGCCGGTGCGATCTGGCTAGGCACTGGTCATAGAGCTCGCCGACCGTACCGATGCGCAACCAGGCCCGTTCCGACAGGTCGACGCCTAGCCCGGATATCGCGGCGTGCAGCTCGAGCAGCGCGAACGAGTCGAGTCCCAGGTCCGCGCCGAGACGGGCGCCGGAATCCGCCTGTTCGGCGTCGACTCCCGCATGGCGGGCGACGAAGGCTGCGAAATCCTTTTCAGCGAGCATGACCCTCCGACCCATCGGGCAGGCAGCAGGACACGAACAACATCTACTGTCAGGCAGACCGCACAAGGACATGTCCGGATGAACCACCGGTAAAGCTCGGGCAACCCTATGGGGGTTGCCCGACCACGGAGGGGTGTAGTCGGGTGAGTACCGTCCGGCGTCGCCGAGCATAACAGCCTGTATGCCATCGAAGGCAACGAATTGATGGGAAATTGTGAGGGCTGGAACGCGGGCGCAGTCTGGCCCATCCGCATCACATCCCGGCAGGCCCTGAGCCGTCGGCGCGGATGGCCCCGTCCAGGGTTTGTTCAGGGCCCCGGCAAGTTTGCTGGGTAGCGGCTCATGGGCCGTGCCGGGGGTTTCCGGTGAGAGTGGGTTGCGGATCGGACCCCGAAACAAGACGGGCATGACCCTCGGGTGATCATGGAGGCTCCTACGCCATCCTGATCGTCCCGAAGTGCCATGCCCGCCGCACCGAAGGAACACGCGCGGCGATCCCGTTGCTGCCTGGAACGCCGCTACGGCGATCTTGTCTATTTCAACGAACTTCCGGCCGGCAGCCATCGTCGTCTCGACGAGGTCCCGGCCGAGATCAGGAGCTCGTGAGGATGACGAGTTGCTGGGTCGCTCGGGTCATCGCGACATAGCGGTCAACCGCTCCTTCGATGCCATCGCCGAACGCCTCCGGGTCGATGAGGACGACCAGGTCGAACTCGAGCCCCTTGGACAGCTCCGGGGTCAGCGACCGGACGCGGGAGGTCGCCCGCAACGTTGCGTCCTTGCTGTCGCCGGTGCCGATGACGCAGGCGATCCCGTCGGCATGCGCGGCGAGCCAGGTGTCGAGGATCGAGCCCAGCTCCGAGGCGGATCCGTGCACGACGGGGACGCCGCTGCTGCGGATGGAGGTCGGCACGTTGGCGTCCGGGAGCACGGCCCGGATGACCGGCTCGGCCTGTGCCATGACCTCTTCCGGCGTCCGGTAGTTGATGGTCAGGGAGGCCAGGTTGATCCGGTCGAGCCCGATCCGTGTCAGCCGTTCCTGCCACGACTCGGTGAACCCGTGCCTGGCCTGCGCGCGGTCCCCGACGATGGTGAAGCTCCGGGACGGGCAGCGCAGCAGCAGCATCTGCCACTGCGCGTCGGTCAGTTCCTGGGCCTCGTCCACGACGATGTGCGCGAACGGGCCGGCGAGCAGGTCCGGGTCGGTGCTGGCCAGTGCGGATTCGTCGACCAGGACGTTGTGGAAGTCCTCTCCGCGCAGCATCGTCACCAGGCCCATGCCGTACTCGTCGTCGGCCTCGCGCAGGTTGTCGACGACCCTGGCCTTGTGCTCGCGTTCGGAGGCGACGGCGGCGTCCCGCTGACGCTTACGCCGGGCCGCCCCCGGGTCGCCGAGCCGCTGCCGCGCCGCGTCCAGCAGCGGCAGGTCGGACATCGTCCAGGCCCTGGCGTCGCCGCGCTGCAGCCGCCGCACCTCGTCGCGGCTGAGCCAGGGAGCGCATCTGTGCAGGTAGGCGGGCACCGACCACAGGTCCGCGACGAGATCGGTCGCGTCGAGCAGCGGCCAGGCCCGGTTGAACGTCGCCCTCAGCCCCCGGTTCTGGAGCAGCGACCTGCGGAGCTGGTCGGCCGGGACCTCGCCGCCGTGGGACGCCTCATGCTTGTCCAGCAGAATCGTGAGTAGCTCCGCCCAGACCTCCTGGCGCGCCTCGTTGTGTGCGGTACCGGGTGTCGGTACGTCGAACGCCTCGGCCCAGTCGTCGGCGCTGAGCTGGAGGTCGGACCAGTGGGTCATGACCGTCATCGGCCTGGTGGGTGGCTCCTCGTAGAACTGCACAGCCGCCTCGATCGCCTTCACCAGGTTCGCGGACGACTTCAGTGCGGCCACGTCCGGGTCGGTCTCGATCTCTGCCACGGTTCCCTCCGCGACGAGGTCCCGCAGGGTGCAGGTCTGCACGCCCTCCTCGCCGAGGCCGGGCAGGACGTCGGCGACGTAGGTCAGGTAGGGCTGGTGCGGACCGACGAACAGCACGCCGCCCCGGCGGTGACCGAGGCGAGGGTCGGAGTAGAGCAGGTAGGCGGAGCGGTGCAGGGCGACGACGGTCTTCCCCGTACCCGGACCGCCGTCGACGACGAGAGCGCCGTCGGATCCGGCACGGATGATGGCGTCCTGGTCGGCCTGGATGGTGCCGAGCACGTCGCGCATCCGGGCCGACCGGTTGCCGCCCAGGCTGGCGATGAAGGCGGACTGGTCGTCGAGCGCGGCATGCCCCTCAATGCCGTCCGGGGTGAACACCTCGTCCCAGTAGTCGCTGATCCGGCCGCGGGTCCAGCGATACCTGCGGCGGCTGGCCAGCCCCATCGGGTTGGCGTGGGTCGCTCCGAAGAACGGCCCCGCCGCGGGGGAGCGCCAGTCGAGCAGCAGCCGACGACCCTCGCCGTCCGCGAGGCCGAGTCGTCCGATGTACACGGGCTCGGGGTCGTCCATGCCGACGATGTGTCCGAGACACAGGTCCAGCCCGAAGCGGCGCAGGGCGCGCAGGCGAGCGGTCAGCCGGTGGATCTCCAGGTCCCGGTCCATCGCCGCCTGGCCGATGCCGCCCGGTGCCCTGCGTTCGACGTCGAGACGGTCGGACAGGTCGGCGATCGACTCCTCGAGGCTGCGCGCGATGGCTGCGAAGCGCTGCTCGTCCCCGGCGATCAGCGCCGGGTCGGCCTTGGGGGCGAGGTGGTCGGGAAGGTCGAACGCGCTGGTGGTCAGAGGGTTCACGGCATCAGCTCCGATGCTCTTCGTCGTGGCGCGGCAGCATGCGGGTCAGCTGCGAGCGACCCGTACGTCGACAACAACACCCGCATTCCGCGACTCCCATGCCCGCAGGTTCTGGCCCTGGCCAGTGATTCTGCGGCCCGCCCCGGGTCTTGCCGCAAGCCCCCCGGTGTGCTATACGTTGAGAGTGGAGGGGAGTGGGCACTCCTCCCCCTCCTTCCCC
>NZ_JAMPTM010000349.1 GCF_025403375.1 Frankia gtarii
CCCGAACGCCGGTGCCCACCCGAACGCCGACGCCGGCCCGAACGCCGGCGCAGCGCGGGCACGGGCGGGGACCCGGCGCCGCCCCGAGTTGCTCGCCGCGTTCGCCGACGCCGTGGTCGCCGCGGCCCCTCCGCGTGTCCTGCGGGCCGTGCCGGCCTGGGGGCCCGGTTCCGGCGCCGGAACCGGCGCCGGCCGGCGCAACCACCGGCCGGCCCGGATGCGGCTGGTCGGGGCGGACCCCCGGCCGTCGTCCGCTGAGGCCCCCGGCTCCACCGGCGACGCCGACTACTGGGTCACCGGATAGCCGCGCACCACGAACGCGGTCAGCTCCGGGCGAGAATGATCTCCTCGCCGAAGCGGCGCACCGTCTCCTCGGACGCACCGGGATCGTCCCCGATCACGTTGCAGATGAGCCAGTCCACGCCGAGGCTCTCGTATTCGGCGATGTCGGCGCGGACCTGCTCGGCGTTCCAGCCACGGCGGACGTCGAGGATGGGGAGGACCCCGCCGAGGGCGACGGTGACCTCGGCCGGGTCACGTCCCGCGGCGGTCGTGGCGTGGCGCAGCCTGTCGATGCGCTCGCCGACGGCGGCCGAGTCGGGCACGTGGGCGGTCCGGATGGTGCCGGCCAGCGTCTCGGTGGTGAGGGTGAACAGGGCGCCCCCGCCGAAGCGGGCCGCCCGCTCCAGGCCCCATGCGCTGTTCGCGTGCACCCACAGCGGCGGGTGCGGCCGCTGGATCGCCGGCGGTCGCAGCGCGGTGCCGGACGTCTCGAAGTCGATTCCCCGGTAGGAGATCTCCTCGACGGCGGCGTCCGCGGTGAGAATCTCCAGCGCCTCGTCGAACAGGGCGCGCCGCCGGTCGAAATCGACTCCGGAGGCGCGGAACTCACCCCGCAGATATCCGGTGCCGACGCCGACGACGAGTCGTCCCCCGCTCAGCCGGTCCAGCGTGCGGATCTGGTGTGCGGTGAATAACGGATTACGGTAGGGCAGCACGGCCACCAGGGTGATTAACGTGATGTCCTCGGTCAGCGCGGCACAGAAGGCCAGGGACGAGAATGGCTCGGAACTACCCTCGCCGCCGGCGTGGGCCCATTTTGTGGATGGCGCCGGGTGATCGGTGAAAGCGATACCGGACCACCCGGTCTCCTCGGCTGCACGCGCCCACGCGGTGATGTTTCGCTGGTCCAGTACCTCGGGTCGCCACTGCGGATCACCGATGCCGTGTTGCACGCCGAATTTCATGGGTCTGCCTTTCGGTCGTCCTGGTCACACTGTGTCCTGCATCGTTCGGCAGGTGTCCGGGTAATGCGCGGCCCCATTGTCGGGTGGCTGCGCGGCGGACCAGGTCAGCTTATGCCGGTCCGCGTCCGGATGCCCCGTCAGTCGAACGTCAGCCCAGGTGGGGCCGCCGGCCGGGGAGGGTCACGGCTGCCCGGGACGCTCTCGTCCGGACTCCGCACATTGACGTGTACCGGGTGTGACCGTGCCGGAAGCTGGGTTAGTGCCGCACGCCGATGGCCCGGCTCGGGAACTCGTAGATCGTGGCCATGACGGTTTCGCCGTCATTCTGCTCGATTTCGTCGCGACGTCGCAGAGGACATTGGTGACGATGTCCTGGATTATGACCGCGTCGCTCGCCGGTCGGGCGTGTCGGAAGGTTCCTGCCGCCGTGCGGGCCTCAGGTCCGGCGATGCCGACGGGGTTCGAACGCGAGCGGGATGCGGAAGTGAATCCATTCGCCGATAGTCGTATACGGATCGGTTGCGCTGGACAACCTTCCGCGAGCCGGACTGTCGCCCGTTCGCTTTCCTCTTCAAACGCAGCCTGTACGCGGCGGCGGTGTACCGGGCGCGCGAATTCGGCCAGCAGCATCTGGCCGGCCACCGTCGCGGTTGCGGCGACCGTCGCCCTGGCCACCCTGCTCGCCACCACCCACCGGACCCTGACCACCCCCGCGGCCGAGGCCGCCGCGACCTGACCGGCGCAGGGCGAGCGGCGCAGGGCGAGCGGCGTAGGGCGAGCGGCGCCGTCAGCGTGAAATCGGAAATGTTGTGCTGCCATCGCCGCCGCGACGGCGGCACGTGAGCGGGCAGCGGACTCGGAGAGCTCGGCCGATTCGGGCGTAGCTCTTCGCGACCTGGACGGAGCTGATCGCGGTGGGGTCGCGCCGCATGCGGGACGCGGGCAGGCTGGCTGCCGACGCCGAGGGAGATCGCCCTGACCATGGCCATCGATCGGATCAGCGCGCACGCCACCGGAAGCCCGAGGTCAGGCCGGCCGTCAGCCTCCGTCGGTGGCCCGGGTGAAGTCGCGCAGGATTGAGGCGAGTTCGGCTGGCTGGTCCAGGGGGATGAGGGTGCGGGTGTCGGCCACCTCGATCAGCCGTCCCCGGGGGAGGAGCTCGGCGAGGCGGCGGCCGTGTTCCGGCGGCATCACCCGGTCCTCGGCGGCCCAGACCACCAGCGCGGGCCCGGTGAAGGTCGGCAGGTAGGTGGGCGCGTCGAGCAGGAGCTCCCGCGCCGGGCGCAGTGAGCGCAGCACCCGCACGGTGTCGCGGCGGATGCCTCCACGGGTCTCGCCGCGGCGCAGCAGCGGTTGCATCCACCGGGCGGTCGCGACGTCCCCGCGGGCCGTCAGCCAGCCGAAGGCGATCGGCGCGCGCCGCATCGGCCGCAACCGCATCTGCTGCATGACCAGGCCGAACAGCGCCGGCGGAAGTGTGCCGGCCAGGGCCAGCGTCCGCCCGGTCAGGCTCGGCGGGATGTTGTCGAACGCCTCGCAGGAGACGAGTGCGATCCGGCCCACCCGCGCGGCGCCGTCCCGCACGACGAGCTGCACCAGTGCCCCGCCGGTGTCGTTGCCGACCAGGGTGACGTCGGGCAGGTCCAGCCGGTCGAGCAGCTCGGCGACGAGGCGGGCGAGTCCGGGCAGCGAGAGGTCGGCGTCGGGGTGCATGGGATGGCGGTGCGCCCCCATGGGCAGGGTGGGGACCACACAGCGGTGATCGGCGGCGAGCTCCGCGACCGGGCCGGCCCACAGCGAGGCGTCCATCAGAAGCCCGTGCAGCAGCACCAGGACGGGGCCGGGGCCGCCGGTGTCCTCGTAGTCGATCGTTCCGGTGGACAGTTCGATCTTCGCCATGCCGGCCGCCTTCCGTGTGTCCGGAGCCACAACTTCTACGTCTCGTAGAAGAAAACCACGGACTTCGTCGTACGTCCAGCACGGATTGCATCCGAGTCATGACCCGGTGATCCGGTGATCCGGTGACCGGGCAGCCGGGTGGACCCAGTCGGGCCTGGCGGGTGGCTCGTACGCTGAGCGGATGGACCGCGACCCGCCCGGCGCGCGGGGCGCGCACACCACCGACCCCCGAACCCCTCGCCAGGGCGTCCTGCGCGAGGCCGAGATCGTCGCGTCCGCGCTGTCGATCATCGAACGGGACGGCGTCGAAGGGCTGACGATGCGCCGCCTCTCCCAGTCCCTCGGGGTGTCCCTCGGCGCGACCTACAAGCACGTCGCGACCAAGGACGACCTGCTCCGCCTGGTGACCGCCGAGCTGTACACGCGGGTACTCGACGCCGACACCCCCGACGCGGACTGGCGTCCCCGGCTGCGCTCGTTCCTGATCCGGATGCACGAGGTCGTCGGGAGCTGCCGCGGCCTCGCGGCCCATCTCGCGGCGCACTCCGGCGACCCCATCACCGCCCGGCTCTACTATCCGTTGCACGCCGCGCTCACCCAGGCCGGCTTCGCCCCCGCCGGCGCCGACCAGGTGCTGCGCGTGCTGTTCTTCTACACCTCCGGCGCGCTACTGACGCCCACGTCGGAGCTGGCCCGCGACCGGGCCGCCGCCGATTTCGCCGCGGGCCTCGACATGGTGCTCGACGGCGTCGCCGGCGCCCTCACCGCCGAGCGCGCCGCCGCGTCCTGAACCCCACCAGCCAGCGTCCTCCGTTCCAACGCTGGCGCATTTCCTCGGCCGGCCCGCTCGCCCTTGTACCATCCGCGGCGTTACGAGGGCTTCGACTCATACGGCGATGATGCAGAGCCGGCTAACGTCCCAAACCCCGCGCTCCTACCGATGCAAATCGCACCACTCTGTTGCTAAAGTCCCAGCTCAGCAAGTGTCGTCCCCGCACGCGCGGGGATCTTCCTTTCGATACGCCATCTCGCCATATCTACCTAACGTCGTCCCCGCACGCGCGGGGATCTTCCTCCGCGTTTCGGCCAGCGTCAGTTGCTCGCACAGTCGTCCCCGCACGCGCGGGGATCTTCCCAGCCGGCGGCCGGTGTCCGCAGGCGAGAATGAGTCGTCCCCGCACGCGCGGGGATCTTCCCGCTGCCGCCTCCGAGCTGATCATGCCGGAGACGTCGTCCCCGCACGCGCGGGGATCTTCCCTGGGCGCGGTCGGCACCGCCGCCACCGGCATGGTCGTCCCCGCACGCGCGGGGATCTTCCGCCGTCGCGCCGACGCCGCTCGTCTGCGAGATCGTCGTCCCCGCACGCGCGGGGATCTTCCCAAGGGAGCACGTCATGTCCGAGCTCGACACCCGTCGTCCCCGCACGCGCGGGGATCTTCCTCCCTGGGTCGCCCGCGATCGGCCCGACCTCGCGTCGTCCCCGCACGCGCGGGGATCTTCCCCTGATCGTCTCCTCGGCCAGTTCGACGTCCGGGTCGTCCCCGCACGCGCGGGGATCTTCCCGTGCCGGGCGCGTCCGGGTCGACCGTCAGGCCGTCGTCCCCGCACGCGCGGGGATCTTCCCGCGCTCGCCCGTCGCGGGCTGGTCGAGTCTGCGTCGTCCCCGCACGCGCGGGGATCTTCCTGGGGAGGATGACCAGCAGCTAGCCGCGCGTCTGTCGTCCCCGCACGCGCGGGGATCTTCCCCCGGACGTTGGCCCAGAGGCTCGCCACGAGGAGTCGTCCCCGCACGCGCGGGGATCTTCCCCAGCGCAGGACGGTCGCCCACGTGCCCGACTTGTCGTCCCCGCACGCGCGGGGATCTTCCGGCGAACGGCGTCCGGAGGTCGAGATCCATGAGGTCGTCCCCGCACGCGCGGGGATCTTCCCGACGTCCTCGCGCTCGTCGCGGCCGCCGCACTGTCGTCCCCGCACGCGCGGGGATCTTCCGAAGAAGACGCCCGCCGCGAAGCAGGCCGCTGCGTCGTCCCCGCACGCGCGGGGATCTTCCGTCGTGTATCAGGAGTATCCCGCGCCACGGTGGGTCGTCCCCGCACGCGCGGGGATCTTCCTTGCGAGATTGGCGGGGCGGGATTGATGCTTTCGTCGTCCCCGCACGCGCGGGGATCTTCCTCGGGATGAGCCGGGCTAGCTCCGCCTCGAGACGTCGTCCCCGCACGCGCGGGGATCTTCCCGGGAAACGCTGGTCGGCCCGCGACCTCCTGCGGTCGTCCCTGCACGCGCGGGGATCTTCCCACCAGGGCCGCTGATCCCGGATGCATCTTGTAGTCGTCCCCGCACGCGCGGGGATCTTCCCCCCGTGCACGTCGCTGACGCGGCGCTGGCGACGTCGTCCCCGCACGCGCGGGGATCTTCCCCGGATGTCCGTACAAGTATGGGCCCAGACGCAGTCGTCCCCGCACGCGCGGGGATCTTCCCCGTGGGTTTGGTGAGCTGCGTCACACGGTTTGGTCGTCCCCGCACGCGCGGGGATCTTCCTACCGATGTCGGATATCGCATTCCCGGGCGTTAGTCGTCCCCGCACGCGCGGGGATCTTCCCCTCAGCCGAAAGGAGCCCACAATGGGCCGCAGTCGTCCCCGCACGCGCGGGGATCTTCCGCACCCATGGCCAGCCGCACGCTGTCCGCCGTCGTCGTCCCCGCACGCGCGGGGATCTTCCCGTCTCCCGCGGCGACCGTCAGGTGTGGCCCACGTCGTCCCCGCACGCGCGGGGATCTTCCCCGCTACACCGTCCACGATTCCCCGCCCGACGAGTCGTCCCCGCACGCGCGGGGATCTTCCCAAGTTCCGGCTCACCGCTCGACTCGGGTCGCTGTCGTCCCCGCACGCGCGGGGATCTTCCGGAGGATTTGTGGAGCAGAGCACCGGTCAGGCTGTCGTCCCCGCACGCGCGGGGATCTTCCGGAGGATTTGTGGAGCAGAGCACCGGTCAGGCTGTCGTCCCCGCACGCGCGGGGATCTTCCTGGCTGTGGCCGTCGCCCGCACGATCCGATCGTGTCGTCCCCGCACGCGCGGGGATCTTCCCGACGTCGGTCCCACAGCGCGTGGGTGCCGGCAGTCGTCCCCGCACGCGCGGGGATCTTCCTGGTTCACCGACGTACTAGTGGTCGTCGCCGTTAGTTCGTCGGTGATCGGCGGTGCCGGGTAGGTAGAGGCCGGCGGTGAGGTCGAGGGCTGCTTCGGCGGTACCGGTCCAGGATCCGTCGGGCAGGACGGCGTCGGCGTAG
>NZ_JAMPTM010000034.1 GCF_025403375.1 Frankia gtarii
CCACCTGCCCCCGTCCGCGATCAGCCGCCTGAGCCGAACGCCCACGGTAGATCCGCGGCGAAGTGGTGCTCGGAATGGGCTAGTACTCTCCAGGGGCGCCCGGACCGCGCCAGACCCGGACGGTCTCCTCGGGGCTGGGGCCGGTCTCCTGGTCCGTGTCGCCCCGGGGATCCCGGTCCGGCTCAGGACCCGGCATCACCGCCAGGTGATCCACCCGGTGGGTCCGCCCCTCTCGACGAGGCGGCCGGCGGTGCCGAGGCGAACGTCGGTACAGATGCGTCGGCCGTGCCGATATTACGGATCTTGACCGTGTAGGTGGGACGGTCACCCTCCCTGACGTCGGTGTGACCGTCGTCGATCTCGATGGAAAGATCGGGAGCCGCCTCGTCGGCGTGCTCCGGTGACGGTGCCTCATCGGCGAAGACGGGGGGCGAGGCCACGAACGTGCCGGCCACGACGAGGGGGCTGCCGAGCAGGGCGGCGGTGAGCAGGAGCCGCCCACGCACGCGCCCGAAACGGAAGATGCTCATCTCATCTCCTTCCCTTCCGCTCATTGAGTCGCCGCTATGTAGTCGAAAGTGGTGGAGTACCTGTCGGAGGCAACGAACGGAATGTCGATCGAATAGTCGTTGCTGACCGCGTCCCCGCCCGGTGCCGACGGTTGTCCCTGGGAGTAGACGGGGACCGCCGCCGCGTCGGACAACGGTTGGAAGGCCGACGTCCCGGACTCCCGGACCAGCAGGGAGCTCACCGGGATGGAATCGTCGTTGCCGGCCGTCTGCGCAGTCAGGGTCGGCGACGTCGCCTGGACCGCGACCGTGTATCCGTTCGAGCTGTTCGTGGTGACGGTCATGGTGACCGCCCCGTTCGCGACGACGGAGCTGCCCGCCGCAGCCGACCGCGCCTCCTGCACTGCCCCCGTCCAGCATTTCATCTTCTCCTCATCTCCGGCCAGGACGAGGACGCCGTCGACTCACGCCTAACAGCTGCTCCCGCCGCGATGTGGCGTCGCCCCGTAGCAGTTCAACCCGGGGCTCGATACTGCGTGGAACGCGATCGAACGGGTGCGACTACCCGTGTCGAACGGCACGATGCCGGAACGAGGGAAAGGGATATCGAACGTGAATCTTCGGTACGCATCCCGCACCGCCATCGTGGTGAGCGCCGCGGCGGTGACAGTGACCGCCCGCATCGGTGCCGCCTCGGCCCGTCCCCGGCATCCCGGTGCCGCCCGCGGTGGATCTGAGCATTCCGCCCGACACGGCCGATCTGGGCACCCTGCCCGGTGACAGCGACAGCCGGGCGGTGAATGTCGCCAACGGCGGTCAGGTTCTGGTGCAGGACAACGACACCCGTCGTGTCTTCGGCTGGGATCACGGTTGCCACACCGAGGTCAGCGGTCTCAGCGGCGGCGACGTCCGGGCGGTCGCGACCAACAATTGTGGGATGGTCGCCGGCGACGCCGTTCTGAGCTCAGGGAACTTCACGCGTTCCGCTGAGACGACGGAGCAATCCTGGACCTGGCGCCCACGAGAACCGGCCAGGCCGACGTGCGGTGATGCGGCGCTCCGTACCGCCGCCACCGCATCACGCAAGATCCACCAGGGGTACGCGAATGGAACGGTCAGCCCTCATGGACTCGACAAAGCGATCATATCCGGCAACCGCCGACAAGCCTTACGCACAGTGGAGCGGGCGACGGGAATCGAACCCGCGTTGCAAGCTTGGGAAGCTCGTGTTCTGCCTCTGAACTACGCCCGCATGGTGCATCCGCATCGTACCGGATGGAGGTGCCGACGCGGCGGGGCGGGTGCGTAGGAAAGCCCCTTGTCCCGCCCCGGCGCCGGCGGCTCGGCCGGCACCCCGATCGACCGCCGGCGGCTGACCCGTCGTCAGCCGTCCGTGCTGCGACCGGTGCTGGACGGGACGGCGCCGGCGGTGCTCCCGGCGCTCGGCTGGCCGCCGACACCGGGTGGGCGCAGGAAGTGCAGCGGCTCGCGGCCCAGGGGTTGCTTGGGGCGGTCAAGCACGGGGGCGGGCGGCACGTCCAGGCTCACCGGCTCGCCCGGCTGGACCCGGGCTGTCTGGCCGTGGTGAAGCAGGGTCATCGCCGCGCCCTCGGAGAGGGTGTAGGTCGCCGTCGCGTCGGACACCTCCACCCGCAGGTGGCGGCCGCGCACGCACAGGCCGAAGGCGAGCCGGGTCAGGCCCTCGGGCAGACGGGGGGAGAAGGCGATGACCTCGCCGCTGTCGCGCAGGCCGCCGAAGCCCTCCACGAGGGCGATCCAGCTGCCCGCGAGGGAGGCCATGTGCAGGCCGTCGCCGGTGTTGTGCTCGATGTCGCGCAGGTCCATCAGCGCAGCCTCGCGCAGGTAGTCGTGGGCGAGGGAGAGATGGCCGCACTCGGCGGCCAGCACCGCCTGGCAGCAGGCCGACAGCGACGAGTCCCGGACGGTCAGCGCCTCGTAGTAGGCGAAGTTGCGGATCTTCTCGTCCATGGTGAACGCGTCGCCGCAGCGCTGCATCGCGAGCACGAGGTCCGCCTGCTTGATGACCTGCTTGCGGTAGAGGTCGAAGTAGGGGAAGTGCAGCAGCAGCGGGTACTGCTCGGGCGTGGTGTTCTCGAAGTCCCAGACCTGATGCTCGGTGAACCCCTCGGACTGCGGGTGGACCCCGAGATGGGGGTCGTAGGGGATGTACATGTCCTCGGCCGCGTCCCGCCAGGAGGCCGTCACCTCGGCGTCCACGCCGAGCTCGGCGGCGCGGGCGGGATGGCGGCGGGCGGCGTCCGCGGCGGCGATGAGGTTCCGCTGCGCCATCAGGTTCGTGTAGACGTTGTTGTCGGCGATCGCCGAGTACTCGTCCGGGCCGGTGACGCCGTCGATGCGGAACCGGCCGTCGAGGTCGTGGTGGCCCAGCGAGCGCCACAGGCGCGCCGTCTCGACCAGGATCTCCAGGCCGACCTCGCGTTCGAACCGCTCGTCCTCGGTGACGTTGACGTAGCGGGCGACCGCGTCGGCGATGTCGGCGTTGACGTGGAACGCCGCCGTCCCCGCCGGCCAGTATCCGGAGCACTCCTCGCCGTGGATGGTGCGCCAGGGGAACGCGGCACCGGCGAGGCCGAGCAGCTCGGCTCGCTCCCGGGCCAGCGGCAGGGTCGCGTGCCGCCAGCGCAGCGCGTCGCCGGCCGCGTCGGGGGCGGTGTAGGTCAGCACCGGCAGCACGTAGGTCTCGGAGTCCCAGAAAGCGTGACCGTCGTAGCCCGGACCGGTCAGGCCCTTCGCCGGGATGGCACGGCGCTCCGCCCGGGCGGCCGACTGCAGGACGTGGAACAGCGCGAACCGGACGGCCTGCTGAACCTCCGGGTCGCCGTCGACCTCGACGTCGGCACGGTTCCAGAACGCGTCGAGGTATTCCCTCTGCTCGCGCACCAGGCCGCCCCAGCCGGTCTGGCGGGCGGCGACGAGCGCGGCCGCGGCCTGGTCGCGCAGCGCCGGCAGGGACCGCTGCTCGGACCAGCCGTACGCGAGCCACTTCACCATCCGCAGCTTCTGGCCGGGTTGGAGCACGACGGTCGCGGTGACCCGGCCCGCGTCGGGTTCACTTTCCGAGGAGATGCCCAGTGAATCCGGGCCCTCGAAGTAATGGTCCATCGCGGCGGCGACCCGGATCTCGCTGTGCCGGGTGATGTGGACGGTTTCGACCTTGGTCCCGTCGGCGCGGTGACGTTCGGAGACCAGCGGCGACTCCAGCACGGCGGCGGCCCGCGGGTCGCCGCGCCGGGTCGGGAGCTGCTCGTTGGCCACCAGCTCCGACTGGATGACGACCCGGGCCGAATCATCGACCGCTTCGACCTCGAAGTAGAAGGCTGCGATGGACCGCTGGGAGAACGACACCAGCCGCTCGGAATGCACCCGGATCGTCTGGCCGGCCGGTGAGACCCATTCCACGTCGCGGCTGAGCACACCCTCCCGGAAATCGATCACCCGCTGATGCGACCGCAGCTCGCCGTACCGGATGTCGAACGGCTCGTCATCCACCAGCAGACGGATGATCTTACCGTCGGTGACGTTGATGACCGTCTGCCCGGATTCCGGATAGCCGTAGCCGGCCTCGGCGTACGGCAGGGGGCGCAGCTCGTGCACGGAGTTCAGGTACGAGCCGGGCAGGCCGTGTGGATCGCCCTCGTCGAGGTTCCCCCGCAGCCCGATATGGCCGTTGGACAACGCGAACAGCGATTCGGACCGGCCCAGATCGCAGAGGTCGACACCGGATTCCCGGATCGACCACGGCTCAATCAGGTAGGACGCCTTATCGATCATGCCGGGCCGCGCCCGAGACCGGACGGCGTGGACGGCGTGGACGGCGTGAGCAGCTCGGCCAGGTCCTCGACAACGACGTCAGCGCCGTGCCTGCGCAGCTGCTCGGCATGCCCCTGGCCGACCCGGTCGACGCCCACCACGTAACCGAAGCCGCCGGCCCGGCCGGCCTCGACACCGGCCAGAGCGTCCTCGAACACCACCGCCCGCTCCGGGGGCACGCCGAGCAGCTTGGCGCCGGCGAGGAAGGTGTCCGGCGCCGGCTTGCCGGCCAGGCGCTCCTGGGCCGCGACCACGCCGTCGACGACCGCGTCGATGAAGGTGTCGAGGCCGGTGGACCGCAGCACCTCCACGCAGTTGGCGCTGGAGGAGACCACGGCTCTGGGCCCGGCGTGCCTCGCCAGCTGCTCCAGGTAGGCCCGCGAACCCGGGTAAACCTCCACGCCGTCGGTCCTGATCCGCTTCAGGAGCAGAATGTTCTTGCGGTTGGCCAGCGCGTTGACTGTCAGCGCGGACGGCGGGTCGTCCGCCGTCCCCTCGGGCAGCCGGATGTGGCGGGCGGCGAGAAAGGCCCGCACCCCGTCGGCCCGGGGCCGACCGTCGACGTATTCGGCGTAGTCCTCCCCGATGTCGAACGCGACGAACGGTTCACCGGACCGGCTGGCCCAGTTCTCCAGAAAGTCGTCGAACATCTCCTTCCACGCGGCCGCGTGCACCGTCGCGGTATTGGTGAGCACCCCGTCGAGATCGAACAGGCACGCCTGAATGTGATCGGGTAGCCCCAGCATGCTTCTCCCGCCTGTGTCCGCATTTCCGCCTTCCGCCGGGACGGCCCCGTTCCGGCGGACCGTTCCCCGAGCGGACGCGTCTCTCCTACCCATGTCACGCTACGTCTCACCCCCCTCGGCCGAACCCCGGCCGGTGGTCGGCCGGGTGGACAGGCAGTGAAGATCGACCGCGCATGCTCTAACGTCCACGGCGTGCTGCTGTCCGACCGGGACATCCGGACCGAGATCACCGCGGGCCGGGTCCGTCTCGACCCCCACGACCCCGCCCTGATCCAGCCGTCCAGCATCGATCTGAGGCTGGACCGCTGGTTCCGGGTCTTCGCCAACCACCGGTACAGCCACATCGACCCGTCAGTCGAACAGGAAGATCTCACCGAGCTCATCGCGCCGGCGGGCGACGAGCCGTTCGTGCTTCACCCGGGCGAGTTCGTGCTCGGCTCGACGCTGGAAATCGTCACCTTGCCGGACGACCTGGCGGGCCGCCTGGAGGGGAAGTCGAGCCTGGGCCGGCTCGGGCTGCTCACGCACTCGACGGCCGGCTTCATCGATCCCGGCTTCTCCGGGCACGTCACGCTGGAGCTGTCGAACGTCGCGACGCTACCGATCAAGCTCTGGCCGGGCATGAAGATCGGCCAGCTCTGCCTGTTCCGGCTGTCCTCGCCGGCCGAGCATTCCTACGGCTCGGCCGTCTACGGCTCCCGCTACCAGGGCCAGCGCGGCCCGACGCCGTCCCGCGCCTACCGGGACTTCACCCGCGCCCCCGTCCCGAACGGGGAACTCCCACCCGACTGACCCGCCGCGTGATCCCACCACCCTCGTGACCCGCAAGCCGGGCAGACGACAGCGACCCGGGCCCCTCGCGGATGGCGAGGGGCCCGGGTCGCTGAAATGGCGAGGGTTGGCCGCAGGTCAGCCGACGGGCTCGACGGGGGTTGCCGCCGGCGTCGCCGGCACCAGCGAGCGGGCCAGCAGCTGCGAGACGTCGAGCACCTCGACGCTCTCCTTCGCCTCACCGGAGAGCTTCTTCTCCGTCACGGCGTCGGTCAGCATCACGATGCAGAACGGGCAGGCGGTGGACACGACGTCCGGGTCGAGGCCGAGGGCCTCCTCCATCCGGTCGACGTTGACCCGCTTGCCGATCTTCTCTTCCATCCACATCCGCGCGCCACCGGCGCCGCAGCAGAATCCGCGTTCCTTGCAGCGGTGCATCTCCTGGCCCCGGATACCGGGGATGGCCTCCAGGATCTCCCGCGGCGGGGTGTAGACCTTGTTGTGCCGGCCGAGGAAGCACGGGTCGTGGTAGGTGACCGACGAGTCGATCGGGGTGATCGGCACCAGCTTGCGCTCCTCGACGAGCTTGCCGAGCAGCTGGGTGTGGTGGACGACCTCGTACTCGCCGCCGAGCGAGGAGTACTCCCGGGCGAGGCTGTTGAAGCAGTGCGGGCAGGTCGCGACGATCTTCTTGACGCCCGCGGAGTTCAGCAGCTCGATGTTCGCCTTGGCCATCTCCTGGTAGAGGTACTCGTTGCCAAGCCGGCGGGCCGGGTCACCGGTGCAGGACTCGTTGGTGCCGAGGATGGCGAACTCGACTCCGGCGGTGTGGAGCAGCTCGGCGAAGGCACGCGCGACCTTCTTCGCCCGGTCCTCGATGGCCCCGGCACAGCCGACCCAGTACAGGTACTCGACGTCGTCGGGAATCCGCTCGCCGTCGTCGATGATCCGCACCTCGAAGGGCAGGCCCTCGGTCCACTCGGTGCGCGTCCGCTGCGACACGCCCCAGGGGTTGCCGTTGTTCTCCAGGTTGCGCAGCATGACGCCGGCCTCGGACGGGAACGCCGACTCGATCATCACCTGGTAGCGGCGCATGTCGACGATGTGGTCGACGTGCTCGATGTCCACCGGGCACTGCTCGACGCAGGCACCGCAGTTCGTGCACGACCACAGCACGTCGGGGTCGATGACCCCGCCCTCCTCGGCGGTTCCGACCAGCGGCCGGTCCACCTGCGGCTGGCCGGGCTCGGGCACCCGGCCGAAGCCGGACTCGGGCACACCGTGGTGAGCGTGCGCGTCCTCGGAGACCCCGGTGACCGCCGCCGGCGCCGCCTCGCCCTCGGCCTCGCCCTTGGTGGACAGCAGGTAGGGGGCCTTGGCGAACAGGTGGTCACGCAGGTCCATGATCAGCAGCTTCGGCGACAGCGGCTTGCCGGTGTTCCAGGCGGGGCACTGGCTCTGGCAGCGCCCACACTCGGTGCAGGTGGCGAAGTCGAGCATCGCCTTCCAGGTGAAGTCCTCGACCTTGCCGACGCCGACGAGCGGCTCGTCCTCGTCCATCAGCTTCTCGATGTCGGGGGTGCTGCCGAGCGGGCCGAGGGCGACAGGCTCACGCTTGAGCACGACGTTGATCGGCGCCAGCCCGATGTGCAGGTGCTTGGAGTACACCACCAGCACGGAGAAGCCCATGATGACCGCGATGTTGAGCAGCAGGAAGGCCGTCTCGATGTCCTCGTTCACGCCGTGCGACAGACCCGAGAAGATCCGGCTGACGACGTAGGAGGCGAAGGCCCACTTGGTCTGGCCCTGCGGCAGGTTCCCGGTGTTGTACTGCGCGCCACGGTAGATCAACAGGGTCACGACGACCGCCGTGATCAGGCCGAGGATGACCCACGCCGGCCCGGTGTGCGAGCCGTAGAAACGCGACTTGCGCTCCAGCCGGGCGGGTGCGTTCTTGATCCGGATGATCGTGAAGGCGGCCAGTCCGGCGAGCACAGCGACGGAGAAGAAGTCCTCCAGGAAGCCGATGGCCGCCCAGTGACCGAACCAGGGGATGTGGAAGTCGTCGTCGAACAGACCGCCGTAGGCCTCGATGACGGTCAGCAGCAGGATCGTGAAGCCCCAGAAGGTGAACAAGTGCGCGATCCCCGGGACCGACCACTTCAACAGCTTCCGCTGACCGCCGACCTCGCTGATCTCGGTCCAAATACGCTTCGGCAGGTCGTCCAGCCGGCCCTGCGTTGGCTGGCCCGACCTGATCAGCCGGAACAGCCAGAACACCCGGCGGCCGGCAACCGCGAGAGCGATCAGCGTGATCGCTCCACCGATCGCAATTCTCACAGCATCCTCCATCTGGGCACCCACCCTTGCGGGTGAGCCTACTCGTACCGGCCAGTAACAAAACGGGACGAGTGAGCCGTGCCACCCGTTTCGACGAGCCCCGTCCCATCCGCCGGCCGAGGTCGTTCTCGCAGATCCCGATGTGGACAGCGGTGACTTCGCGACCGGCGGCGAGCCCGCCTACCACCGACCCTGCCACGACGTGGTCCGAGCGGCCCGAGATAGGGGGTCCGAAGGTCCGATCGCCCGCGCCGAGTGCGCTGGACTGCTACTTTCGGTGGCAGATGCTCAACCGACGCGCAACGTCTCGCACCGCCACGACTACCGCACCGTCACGCACCCGCGTACCGCGCCGGCCTCGGCGGGCGGTCGGCAGCGGTCGTGGCACCAGCACCGTGCCGACCATGTCTCGCCCTCGTCCACGCCGCGCGGGCACCCAAGTCGATGATGTCAACCCTTGTGCTGCAAGGACCTTCGACGCACCATAAGGACGGCCTTTCGCCCACGGTTACCGGGCGATCGTGTGTCCCGCGGTGCAAGCTTCGCCGAGACATGTGTAGGCCTGGTGCCAGCGCTGTCGCGACGATGCCCGGCGTTCACGGCGGACGGGCCCCTACCGACGTTGACGACCCCTGCGAACCATGGTGGGCACGATGGCAACGATCACCCGGCCGACGATGACCCGAGTCGGCCGTCCCGGGCAGTCCCTGCAGACGGAGTACCAGCGGGCCCGGGAGAACCAGGCACTGGTCCGGCGGGACCGGCTGACGCGGCAGGTCCCCCGCATCGCGGCGCGGGCGGCGGTGGTCGGCCTCGTCCTCGCCCTGGTCATCGGCTTCGGGGTCGGGCAGCCGGGCATCGCGATCGCCGTGTTCTTCCTGGTCTTCCTGGCCTGGCCGGCCGGCATCGTCATCGCCGCGTACGGCACCGCGCCGGACATCGAGTCGCTGCGGGAGGGCGCCGAGGCCGAGCGCAGGACTGCCCGAGCCATCGCCCGGCTGCGCCGGCAGGGCTACATCATCCTCCACGACCGGGCCGTGCCGTACTCCGAGGCGACCATCGGCCACCTCGTGATCGGTCCGGGCGGGGTGATGGTGATCGGCAGCGACAACAGCAAGGGGACCGTGCGCTACACCAAGGGCGGGGCGATCTGCGACGGCGAGTCGCTCAAGCCGGTGATCGACCGGGCCTCCTGGCTCGGGAGCGAGGTCCGCAGCCAGGTCCGGGCCGCGCTGCCGATGCTCAAGATTCCGGTCAACCCGATCCTGGTGATGGTCGAGGCCGACGTGCTGTGGAGCGACGGCGCCCTCGACGGTGTGACGATCATCAGCATCAAGGACGCCGCCAACTACATCCGCAAGAAGCCCGGCCGCCTCAACCCGGGCGAGGTTCGGCAGATCATCGCCGCGGCGGAACGGCTGTTCCCGGCCTTCTCGGCCAACCGGCTGGCCGACCAGGTCACCGTTGACCGTGACCAGTGGCTGACCCTCATGGACGCGCTGCGCACCATCCGCGAGCGCGACGGCGACGCCAGCGACATGCTCGACCGGCTCGCCCAGATCGAGGCCGACCTGGGCCGGCAGGCCGACGTCAGCGAACGGACCGGGATGCCGCTGACCGTCCCGGGCCGCGGGGTCCCCGCCGCGGCGGCCGACCTCGACGCGGACGGCCCGCCCGAGGCCGCCGGCGGCCCGGTGGCCTCGATCGGCCTGGCTGCGCCGCGCAGCGGGGGCGCGCGGCCACGCGCCAGCGCCCGCCGGGGCCGCATCCTGGCCGCGGTGCGCTCGCCGAGGGAGGCCCCCCAGCCACCTCGGACCGACGCCTCGGGCAGCGCGGGCGACCCGCCCGACGGTTCCCCGTCCGGCGAATCGAAGCCGCAGCCGCCCGCCGGCTCCTGACCTCGCACCACCCGGCAACGACTTCCGCACCCGACCCCGCGCGGGGTCGGGCCTGCGGCATGCCCGCGGTCCTTGCAGCGCCGAAGGCTCTGCCACGTGATCCGCCCTGCCATCGGTCGGCGTGCCCCGCCGATCGCCTCGAGCGGGAATCCCACCGGGGATCGCAAAGTTGAGTATGGATGACTCACCTCTGCCGAGTTATGCTAGGAGCCGTCATCATGAGTCACGCAGACTCAACCTCCTGATGCGCCCTAGCGTTAGCAGGACCGCACTCTCCGGGTGGCCCTCGGAGAGCCGGTCCACCGAGAGGTTTCACCCCACGAGGTCGGCTCGCATGCACCGTTCGCGGCGCCGGCATGGATCGAGAGGCACACAGACATGGCACGAGCGGTCGGCATCGACCTCGGCACCACGAACTCCGTCGTGAGCGTGCTCGAGGGCGGCGAACCCACGGTGATCGCGAACGCCGAGGGCTCTCGCACGACCCCGTCGGTCGTGGCCTTCGCGAAGAACGGCGAGGTCCTGGTCGGCGAGGTCGCGAAGCGGCAGGCTGTCACCAACGTCGAGCGCACCATCCGGTCGGTCAAGCGCCACATGGGCACCGACTGGAAGATGAAGGTCGACGCGAAGGACCTGACTCCTCAGGAGATCAGTGCCTTCATCCTCCAGAAGCTCAAGCGGGACGCCGAGTCCTACCTCGGCGAGGCTGTCGCGGACGCGGTCATCACCGTCCCCGCCTACTTCGACGACGCCCAGCGGCAGGCGACCACGGAGGCCGGCACCATCGCGGGCCTCAACGTCCTGCGGATCGTGAACGAGCCGACCGCGGCGGCCCTCGCCTACGGGCTGGACAAGGGCGAGAAGGAGCAGACCATCCTGGTCTTCGACCTCGGTGGCGGCACCTTCGACGTCTCGCTGCTGGAGATCGGCGACGGCGTCGTCGAGGTGAAGTCCACCTCCGGCGACACCCACCTCGGCGGTGACGACTGGGACCAGCGGATCACCGATCACCTGATCAAGACCTTCAACGGTCAGCACGGGGTCGATCTCGGCAAGGACAAGATGGCCCTGCAGCGGCTGCGGGAGGCCGCCGAGAAGGCGAAGATCGAGCTCTCCCAGTCCAGCCAGACGTCGATCAACCTGCCTTACATCACCGCCTCGGCGGAGGGCCCGCTGCACCTCGACGTGTCGCTGTCGCGGGCCGAGTTCCAGCGGATGACGTCCGACCTCATCGACCGCTGCAAGCACCCCTTCCAGCAGGCGGTGAAGGACGCGGGCATCAAGGTCAGCGACATCGACCACGTCGTTCTCGTCGGCGGTTCCACCCGGATGCCCGCCGTCGTCGACCTGGTCCGCGACCTCACCGGTGGCAAGGAGCCGAACAAGGGCGTCAACCCGGACGAGGTCGTCGCCGTCGGCGCGTCGTTGCAGGCCGGCGTGCTCAAGGGCGAGGTCAAGGACGTCCTGCTGCTCGACGTCACCCCGCTGTCGCTCGGGATCGAGACGAAGGGGGGAATCATGACAAAGCTCATCGAGCGCAACACCACGATTCCCACCAAGCGCTCGGAGATCTTCACCACCGCCGAGGACAGCCAGCCCTCCGTGCAGATCCAGGTTTTCCAGGGTGAGCGCGAGATGGCCGCGTACAACAAGAAGCTCGGCATGTTCGAGCTGACCGGCCTGCCGCCGGCTCCGCGCGGCCTGCCCCAGATCGAGGTGACCTTCGACATCGACGCGAACGGCATCGTGCACGTGTCCGCCAAGGATCTCGGCACGGGCAAGGAGCAGTCGATGACGATCACCGGCGGGTCCGCGCTGCCGCGCGACGACATCGATCGGATGGTCCGCGACGCCGAGCAGTACGCCGAGGAAGACCGTAACCGCCGCGATGAGGCCGAGACCCGGAACAAGGCGGAGACTCTCGTCTACTCCACCGAGCGGTTCCTGGCCGAAAACGGCGAGAAGATCGACGCCGCGGTGAAGTCGGACGTGGAGGAGAAGCTCGGCACCCTGCGTGGCGCTGTCGCGGGCACCGACACGGCGGCCATCCGGGAGGCCGCCGACGCGCTCGCCGCCGCGAGCCAGGCGATGGGCCAGGCCATGTACGAGCAGGCCGCGCAGGAGGGGGCGGGTGCCCCCGGCGCCGGCGGACCGGCCGACGACGACGTGGTCGACGCCGAGATCGTGGACGAGGAGGACAAGAAGTGACCTCCGGTCAGTCCAGCGACTGGTGGGGTGCGGGCAGAGACGACGGGGAGGAGCCTCGCGTGGTCGTGCGCGATCGGCGACGGATCGACCCGGAGAGCGGCGAGGTGCGGGCGGATGCCGCCACCGTGCCCGACGCACCGGCGGGCGCTGCTCCCACCGGTGCTCCCGCCCAGGAGGTCGACGGTGAGCTCGTCGCCTCCCTGCAGCACCAGATCGCCGAACGCACGGCGGACCTGCAGCGGCTGAAGGCGGAGTTCGACAACTACCGCCGGCGGGTCGAGCGGGACCGCCAGCAGAGCGGCGAGCAGGCGACCGCCAAGCTGCTCGCCAGCCTGCTGCCAGCCCTCGACGACATCGGTCGTGCCCGTAACCACGGGGATCTCGAAGGACCGTTCAAGGCCATCGCCGAGGCCCTCGAGACGACGTTGGAGGCCGCCGGGCTCGAGCGCTACGGTTCGCCGGGCGACGAGTTCGACCCGTCCGTCCATGAGGCGCTCATGCACTCCTACCGGGCCGACGTGACCGGCCCGACCTGTGTGGACGTCTTCCGGGCCGGCTATTCGCACGCGGGTCGGGTCCTGCGCCCCGCGCAGGTGGCGGTCGCGGAGCCCACGGGCGAGGTGGCTGCGCCAGCCGAAGCCGAGCCGCGAGCCGACGAGGCAGCAACCCACGGGTCCGGGCGGCCGGACGAACCGGCGCAGCGGCCGAGTCCGCTCCCGGACGACACCGGCAGCATCCCCCGCCCTGATCACGGCGGGCCCACTGTCAGCGCCGACTGAGGGTGGCAGCCGGGTCCGGCCCGCCCGGCCGCCCGTGCCGTGGCGGCACCGGTCGGTTCGCCACGCAGGTCGCGACCTGAGGGACGTGGCCGGCCGTCCCGTACGGGCGGACAGCCCGTACGGGACGACACGATGAGGAAAGGAGGGGCGCTGTGAGTGTTCGCGACATGGTCGAGAAGGACTATTACGCCGCTCTCGGCGTTCCCAAGGACGCCTCGGCGGCCGACATCAAGAAGGCGTACCGGAAGCTTGCCCGAGAGCTGCATCCGGACAAGAACCCGGGCGACGCCAAGGCCGAGGCCCGGTTCAAGGAGGTGTCCGAGGCCTACGACGTTCTCTCCGACGAGAGCCGTCGACGAGAGTACGACGAGGCTCGGGCGCTGTTCGCGGCCGGCGGCCGGTCGGGTGGCCTCGACGGCGGGCGGCCCGGCGGCTACGGGGGCTTCGGTGCTCCCGGCGGCTTCGGTGCTCCCGGCGGAGGTTACGGCGGCGGCCCGAACGTCAACTTCGAGGATCTCCTCGGCGGGGCGGGCGGTGGTCTCGGCGGTTTCTTCGACATGTTTCAGCGGTCGTCGCCGGGCCGCGGGCCCCGCCGGGGTGGCGACATCGAGGCCGAGGTCACCATCCCGTTCGAGAAGTCGCTGACCGGGCTGGAGGCGTCGGTCCGGCTGCCCGGCGCCGCGACCTGCAACACCTGCGAAGGCAGCGGGGCCCGGCCGGGGACATCCCCACGGACCTGTACGACCTGCCGGGGGCTCGGCGTTGTCTCCCGTTCCCAGGGCGGATTCGCGCTGTCCGAGCCCTGCCGCGACTGCCTGGGCAAGGGCACGCTGATCGATCACCCATGTCCGGACTGTCGGGGCTCCGGTCGCCGCGAGCGCGAGCAGCGCATCCGCATCCCACCCGGCGTCAGCGACGGGCAGCGGCTACGGGTGCGCGGGCGCGGCACGCCCGGGGAGCGCGGCGGCCCGGCCGGTGACCTTGAGGTGACGGTCCATGTGCTTCGCCATCCCGTCTTCGACCGGGAGGGCAACAACCTGACCATCACGCTCCCCATCACGATCACCGAGGCGGCCCTGGGCGCGTCGGTCCGGGTGCCGACTCTCGACGGCGCGCCGCTCACGGTGAAGGTGCCGGCCGGCACGTCCAGCGGACGGCGGCTGCGGGCCCGTGGACGCGGTGTCCCGACGTCGGGCGGCGGAAACGGTGATCTCATCGTGACGCTGGAGGTGACCGTGCCCAAGCCGGCCGATCTCTCGCCGCGCGCACGCACGGCGTTGCTCGAGTTCGCCCAGGCCCATCCCGAAGATCCACGGGCGCCGTTGATGGAACGGATGGAGGCAGAGGGATGACCGCGCGGCCGAATCGCACGTCCGACCCGCCGGCCGCGTCACACGCACGAACAGCTCCGGCGCGACGGCCGGGGGAGCGATCGCCGTCGGACCCACGGACCTCGGCCGCCGAGGTCCGGCCGGAGGGGTACTACCCGACCGGTCCGCTGCCCGGCCCCGCTCACGACGAGGACGCACCGGTCTACGTCATCTCCATTGCGGCGCAGCTCGCGGGCATGCACCCGCAGACCCTGCGGTCCTATGACCGACTCGGGCTGGTCACCCCGGGCCGTACCGCGGGCCGGGGGCGGCGCTATTCCGCCCGGGACGTCGCCCTGCTGCGGGAGGTGCAGCGCCTGTCCCAGGAGGAGGGCGTCAACCTGGAGGGCATCCGGCAGATCCTGCACCTCAGCGCTCAGGTGCTGGCGCTGCAGGCGCAGGTCCGCCAGCTCGCCGAGGAACTCGCCCGGGCTCGCGTCGACGCGGAGCGGCAGGTGGCCGAGGCGCACGCCAGCCACCGGCGCGACCTCGTCCCGGTCGACCGCGGGGCGATCGTAGTATGGCGGCCGCTTCCCCGCCGTTGACTGCCCGGCACGAACCTCACATCAAGATTGAGCGGGAACGACTCACCTATGCTGAGCGTTGCAAGAGATGACACTGCACGCACCTGACCACCCTGGGATCCGCCATGAACGCTGAACGCCTCACCGCCCGCTCGCAGGAGGCTCTCTCCGCGGCGATCAGTCGAGCCACCGGCGACGGGTCGCCGCTCGTCGACCCCCTCCACCTGCTCACCGCCCTGCTCGAGGCTCCCGACGGGGTCGGTGCGGCGCTGCTGTCCTCGGCCGGCACCTCCGTCGACACGGTCCGGACGAAGGCCGAGGCCGCGGTATCCCGGCTGCCCAGAGCCACCGGGATGAGCGTCTCGGCACCGCAGCTGTCCCGCCAGCTCCTCGCCGTGCTCAACAGCGCCGAGGGACAGGCCGCCCGGCTGGGCGATGAGTACACCTCGGTCGAGCACCTCGTCGTCGCGCTCGCTGAAGAGGGGGGCGAGGCCGGCCGCATCCTGACCTCTGCCGGTGCGAGCCCGGACGCGCTGCGCGGCGCCTTCGACAAGGTCCGCGGCGGCGCCCGGCGGGTGACCAGCCGCGACCCCGAGGGGTCCTACCGCGCGCTGGAGAAGTACTCGATCGACCTCACCGAGCGGGCCCAGCAGGGCAAGCTCGACCCGGTGATCGGCCGGGACGCGGAGATCCGCCGGGTGATCCAGGTGCTGTCCCGGCGAACCAAGAACAACCCGGTCCTCATCGGCGAGCCGGGCGTCGGCAAGACCGCCATCGTCGAGGGTCTCGCGCTGCGGGTCGTGGCGGGCGACGTGCCCGAGTCGCTGCGCGGCCGGCGGATCGTCTCGCTCGACCTGGGCTCGATGGTCGCCGGCTCCAAGCTGCGCGGCGAGTTCGAGGAGCGGCTGACCTCGGTTCTCAACGAGATTCGCGAGGCCGAGGGGCAGATCATCACGTTCATCGACGAGCTGCACACCGTGGTCGGCGCCGGCAGCGCCGAGGGCGCGATGGACGCGGGCAACATGCTCAAGCCCATGCTCGCCCGCGGTGAGCTACGCATGATCGGCGCGACCACCCTGGAGGAGTACCGCACCAGGATCGAAAAGGACCCGGCGCTGGAGCGACGCTTCCAGCCGGTCCTCGTCGGCGAGCCGACCGTCGAGGACACCATCGGCATACTGCGCGGCCTCAAGGAGCGCTACGAGGTGCACCACGGGGTGCGCATCACCGATGCGGCGCTGGTCGCCGCGGCGACCCTGTCCGACCGCTACGTCACCGCCCGCTTCCTGCCGGACAAGGCGATCGACCTCATGGACGAGGCCGCGTCCCGGTTGCGGATGGAGATCGACAGCCGCCCGGTCGCGATCGACGAGCTCGAGCGGGCCGTGCGCCGGCTGGAGATCGAGGATCTGGCGCTGTCGAAGGAGAACGACGAGGCCTCCCGGGAGCGGCGCGGCCGGTTGCAACGCGAGCTGGCGGACCGGCGCGAGGAGCTGTCGAGCCTCACGGCGCGCTGGCACCGGGAGAAGGACTCGATCTCCGAGGTCCAGAAGATCAAGGAGGAGCTGGAGAACGTGCGCCGCGCCGCGGAGCTGGCCGAGCGCGACCTCGACCTGGCGAAGGCCGGCGAGCTGCGCTACGGCACGATCCCGACGCTGGAGCGGCGGCTGACCGACGCCACCGACGCGCTGGCCGCCGCGGACTCGCCCGGCGGGGCGATGCTCAACGAAGAGGTCGGCCCGGACGACGTCGCCGAGGTCGTCGGTGCCTGGACGGGCATCCCGGCCGGCCGGCTGCTCGAGGGTGAGACGGCGAAGCTGCTGCGGATGGAGTCCGAGCTGCACGCCCGGGTGATCGGCCAGGACGAGGCGGTGCGGGCGGTGTCCGACGCGGTTCGCCGGGCCCGAGCCGGCATCGCCGACCCCGACCGGCCCACCGGCTCGTTCCTCTTCCTCGGTCCGACCGGCGTCGGCAAGACGGAGCTCGCGAAGGCGTTGGCCGACTTCCTGTTCGACGACGAGCGGGCGGTCGTGCGTATCGACATGAGCGAGTACGCCGAGAAGCACTCGGTCGCCCGGCTGATCGGGGCCCCGCCCGGCTACATCGGGTTCGAGTCCGGCGGCCAGCTCACCGAGGCGATCCGCCGCCGGCCCTACAGCGTCATCCTGCTCGACGAGGTCGAGAAGGCCCACCCGGACGTCTTCGACGTGCTGCTGCAGGTCCTCGACGACGGGCGGCTGACCGATGGCCAGGGACGCACGGTCGATTTCCGGAACACGATCCTCGTCCTGACCTCGAACCTGGGCTCGCAGTTCATCGCCGATCCCACCCTGAGCCCGCAGGTGCGGCGCGAGTCCGTGATGGTCGCGGTGCGGGACGCCTTCAAGCCGGAGTTCCTCAACCGGCTCGATGACGTCCTCGTCTTCGACCAGCTCGGCCGCGACGAGCTGACCCACATCGTCGACCTCCAGCTCGACCGGCTGCGAGCGCGGCTGCATGAGCGGCGGATCGGCCTTGAGGTCACCGACCCCGCCAAGGCCTGGCTGTCCGATGTCGGCTACGACCCGGTGTTCGGAGCGCGGCCGCTGCGGCGCCTCGTCCAGACGGCGATCGGCGACCAGCTCGCCCGGGAACTGCTCGCCGGACAGGTCCGCGACGGCGACGACGTGCTGGTCGACGCCGTCCCCGGCGGCTCCGGGCTGATCGTCTCGGCCGCGATCAAGCCGACCGCCAAGGCCTTGTAGGAGCCGACGATGTCCGTACTTCCCGATCCCGACACCGCGTTCGGGGCGAAGGTCGCCCGGCGGCTGGACGAGGACCGGATCGCCTGGCTGACCTCCACCGACCGGTCGGGAACCCCGCAGCCCGCGCCGATCTGGTTCCTGTGGGATTCCGCCACCGCCAGCGCCCAGCTTTACAGCGAACCCACCGCGCGGCGACTGAGCCGGATCCAGGCAAATCCGCGCAGCTCCCTGCACCTGGACGACGACGGCCGCGGGGGCGACTTCGTCGTCCTCACCGGCGTGCTCACCGCCGACCTGGACGCCGCGCCCGCAGATCAGAACCCCGGATACCTCGCGAAGTACAGCGAGTGGGCGAAGAACGTGTTCGGTTCGGTCGAGCGGTTCGCGACGCTGTACAGCGTGCCGCTGCGGTTCCGGGCCGAGCGCGCTCGCGGGCAGTGAGGCGCGAGCAGTGAGGCGCGGGCAGTGAACGCCGGCGACACCGCCCGCCGCCGCCCGGTTACCCCGTGCGGACCGCCCATTTCCGACCGATCGGGCGGAGGCGGAACGACGTAGGGTCAGCCCATGGCGGGCAGATCGAACATCGTCGTCTCGGCAGCCGTGCGGGATGCCCTGGCCGGCGGGGCGCCGGTAGTCGCGCTGGAGTCGACGTTGATCGCGCACGGGCTGCCCCGGCCCCGCAATCGCGAGGTCGCAATGGAGCTGGAACAACAGGCCCGCGACCGGGGCGTGACCCCCGCGACGATCGCGGTGATCGACGGGGTGCCCCGGATCGGCCTGGACGAACCGGATCTGCGCCGCATTGCCGACGACGTCCACGTGGTCAAGCTGTCCGTACGTGATCTGCCGGTCGCCTGCGCCACGGGGTGGACCGGAGCAACGACAGTCGCATCCACCGCTCTGCTCGCGTCCCGCGTCGGGATTCGCCTGTTCGCCACCGGAGGTCTCGGCGGGGTGCACCGCGGCGCCGGGGACAGCTTCGACGAATCCGCCGACCTGGTGACCCTGGCGAGCACGCCGATCACCGTCGTGAGCGCCGGGGTCAAGTCGATCCTTGACATCAGCGCGACCCTCGAACGGCTCGAGACGCTGGGAATCACCGTCATCGGCTATCGGACGTCGACCTTCCCCGGCTTCTACCTGCCGCACACCACCTACGACCTGGACTGGCGGGTCGGCGACGCGAGCCAGGTCGCCACGACGATGACGGCGGCCGACACGTTGGGGCTCACCTCGGCGATTGTCGTGGCCAACCCGCTGCCCAGCGACCAGGCCCTCGACCCGGCCCTGCACGACAGGGTGCTGGCCGACGCTCTGGCCTGGGCCGCGGAACGTGGCATCCGCGGAAAGGCCGTCACGCCGTTCCTCCTGGAGACCTTTCACCGGGAGACCGGCGGAGCGAGCCTGGAGGTCAACATCAACGCCGTGCGGAACAACGTCGCCGTCGCGGCGGACATCGCCCTCGCCTGGGCTGCCACGGACCCGGCCGCCGCAGATCGGACGTATCGGCCGTAAGCGACTCGGCTGCGCCCCACGCGACTCGGCGTCTGGGCCGCGGAGCTGCGACGATTCCGTCGGGGCCGCGACGCCGGATGAGCCGGGAGATCGCGACGGCACCGCGGGAGTGACCGTCCGGCGCCGTTTGCCGGCGGACGGGCGCAGCACTGCCGAACAGGAGGCTGGCGGGTCGTGTCATGGGTGATCGGACGCCGCTCAGCCTGGATGATCATTGCCTTCTGGCTCGCCGTCGGCGGGGTGGCAAGCCCGTTGGCCTTCCGCCTCGCGGACGCCCAGAAGAACGACGCGAGCGCCTTCCTCCCGGCGGACGCCGAGTCGACCCGCCTGCTCGCCGCGCAGCGCCACTTCCCCGGCGGGGAAGCCGTCCCGGCCATCGTCGTCATGACCAGGCCGGCGGGCCTGACCCCGACGGACCGGTCCGCCGCCGCCGCCATCGCCGGGGCGCTGCGCCCATTCGCCTCCGGCCCTGTCCTCGGACCGATCATCTCTCCCAACGGGCGAGCCCTGATCCTCACCGTCCCCCTCGCCCAGCTCGACGACGCCGCCCAGTTCACCGACAACGTGCGCGAGATGCGCCGGATCGCCACCCGGCTCTCCCCCGCCGGGACCGAGACCGCGATCACCGGGCCGGCGGGGCTGATCGCCGACGCCTTCCAGACGTTCAGGACGATCGAAAGCTGGCTACTCATCGTCACCGCAGGGATCGTCGCCGCGATCCTGCTGGTGGTCTACCGAAGCCCGCTGCTGTGGCTGGTTCCCCTGGTGTCGGTGGGCATCGCGGACCAGGCCGCGGCCGGGATCATCAGCCTGCTCGCCCGGCACAGCGGGCTGACCGTCAACGGGCAGAGTGCGGGCATCCTGCGGGTACTCGTCTTCGGGGCCGGCACGGACTACGCCCTGCTACTCATCGCCCGCTACCGGGAGGAACTCACCCGCCATCGGGATCCGGCCCATGCCATGCGGGAGGCGATGCGGCGCGCTGGCCCCGCGATCCTGGCCTCCGCCGGGACCGTCGTCATCGCGATGCTCTGCCTGCTGATCGGGGAGCTGGCCTCCGACCGCGGGCTCGGGCCGGTCGGCGCGATCGGCATCGCGACCGCACTGGTGACGATGACCACGTTGCTTCCGGCGGCGATGGTGCTCTGTGGACGCCGACTGTTCTGGCCGTTGATCCCCCACTTCGGAGAACATCCCCCGGTCACCGACACGGCCCGGCGGGGACCGGCGGCGCGGACCGCCCACCTGAACGCGCTGGCCGCGCCCACCGTCCCCGGTCACGAGGATCTCACCGAGTTCGACCTCGCCGAGGAGCCGGGGCGCTGGGTCAGGATCGGCGCGGCGATCGACCGGCGTCCGCGGGTGGTATGGGTGGGAACCTCGCTGGCGCTGGGGGTGCTCGTCCTCGGCCTGCTGACGATGGACACCTCGCTGCGGCAGGACCAGGGCTTCCGGCACCGGGTGGAATCGGTGCACGGCATCGAACTGATCTCCGCGGGTTTCCCGCCGGGAGTCGCGGCGCCGACGTACATCATCGCATCCGAACGGGCGGCAGCGCAGGTCGGTGCCGTGATCCGAGCGACGCCGGGGGTGGCGGGGACGGCCGAGATCGGCCGCGCCGACGGCCAGGTGCAGTTCCTCATCGCCCTGCGGGATCAGCCGGACAGCCAACGTTCGTTCGACACCGTGCGCGAGCTACGGTCCAGGCTGCACCGGATCCCGGACGCGGGCACGCTGATCGGGGGGAACACGGCGGTGAACCTCGACGTACGGCAGGCTGCGGTGCGCGACCGCAGGATGATCATCCCGTTGGTTCTCGCCGTCGTGCTCGTGGTGCTGATGTTCCTGCTGCGCTCGATCGTCGCCCCGCTGATGCTCATGACCACGGTGGTGCTGTCCTACCTCGCCGCGCTCGGCGCAAGCGCCGTCGCCTACCGCTGGATCTTCGGCTTTCCCGGCGCCGATCCCTCGCTGCCGCTGCTGGCGTTCATCTTCCTGGTCGCGCTCGGCGTGGACTACAACATCTTCCTCATGACCCGGGTCCGCGAGGAGGCCGAGCGGATCGGTCCCCGGCCCGGCGTACTGCACGCGCTGGCCGTCACCGGCGGTGTGATCACCTCCGCGGGTGTCGTGCTGGCCGCCACCTTCTCCGCTCTCGTCATCTTTCCGCTCGTCCAGCTCACCGAAGTCGGTTTCGTGGTCGCGTTCGGCGTCCTGCTCGACACTCTGGTCGTGCGGTCGATCCTCGTGCCGGCGCTGACGCTGGACATCGGCCGACCCATCTGGTGGCCCAGCCGACTGGCTCGCACGGACGACACCGGTAGCGCTCCCCCGGCGGCCGCCTCCGGCGGACCGATCTCGACGCCGCGCCCACGGCCACCGCACCATCGGGTGTAGATCCGCGGCGAGACTCGCCCCGGCCAGCCCGACGACCGCGATCCGCTCGCCCCATTCCGGTCGGTCGTATCCGAGGTGCGACTTATCGTTACGGCATGCCCGACGCTCTCCTGCCGGATCCCGAACAGTGGCGGGCCCTGCCTCCGGGGCTGCGGCGCCTGCGCCGGACGCTGCTGGTCCTCGGGACCGTTCCGGCGGTGGCGCTCGCCTTGCTGATCTCACTCTCGGTCGGCGGCTGGCCCTGGGTCCTGCTCACCGCCGTGCCCCTGCTGGCGGCGACCTGCGTCTGGCGGTCCATCGGCGCGAGTTGGCGGGCCTGGAGCTACGCCGAGCGGGAGGACGATCTGCTGATCAGCCGGGGTGTGCTGGTACGCCGCCTGGTCGTCGTGCCCTACGGGCGGATGCAGCTCGTCGATGTCACCGCCGGGCCCCTCGCCCGGCGCTTCGGCATCGCCAAGGTGCAGCTGCACACCGCAGCGGCGGCCAGCGATGCCGTCATCCCCGGACTGCCCCACCAGGAGGCCGCCCGGCTGCGCGACGCCCTCACCGAACGCGGCGAAGCTCGGTCGGCCGGCCTGTGACCACCGAGCGTGAGACCACCGAGCGGCACACCGAAGGACGGCACACCGAAGGACGGCACACCGAAGGACGGCACACCGACGTGGTCGCGCCGGACGGGTTCCACCGGCTGCATCCCCTCACGCCGTTCCTGCGCGGCTGGGTGATCGTCGCCGCGTTCGCCGCGACCGTCGGGCGTAACCTCGCCGAGGACGTCACGGCTCGGGCCGTCGGCCTCACCCTGATCTTCCTGATTCCCGCGGCCGGCACCTACGGGTACTGCACCTGGCGGTTCACCCGCTACCGGATCGAACGCGACGGCCTGCGGCTCGACACCGGTCTGCTGGTGCGGCACACCCGCTACGTCCGGCTGGACCGACTGCAGTCGGTGGACATCGTCCAGCCGCTGCTCGCCCGGCTGATCGGGCTGGCCATCCTGCGCCTGGACCTGGCGGGCCGGGAACGCCGGGAACGATCCGACTCCGACGGCGGCGATTCCGGGTCCGATCTGCGGTACCTGTCGATCGGGCACGCCCACCGGCTACGCGCCGAGCTGCTTGCCACCGCGGCCGGGCTCGCTCCCGACGTCGGCGAGGCGCCGCACCATCCGCTCGCCGAGGTACCGCCGAGGCGGCTGATCGCCGCGATCGCCCTGTCGCCCGCGCCGTGGGCGGCGTTGTTCGGGGCGGCGGCAATCGCCACGCCATCGCTGCTCACCGGCACCAGGGCCGGCGTCCTGGGCGCGATCCCGCTGCTCGGCTGGCTCTGGCACACCACCTTCCGGATCTTCGCCGCCGGCTACCCGTACATCGTGTCCGAATCGCCGGACGGGCTGCGCATCGACAGCGGGCTGCTTGAGCGCGCCCACGCCACCATCCCGCCGGGGCGGGTCCAGGCGATCAGCATCGGGGAGCCGATGCTGTGGCGCCCATGCGGCTGGGTGCGCGTCCGGATGAACGTCGCCGGCGCCGGCCCGTCAGTCCTGCTCCCGGTCGCCCGCCGGGACGAGGCCCTCAAGCTGATCGGCAGGCTGCTGCCGGGGGTGGACGTGGCCGAGGTCGAGTTGACCCGCCCGCCGCGGCGGGCCGCGCTGCTCGCCCCGCTCCACCGACGGGCGCAGTCCTGTGGCGCGGACGATGTGGTCTTCATCGTGCGCCACGGGCTGCTGCACCGGCACACCGATCTCATCCCACACGGCAAGGTGCAGAGCATCCGTCTGGTGGCGAACCCGCTGGCCCGGCTGCTTCGCCTGGCCGACGTGCACCTGGACACCACCGGCGGACCGGTGCGGGTGCGGGCCGGCCTGCGCGACCAGGCCGAGGCACTGCGGATGGTCGCCGTCCAGGCCGAGCGGTCCCGGCTGGGGCGCCGCGCGGCCCTGCCGGACCGGTGGATGACCTAGCCGAAGGTCGGGAACTCCGGGCCGAATACCGAGCCCCACAGGGCCACGGCCTCCTCGTGATCCCCGGCCTGTTCCGCTTCGACCGCCTTCGCCGAGTAGATCCGGGCGGCCCGGATGGTCTCCGCGAGCGCGTCGACGTCCTCGGGACGCAGGTAAGCGGACAGGTCGCCGCCGACGTCCGCCGGGTCCGCCGCCACCAGACCGACCTCGTCCATGTGGCGGAAGACCTCGGCGAGCCCCTGCCGGGTGTTGAGCCCGCGCCCGGCGAGGACCTGTCCGGCGAGCGCCTCGATGTGAAACGAGCGCAGGTGGCTGCCGCACACCCGGTTCCACGCCTTGAGCAGGCGCACCGCCGAGATCACCCGAGGGCCGAGGTCGGCGGTCCAGCTCGTGTGCCGCTCCGGACGGGTCGGCAGCCAGCCGCCGACCCGGTCGGGCATGACATAGCCGGCCCGGGGATGGTCGAACGCGGGGACGAGGTGCACGTCGGGCGGCGAATCGTAGACGATGCGCAGCGCCTGGCCGCGGCTGCCGATCGTCTGGATCCGCTCGCCGCCGATCGCGTTGCGCACGCAGAGCACCAGGTCACGCGAGTCCCAGCGGAACCGCTTCCAGGCGCTGTTCGCGGCGGAGAAGACGGCGAAGATGTCGACTTCGTCCAGCGGCCGGATCATGGTGTCCCGCCCGGCCGACCCGATCGTCGCGACGCCGACCAGCGGCAGCGCGCACCGGGGCGGGAAGATCGCCCGTAGTGCCCGCTCGGCCTCATCCCGGCGGGCGGCGATGACGGCCTTGTCCTCGGCGCTGAGCCGAATCAGATCATCGAGCTTGGCGAAGGCCCGTGCCGTCGTCCCGACCAGCAGGGGGCCGGTCATCGCTCCGGTCGTCGGGTTGATCGGCGGCAGGGATGACTGGGCGGGTGCCCCACCATCGGGTGGAAACAACGCGTTGGGCGCGCCAGGCGTGGACTCGTTGGACCGCCGCCAGTGCGACGGAATGATCAGATGGTCGTAGGTGACCTCTCCCGGCCGGATTCCGGCCGGTGTCCCCCGAGGGGTATCCACGCTCATGCTGCTGACCTCCCAGGCGCAGGTAGCGCCGAACCGTTCGGGCTCCCCTCCCCGGACGCGAGGCGGGCCTCCCACGGACCGCCTCGGACGCCCCGCCCTCACTCGACCCGTCGGCCAACGGTCGCGACATCGCTTTACATGGTGCCCCAGGGCATCACGGTCTGAACAGGGGGCTGCCATCGCGGCGTGTCCACCGCTCGCCCTGTGCCGACGAAACTACGAGAAGACGGATGTCGCCAGGCTGACAGCAGACCACCACCACGGCAACGCCGACACAATTCCGCGCAGGGCGACACAACGACGCTGGGCAGGGGTTTTCGGCTCGGCAAGCATGAAATGGGCTGGTCCGGGCGCGTGACCAGCCGGGACGGCCGAGGTGGCGGCGCGCCGGCGGGCAGCGGCCGAGCCGCATGACAGTGAGTAACCGCCCAGATGATCAATCCGTCGGCGGGCGTAGCCAGATCCGCCACCAGTCGGCTATCAGGACGGGGGTAGGCACGAACGAGGTCGCCTGTCCCAGCCGCTTCCCGATCCCGTCGCCGCGGCGGATCCTCGTCTCCACCAGAGCACCGCGGTACTCGAACCAGCCGGCGACGGCGCGGACCGCCTCGGTCGCGTAGCCCTCCTGCCGGCACCCGAGCACGATCGACACACCGACGGCCGTGCGGCGGCCCTGGGTGTCCGCGGCGACCAGACCAACGGCCGCCGGCCCCGACTTGAGCCGCAGCACCCAGGTCAGCACCGACCGGCCGGCGCCGGCCCGGCGGCGCAGCTCACGGCGCAGCGACCCGGCCGGGTCGAGCGGGTCCGGGGCGGCGGCGTGCGGATCCGTGCCGACGATCCCGCCGTAGGGGCCGACTCCGTCCCCGCCGCGTCCGCCCGACCGGGCGACGACCGCCGTGAACGCCAGCGTGGGCGCGAGCTCCTCGGCGACGTACCCGGCGTTCCAGATGGTGAGTGGCAGGGCAAGCAGCCGGGGGGTGGTGAGGGTCGGCCCTTCACCCACGGCGAGACGGCTCCTGGACCCCGAGCAGGCCCCGTTCCCGCAGCCACGACTCGGTGCGGTTCATGCCGTCGGCCAGCGACACGACGGGCGACCAGCCGGCCAGCCGGCCGATCCGGGAAATGGAGAAGCCGGCGTCGCGGGTCAGTTCACGCAGGCCGAGCGCCCCGAGATCCACCCGGGCGCGCGGGTCGACGCCGGCCACGAGCCGGGCCCCGAGATCGCGGACCAGGGCACCGGCGGGTCGGCCCGGCACGGACGTCGGGGGGGCGACGCCGGGCGGTGCGGCCACCGCGGCGGTCCCCGCCAGCTCCAGCGCCTCCGATTCAGGCCCAGCGCCCGCCGGCGCCGACGACCTCGGTGTCGCCAGGCGACCCGCGCCGAGTGCCCGAACCCGATCCCACGCGTCCACGGCCTCGACGAGTCGGCCCGGCACGGACCGCGGCGAGGGCAGATCCAGCATCCGGCTGTAGTACCCGAAGAACTCGGCGGCGCTGACCTGCTCGCCCCCGGTGACGTGCAGCACCTCGCCGGCGACCGCCGCGCGGTCCGCGGCGGCGACCGCCGTCACCGCCGCGACCACGTCGTCGACGTGGACCGGGCTGAGGACGCCACGGCCACCGTCCACCAGCACGAACCGCCCGGCCCGCATGAGAAGCACCGGCCACAGCGTCCAGCGCCCCGCGCGGGGGCCGTAGGCATCGCCGATACGCATGACGGTGGCACCAAGCCCGTGCGCTGCGGCCGAGCCCACCGCCTGCTCGGCGGCGGCGAGTGCGTCGGCCCGCGCATCGCCGGTGAGACCGACCGGGGCGGTCTCGTCCACCAGCGGGCCGCCCACCAGGCCGGCTTCGGCCCGCTCGCTGCCGCGCGGCGCCACCAGCGGCAACACGTCCACGCAGGACAGATGCAGGAAACGGGCGACCCCGGCACGGGCGGCCGCGTCGAGCAGGGCGGCGGTGCCACCGAGTGTCACCCGCCGAACCTCGGCGCCGGGGACCCGCAGCGGCGCCCCCGCGCGCCCCGGGCGTACCGGGGTGAGCTCCGCGACGCCGCCGGTGCCCACCGCGGCGGCGTGGATGACCAGTTCGGCCCCGTCGAGCGCCCGCTCCCAGTCACCTGGCCTGCTGATATCGGCCTGCACCACGCCGGGTGCGCGCCGGACATCCAGCGCGACGACGTCAGCGCCCTGCCGACGCAGGGCATGCGTGAGCGCTCCGCCAAGAAACCCGGCCGCGCCGGTGACCACCGCCCGAACCACGGCCCACTCCTCCTACCCGGATCACCCACGACCAGGTCACCCGCGTCGACGATCCTGTCGCGATCGCCGCAGTCAGCTCCGCCGGCCGTGCCGCGTTCGCTGCCGTCGGCGACGACGTCCCGACCCTACGGGATCGACCGCCCCGTGACAGCGGACCATCGGCGCGAGTCCACCCGGCCGGCCGGCCCCCGGTCCCGCACGCAACCGGAACCCGCCGGTGCCGGGGGCGGTGCGGCGCACTCGGTGATCGGACCGGGGTGTCGCCTCAGGGGCCCGTTCCGGGGGTCGCGAAGTCCTGCGTCCAGTAGTAGCCGTAGGCGCCGCCTGTCGCGAGGCCGACGCCGACCCGGGTCAGCGAGCAGGTGAGGATGTTAGCCCGGTGCTCGGGGCTGTCCATCCAATCCCGGACGACCTCGGCGGCGCTGCGCTGCCCGGCGGCGATGTTCTCCGCGGCGACGGAGAAGTCGAAGCCCGCAGCCGTCATCCGGTCGAACGGGTTACGACCGTCGGGGCTGTCGTGGCGGAAGTAGCCCGACGCGGCCATGTCGACACTGTGCGCCCAGGCCGCCGCCGTCAGCACCGGATCGGCCACCAGGTTCGGGCAGCCGGCCACCCGTCGCTCGCGGTTCGTGGCGACGATCACATCGGCGACCAGCCGAGCCCGGGCGACCGGCTGACCGAGCGCGGCGAGACCGGCGGTGCCCGCGGGGGCCGTTCCCGTCGCGCCCGGACCGGCCTGCGGCGACGGCTGCGCACTGGTGATGCCACCGATCGGGGCCGCCAGCGCCTGGGCCCCGGTACGCGCCGCGGTGAGGCTGCCCGACCCGGCCCGGCCGGAGGATGCACCTGCGGCCGCCTCGTCGACGTTCCCCGGGGACGACCCGCCGGCCGCCGACGTCGCGTTCGCGGCGCCGACGGCAACCCGGCCGGCGGTCGCGCCGACGTCGCCGACGACCCACAGTGCGAACACGAGCGTCACCAGCAGGACGCCCCCCGCCACGCCGAGCCCGGGCACCACCGAGCGCCGCGGTGCCCGGTGCCGATTACGCGTGCGTTGCATCGAACCCTTCGCTCGGTCGGCCCCCCGACCTCCTGCCTGGATCGATCAAGGCTAGCTGGGCGTAGTCAGGAACTACCACCCTCAACGCCCATCGCCTACCCGATGTGATCGGGTAGCAATGTGGTGGAGATTACCCGCCGAATCGGCCAGGGCGGAGGCCTTGGCGCGGGGGGCACAAAGGGACAACGTCAACGTCCCTGCGGCGGCGAACCCCGGTCAAACCCCGGCCGAACGGGCAGCGAGCGGGCGGCGAACTGCGGCGGAGACCCCGCGGGTCACCGCTTGCGATCGACCACCGAGGCCGCCGAGGGGTCCGGCCCCGACGCCGGTGCCGGAATCGGTTCCGGCGGACCGTCGCCCGGGCGGGAATCATCACTCGCCGGCTCCCGGTCAGCGGCCGGCGCGACGGCCGGCCCGGGGGCCGACTCCTCCCGGGCATCCCGGCTCCGGGCGGAGCGGCTCCGGGCGGAGCGGCGGCGCAGCAGCTCGCCGCCGACCCCCGCCAGGACGGAGGCGACCACCACCACCAGCGCGAGCCAGCCCGTGGCGTCGCGCAGGCCAGGGATCGCGGAGGCCGCGTAGCCCAGCAGGATCAGCCCGGTGCCCCACACCGCCGCGCCGGACACCACGGCGACGAGAAACCGGTGCCACGGCATGGCGACGGCGCCGGCCAGGACCGGGGCGAATGTCCGCGCCCAGGGAACAAACCGGGCAGCCACCAGTGTGACGGCCCCGAACCGCCGGTAGAACTCCTCCGTCCGGGCCAGGGCCGAGGCGTACCGGCGTTCCAGGAACGGCCGGCCCAGCCGGTGACCGGTGTAGTACCCGGCCGCGGCGCCGGCACTGGCCGCGACGGCGACGCCGACCGACAGAACATAGATCGAGACGTCCGCGCCGGCATCCGCGGCGACCAGACCGGCTGCGAACAGGATCGTGTCCCCGGGAAGCCAGAACCCGATCAGGATCCCGCTCTCGGTAAAAATCATCGCGAACAGGACGATGTACAGCGTCGTCCCGGACAGGCTGCCGACGTCCACGTGACCAGTGTGACGGGCGGGCCCGCACCGGTGGCGGGCGCGTCGCCGCGGTTGACATCCCGGGCCCGCCGACGGACCACACCCGTCCGGGCCACTGCGCACCTCGCCGGGCCACGCCCGCGCCGGGAATGGCGCCACGTTTCGGCCATCAGGCGCACACGCCGCCCGGCGAGCCAATCGGATAAGTCCGCGACGCCGCCTCGGACGTCCCGCGAGCCGCGCACCGGCCACCGGACCGCCGCGGGAGGCAACGGCGCCGCGACACCTGCGCGTCGGCGCCGCGTCGGAAGCCGACTTTGCCCCGGCGACGTCGGCCGCATCCGACCACGCCGACGGGGCATGCCGTCATACCCTTCGCCCACCAACAGTCCAACGGCGGTCTGCAGGTCCCATCGGGCTGCCCAGCGCCGCCGTACATGGCTGATCGGCGCCCCGACAGCTTCGACAAGGAGCCCCACCGATGCCCATCGCCACGCCAGAGACCTACGCCCAGATGCTCGACCGGGCGAAGTCCGAGTCCTTCGCCTACCCCGCGATCAACGTCACCTCGTCGCAGACCCTCAATGCCGCCCTGCGGGGATTCGCCGAGGCGGGCAGCGACGGGATCGTGCAGGTTTCCACCGGTGGTGCGGAGTACCTGTCCGGTTCGACGATTAAGAACATGGTCCTGGGCGCGGAGGCGCTGGCCGAGTACGCCCACCACGTCGCGAAGGCTTACCCGGTCACCATCGCGCTGCACACCGACCACTGCCCGGCGGACAAGCTCGACACCTACATCCGGCCGCTCATCGCGATCTCCAGGGAGCGGGTCGCGGCCGGGCGTGAGCCGCTGTTCCAGTCTCACATGTGGGACGGCTCGGCCGTCGAGCTCGAGGAGAACCTCAAGATCGCAGAGGAGTTGCTCGCCGACGCCGCCGCCGCGAAGATCGTTCTCGAGGTCGAGATCGGGGTCGTCGGTGGCGAGGAGGACGGCGTCGTCGGCGCAATCGACGAGAAGCTCTACACCACGCCGGGCGACATGTGGCGAACCGCCGAGGTCCTCGGCTCGGGCGAGAAGGGCCGTTACCTGCTGGCCGCCACCTTCGGCAACGTGCACGGCGTGTACAAGCCGGGAAACGTCAAACTTCGTCCGACGATTCTTCGCGAAGGCCAGGATCACGTCGCCAAGAAGCTGGGTCTGCAGGCCGGCGCAAAGCCGTTCGACCTCGTCTTCCACGGCGGCAGCGGCTCCGACCTCAGTGAAATTCGGGAGACTCTGGACTACGGCGTCGTGAAGATGAACGTGGACACCGACACCCAGTACGCGTTCACCCGCCCCATCGTGGACCACGCCTTCAGGAATTACGACGGTGTGCTCAAGGTGGACGGCGAGGTCGGGGCGAAGAAGGCATACGACCCGCGCACCTACGGAAAGCTCGCCGAAACCGGCATGGCGGCCCGCGTGGCCCAGGCCTGCGAGGACCTCCGCTCCGCCGGTCGGTCCCTCGGCAAGGCGTAGCCACCGCCGGCTTCCGAACCCGGCCCAACCGTAACCGTCCAGGCCCGGAGGACGACACCGGGCGGATCGTCGCCCCAGGTGCGCCGCCGGGCGCTGTCGGCCCGCAACGGGCAGCATCAGGCCGATCCGGGCCGGCCGGTCGGGTGGTTTTTACCTAAATCTCCGGCTTGGCCTGCCGATCCGACCGGACCGGCTCCTCGCCGGCCCGCGTCGGCGGACATTCCGGTTGGCGCGCGGATTCCGGCATGCCCCGCCGGGTCGGGACGCAGCGATCGGCGCCGAGCGGACATCCAGCACGCTCCGCGCCGGCGATGGTCCCGACGATGTCCCGTATGATGCGGGCACCCACGGTCCCCCAGTTGCACCATGCGACTGGGGGACCACTGTTTTTCCCCGAGTGGTCCCCATCGGGTCCGTTGCCCGGTCACGCTTACCGACAGCAGGTTTCGGCCAGATCAACCCACACGAGGCGGGTGTGCGGCCGCACCGGACGCCCGGGGGCCAACCAGGACATCCGGCCCCGGGACCTGGGCCTCCGGGCACCGCCGTCCCGCCACGTGTCCGGCCGGACGCGCGGCGCACCCGAATGACATCTTTGTAAGTCACCGCCAGGTTTCAGTATCTTTTCTCACACAGGTAGGCCGGACCGGACGAACTGGGGTATTCGGGTCAATGCGTCCATCCGGCGCGCGGGCCCGCAGTCGATATTGCTTCTCCGCAGGTCACCCATTCGGCGCGATTCACCACGCTCTGGTCGCCATCACCCATCGGCAAACAGGGTGATCAGCCCGACACAAATGCCCCTGCCAGTCATACCGCCAGGTTGATGAGCGGGCGCGCACGCGCGTTACCAGTCACCCCAGGGCTACTCAAGCAGGCGCGCCGACTGTGCTCTTTTTCACGCGCCCTATTCAATGCTTGGCGACTCGCCGGGCGGCGTGGTTATGGTCTTCGCCGTGCCGACAACAACGTCTGGCATTCGCCGGGCGGCACGCCGAATCCTGCCCCCGACCGGCGATTTCACCAGACTGAGCGGCAGGAACGGGGGAACCATCTCCGAGCGTCGAAAGGATTCGATGCTCTCGGGGTGAAGCCATGAGTGACGGTCGCACGAGGCTCTTTCGGTGCGAGCACACGTCCCCAGGAATACCTGGCATGGCCGGGCAGTTCCCAGCCCGAATCCGACAGCTCACCTCGCAGGCGTGGGGAAGGACCACAACTATATGTCCGACGCACGTACTAGTGGTCGACAATGGAGCGCCGGCGCCCGCATCAGGGCGCGGACCCTCATGGTTGCTCCGGTTCTCGCAGCGGCGGTCGGCGGCACCCTCGCGGTGAGCCAGCCGGCCGAGGCGGCGACAACCTGGGCGGGTCTGCGACAGTGCGAGTCCGGCGGTGACTACACGGCCAACACCAGAAACGGCTACTACGGCGCCTTTCAGTTCTCGGCCAGCACCTGGCACAGTCTCGGCTACTCCGGCCTGCCACACGAGGCGGCCCCGGCAGTCCAGGACGAGGCCGCTCTCCGACTCGCCCAGCGCTCCGGCTTCGGCCAGTGGCCAGTCTGCGGCCGCGGGATGGGCGCTGACCAACTCGCGGGTGGCACGTCGTCGAGCGGCGCGGTGCAGGCGTCGCGCTCGGCGCAGCGTGCCGTGCTGACCGTCAGCCCCGTCGCCTCCACCACCTCGCACTTCACCCGCACCCTCACGGCCGCGCTGGTCAGGCAGGATCGCGCCGATGTGCGCGCCTGGCAGACCCGGATGAGCCAGCTCGGTTACCCAATCGCGGTCGACGGCCACTTCGGACCACGCTCCGCCGCCGCCGCCCGCGCCTTCCAGGGCTCCCATGGTCTGGCCGTCGACGGCATCGTCGGCCCAGCGACCTGGCACGCCACCTTCGGCTGAGCGCCGCATCACGCGCGGTAGCCATCCGGCCGATCGCCGCGCCGCCTAACGGCACGTACCACATGTAGTCCATCCGGCCCGGGACGCGGGGACGCGCGTCACGACTCCCGGACGACCTTCCCACCCCGGTGACACCGGCAGGGAAGCTCACCAACTCGACCCGACCGGCCCGCCCGGACGCCCGGACGATCTCCGCTGCGCGTTCGGAAACGGGCCGGTCGGCCACCATCTCCACACCGGATGCGCCCTACGGGGTCGGGATACCCCCGCCGCGCCGCCGGCACACCCCGCCGCCCGATCGGGCGGCACTCTCGGGCTCCGCCGTTCGCGCGTCCCAACCTGGTTACTCCGAACCACCCGGTTTGCGCCCCCTGGACCGCTATCGCTAGAGTGCCGATCACTCGCCACCCTGGCGGGGCCGCTCGGACGGACGCCGAGTCCTGCCCGACGTACGAGCGGTCGGCACTAGTACGCACCGCAACGGGCAGGAGTGGGGGACCCACCAATTCGGGCGTCCCAGACGCCCTTGGGGTTAAGCAGGCTCGTCCCAGCCATCCGGTGGGGAGAACGTTTCTCCGCATCACCGAAGGACCTGGGCGAACCGGCCGGGCCATCCCAGCCCGCACCCGACAGCTCACCCCGCAGGCGATCGGGATTGGACTGACATGCCGTCAGGACAGCGTGGTGGTAAACATCGGGCCCCGCAGGCCCATTCGACCGCGGGTCGTATCCTTCGCACCACCGGCGCGGTGACGGCCATCGTCGGCAGCGGGCTCGCGGTCACCGCGGCCCCGGCCGGCGCCGCCACCGCCGACGACTTCGCCAAGCTCCGGCAGTGCGAGTCCGGCGGGAACTACTCCATCAACACCAACAACGGCTTTTCCGGCGGGTACCAGTTCGACGACCAGACGTGGCACGGCCTCGGCTACTCCGGCCGGCCCTACCAGGCGTCCCCCGCCACTCAGGACGAGGCGGCCGCCAAGCTCTACAACTCGCGGGGCTGGGCGCCCTGGCCGTCCTGCTCCCGGAAGATGGGCCTGACGAACAACGGCCCGGCCTCGGTCGGCTCCGGTTCCGGCGACGTCATCGAGCAGGCCCTCACCCCTGCCGAGCCGCCGATGACGCTCGACCGCGCCCGCCAGGAGATGGGCGACAACGCCTACAAGGGCACCGTCCTCAACGCCGGATACGGCGACGACGTCCGCCCGGACGCCTTCGTCTGGCAGGCGGCGATGCGTAACAAGGGCTTCGTGCTCACCGTCGACGGCAAGTTCGGTCCGCAGTCCCAGGGCATCGCCGCCCTCTACGGCTACCTGACCCGGGTCAACGACGGCCAGCCCGGTGCCGTCGGCCAGAACCTGTGGAACGTCACCGTCCGATCCTGACCCGGCCCGAGGGGTCGCCCCGACCGTGCGGCAGGATGCTCCCATGACGACGCCGTCCGATCCGGCCCGCAACCTGCTCTCCGGCCCGCCGCCGACGCTGCTGCCTTCCGACGCCATCGCCACCGACGCGCTGGCCGCGGGCGAAGCGCCGGCCGCCGTGGCCGCCGCCTCGCCCGCGCTGAGCGCCCCGTGGGCCACCCTGGCCGAGATCGCGCTGGCCGGCGACCGGCCTGTCGAGGCGTACGCGTACGCCCGCACCGGATACCACCGGGGGCTCGACGCGCTGCGCCGCGCCGGCTGGCGGGGCAACGGGCCGGTTCCCTGGTCGCACGAGCCGAACCGTGGCTTCCTGCGTTCCCTGGCTGCGCTCGGGCGCGCCGCGGCGGCCATCGGGGACACCGAGGAAGCCACCCGCTGCAAGGCATTCCTCGCCGACAGCGATCCCGCCGCCGCCCGCGCACTCGACTTCGACGCACCGTGAGACCCCGGCGTCGGGCGGTAGGAGCATCGCGCGATCGGCCCCGCGTGAGTGCCATCCCTAGTAACCTCGCCCGGTGCCCGCTCTCGTCCTCATCGGCGCCCAATGGGGCGACGAGGGAAAAGGAAAGGCGACCGACCTTCTGGGCGGCGCCGTCGACTACGTCGTCCGATACCAGGGCGGCAACAACGCCGGCCACACGGTGGTCATCGGTGAGGAGCGCTACGCCCTCCACCTGATCCCCAGTGGCATCCTGCGGGCGGACTGCGTGCCGGTGATCGGCAACGGAGTCGTGATCGACCCCGGCGTGCTGCTCACCGAGATGGACGGGCTCGCCGCCCGGGGCATCGACGTCTCGCGCCTGTTGATCAGCGCGAACGCCCATCTGATCATGCCGCACCACCGGGCCCTCGACCTGGTGACCGAGCGCTACCTGGGCAAGGCCCGGATCGGCACCACCGGTCGCGGCATCGGCCCGACCTACGGCGACAAGGTCGCCCGCACCGGCATCCGGGTCCAGGATCTGCTCGACCCGGGCATCTTCCGCAAGAAGCTCGAACTCGCGCTGCGGGAGAAGAACCAGGTCCTGGCGAAGGTCTACAACCGGCGGCGGATCGAGGTGGACGAGGTGGTCGAGGAGTACGCCGCCTACGCCGAGCGCCTCGGCCCGCACATCGCCGACACCAGCCTCGTCCTGGACCGAGCGCTGCGCGAGGGCAAGGTCGTGCTGCTGGAGGGCTCCCAGGGCACGCTGCTCGACGTCGACCACGGCACGTACCCGTTCGTGACCTCGTCGAACCCGACCGCCGGGTACGCGGCAACCGGCGCCGGCATCGGGCCGACCCGGATCAACCGGGTGGTCGGAATCATCAAGGCCTACACCACCCGGGTGGGCGCCGGCCCCTTCCCCACCGAGCTGGACGACAAGGTTGGCGAGGAGCTGCGGCGCATCGGCGGCGAGTTCGGCGTGACGACCGGCCGCGCGCGGCGCACCGGTTGGTTCGACGCGGTGATCGCCCGCTACGCGGTGCGGGTCAACGGCCTGACCGACCTGTTCCTCACCAAGCTGGATGTGCTGTCCGGCTTCGACCGGGTGCCGATCTGCGTCGGCTACGACATCGGTGGCAAGCGGGTCGACGAGATGCCGATGACGCAGACCGAGTTCCACCACGCCCGCCCGATCTACACCGAGCTGCCGGGCTGGCAGGAGGACCTCTCCGACGTGCGGAAGTACGCCGACCTGCCCGCGACGGCAAAGGATTACATCCGGGCGCTGGAAGATCTCTCCGGCGCCCCCGTCTCCGCGATCGGCGTCGGCCCGGGCCGGGACCAGACCCTGGTCATCAACGAACTGGTCTGACCCCGCCCGGCATCGCTCCCGCCCGGCACCGCTCCCGGCCGCCTCACCGTGCACCCACCGCACTTGCATTACACAGCGTTACCGTTGACGCTTGGGTGGTCACGTTAAGCGATGGCGGGTGGGGGTGAGGACGATGGCCGGTGCAGGGTCCCGCCCGTCCAGCGACGATCACTCCGTGCCCGGTCAGATGCCGGCGCCGTCCGCCCCCGTCACCGCCGACGCCCGGCCCGTCGCCGACGCCCGGCCCGTCGCGGAGGCCCGGCCCGTCGCGGAGGCCCGGCCCGTCGCGGAGACCCGGCCCGTCGCGGAGACCCGGCCCGTCGCGGAGACCCGACCGGCGTTGTGGGCGCCGGCGGTGCGGCCCCGGTACCTACGCCCGACCGACTCCGACGCCTGGCCCGTCGGGTTCTCCCCCACCGGCGAGGCGCTGCCGGACACACTCACCGACGTGCTGCTGCGAGGCAGCCACGCCATCCGCAGCTCGAAGCGCGCCGAGGCACAGCGGCTCGAACGCGCCGCCGCGGTCGCGAACCATGTTGACGCCCAGATCCGCGACTTCCTGGACTTCTGCGCCGCGGAAAGTCTGGTGCCGCCGGTCACCGTGCGGGCCCGCGGCACCGTGGCACGCCGGAACGCGGGTCGGCACGGGCCTCGCTCGCGCGCGGTCGTCGACCCGCATGGGAGCCTCGCCGCGCAGGTCACGGCGGATGGCGGCGACGAGCCGGCCGCCGGCGGGCACTCGCCGCACCGGGTGCATCGCCGCGAGCGGCTCAAGGCCTGGCCGCTGCTGTACTGGCGGTGCGAGCCCTTCCCGGTCGCCGGGCGGTCGCTGCACCTGTTCGTCGAGCCGGGCGGGCGTGCCTTCGAGGGACACGACGATCCGTCGCCGCTGACGGTGCTCGGCCGGGAGGTCCGCGTCTGGCCGGTCGACGCGGCCGCCATCGTCGCCGGCATGGCCGAGGTGGACGCGCGGCGCTGTGCCCTGCATCTGGTGCACGGGATGGCCCACCTGCTCTGGCGCGCGGGCGTCGGCCTGTGATCCGAGGTGCTGGACGGTACGTGCCGTCGTCACCGGCACGACCCGCGGGCTGACCGCCGCGAGCCACCGCGACGACCGCGCAACGCCGGGCGTCGGCTCGTGCGCCAGCGGCGGATGCGTGGGAGAGCGCCTATCTGTCTCTTCCACCGGGTTCGGCGTCCGATTCATCCCTGCGGAAGAGACAGCTGGGCCGCTCCCATGCACACCATCTCGGCCCAGGCTTCGAGGTAGCCGAAGGCGACCCGCCAACGGAAGGTGATCTCCTGGCGGCCACGGTTCACACAGGGTTCAGCGACCACAGCGTGGGTGGGGGCGAGCTCAGGACGCGGTACATCGCCGCCGGCGGGTGGGCGCGGGACACCTGATGATCAGCTAAGCGCTAAGCTGGAGCTGTGACCCGACCCGATCGCCGCGGCTCCCGGCCTGTTCCGGCGGTCGCGGGGGTGCCGCGCCGTTCGGCGCGACCGCGCCGGCTCCCCTCCCCGGCGCCGCGCGTCGGGGACCAGCGTTGACGGCCGCCACCGGCCCCCGTCTGCCCTGCGCACCGCCGCGGCGCGGCCGCGGCGGTGCGCAGGGCAGACGGG
>NZ_JAMPTM010000350.1 GCF_025403375.1 Frankia gtarii
TCCGCTCGCCGGACCCGCCCCATCTGGCGGTGCTGGAACGTCCCGGCTTTGTCAGGGCTGCTCCGACCCGGACCGGCACTACCCGGGCCCAGGCTGCCCCCAGCTCCACCCGCCCTACCGCGACAGGGCAGGAGGCGAAGGTCTCCCACCTCCACTCGAACCACAGCGCCTCACGGCGCAAACAAGATCTGCGCCAGACCCCGATCTCACCAACGTAATCATTCTCATCCGGATCAGTGGTCTGATGTCATTGCCCATGGCGGGGTGGATGGCGGGGGCGGGACATGCGCAGACGTCTGTTGTCACGGATTCGGCACCAACCGGGCGGCGACCAGCGGATCGGGGGACGGCCAAGCCACGAGCCCGCAGGTCCCGAGTTAGCTGGCCCGGAGCCCGCTGGCCCGGAGGAAACGCGGGAACGGCGGCTCGCGCGGCTGAGAGCCCGACTGGAGCGGTTCGACACGCACGGTGATCCGTCGGCGATCCTCGACCCCCAGGCTCTCGAGGGGATTGAGGAGCTGCTGAGCACGACCGCGGACCTGCAAACCGTGTACGTCGCCGCCCGGCTGCGCTATACCCGCTTCATCGCTCTTTCTCCCACCGGCGGCCAGGAGGATCTCGCCACCGCGATAGTCCTGTTCACCGCCCTGTCTGAGGCCGATCCGGCGCGGTTTTCCCAGGACTTTCTGGCCTCGTTGGAGCAGACCTTCGTGGGCAGTCTCGACCTGTGGACGGCCGAGGCCGCGAGTCGGTTGACGGACGCTGTGGCTAGCGAAGATCTGCCGGGGTTACCGGAGGCGATCGACCTGCTCACCCGGACGCTGGCCGTCATGCCGGACGACCATGCGGGCCGCGTCGTCTGTCTGTCCAACCTCGCGACCGCGCTGCGGGTCCGGTACGACCGGTCAGGGGAGCCGGTCGATCTGGACCTGGCGATCGACCTCAACCAACAGGCGCTGGCACTCACCCCGGTCGACGGTCCCGCTCGGGCCCAGATACTGGCCAACCTCGCGGTCGGCCTACGGCTCCGGTTCGATCGGGTGGGTGAGCAGGCGGATCTCGCGGGAGCGATTGAAGCGGGTCGCCGCGCCGTGTTGCTTACCGCGGCCGACGACGCCCACCGCGCCGATGTCCTGGGCGCTCTCACCATCGTCCTGGCCGTCGCCCCCGACGGTCGGCTGTGGGGTCCGACCGGTCTGGACGGAGCGGTCGAAGCGGGCCGGCGGGCGCTGACGCTCATGCCCACCGATGATCCACTGCGGCCCGAGATCCTGACCGTCCTCGGTCTCGCGCTGGTCACCCGGTACGAGTGGGTGGGGGAGCTGGCGGATCTGGATGAGGCGATAGACGGCCACCGGCAGCTGGCCATGCTCACTGCCGACAGATCCGGTGCTGCTCTGCACCTGACCACTCTCGGTCTCGCGCTGCAGTCCAGATTCGGTCGGGTGGGGGAGCTGGCGGACCAGGACGAGGCGATCGACCTCCACCGCCGGGCGCTGGCGCTCGCACCCGCTGGCGGCCCCCGTCGCACGCTGATGATGGCCAATCTCGGCAGCGCCCTGCATACCCGGTTCGAACGGCTGGGTGACCTGGCGGATCTGGACGAAGCGATCGACGTCGGGCGACAGGCGAGGGCCGTGGCCTCGGCCGACGATGTTGCGGGTGCCATAAACCTGTCCAACCTCGGTCTGGCTCTCCGGCTGCGCTTCGAGCGCGTCGGTGAGCGGGCCGACGTGGACGAGGCGGTCGAGGTCAGTCGGGAGGCGGTGGCCGCGACTCCGGTCGACCACGACAGCCGGGCCGGCTGGCTCTCCAACCTCGGCATCGCGCTGCGGGCTCGCTTCGAACGGGTGGGGGCACTGGCGGATCTCGATGAGGCCATCGACGTGTGTCGGCAGGCGTTGGCCGCGACCGCTGTCGGGCGACCCGGTCGGGTCAGATACCTGGCCAATCTCGGCATCGCGCTGCGCACCCGGTTCGAGCGGTTGGGGGAGATAGCCGACCTGGAGGAGGCGATCGACGTGAGCCGCCAGGCGGTGGCAGCCGTCCCCGCCGATCATCCCGGTCGATTGTTCGTCTATCTGGCCAATCTGTCCGCGCTGCTTCGGGACAGATACGAGCGGTTGGGCGAGCCGGCGGATCTGGAAGAGGCCATCGGGATCGGCCGGCGGGCGGCGAACGGTGCTCCCCTCGACCATCCGGACCGGGTCGGACTCCTGGTCAATCTGAGCAGTGCGCTCAGGGTTCGCTATGAGCGGGCGAGGAAACCGGCCGATCTGGATGAGGCGATCGACGCCGGTCGCGACGGGGCCGAGATCACCGTGGCTCCGCCGCGTAACCGGGCGATCGCGGCGTGGAGCTGGGGGCTGGCCGCGGCTGTCGGCGGTCGGTGGGAGCAGGCCGTCGCGGGTTTCGCCCGCGCGATCGATCTGCTCGCGCTGGTGGTCCAGCGTGGCCTGACCCGGTCGGACCAGGAGGGCCTGCTCGCCGAGTTCGGCAACCTTGGGCCCGACGCCGCCGCCTGCGCCATCCACGCCGGCTGGCCGGACCGGGCCGTGGAACTCTTCGAGCAGGGCCGGGGGGTGCTGCTCGGGCAGGCTTTGGACACCCGCACCGATCTGAGCGCCGTCGCCATTCACCATCCCGACCTGGCTGACCGGTTCACCGATCTGTGCCGCCGACTGGACCATTCGGACCCCCCCGAAGCTTCGACCCGGGATCCCGGGTCCGGCCCGGTCGAAGTCGCCGGTGGCGGGCCCGGCGTCGGCGCGGCCGGTGCCGGGGAGCGGCAGCGTCGGCGGCGAGCCGCCGACGACCTTGACGAGACGATCGACCGGATCCGCGCGCTACCCGGTTTCGAGGATTTTCTCCGCCCGCCCCGGCTGGCCGATCTGCGCTCCGCGGCCGCCGACGGCCCAGTCATCCTGGTGACCGTCTCCCAGCATGGCTCGTATGCGCTGATCCTGACCGCCGATGGACTCCTGCCCCCGGTGCCGCTGCCCGGCCTCACCCCCGCGGTGGTGCTTGACCGGGTGCGGGACTTTCTGATCGTGCTGGCTGCCTCCCGCCCGGAACAGGATGGAAACGGGCTGGTCGGGATCCTGGGCTGGTTGTGGGACTGCCTGGCGGCCCCGGTCCTGGACCGGATCGGCGTGACCGACCAGCCGCCCCGCAACCCGCCCGGGCCACGGTCGGAGGAGGCCGGCTGCACCGGCGGGGGACATTCGGAGCAGGGGAGCAGGGCCGGTTGGCCCCGGCTGTGGTGGTGCACATCCGGGCTGCTGTCGTTCCTCCCGATCCACGCCGCCGGCCGGCATGAGACGCGGCACGATCCGATCCCCGCTACTCTGCTCGACCGGGCGGTCAGCTCGATCACCCCGACCGTCCGCGCGCTGACCCACGCCCGCCGCGCTCGCGCCGACCCTTCCGGATCTGGATCTGGATCTGGATTCGGGCTGGTTCGCCCACCCGAGCTCGCGGGCGGCCCCGAGTTTGGGCGTGAGCCGGGGCGGGGGGCGCGGCCCGGACTGATCCTGGCGGTCGCGATGCTGCACACCCCGGGCGCCTCCGACCTTCCCGGCACGGAGGTGGAGATCCGTCGCCTTCAGTCGCTGTTCCCCGGCCGCGTCGCGCGGCTGACCGGAGCGCGGGCCACCCGCGACGAGGTGCTGGCGGCGCTCCCGGCGTACCCATGGGCGCATTTCGCCTGCCATGGGTACGCCGACCCGGAGAACCCGTCGGCCAGCCGGCTCCTGCTCACAGATCACGAGGAGAACCCGTTGACGGTCGCTGACATCATCGGTCTGCGTCTGGCTGGCGCCCGGCTGGCGTTTCTTTCCGCCTGCGAGACCGGCCGCCCCGGGGTCCGGTTGGCCGACGAGGCGATCCATCTGGCGTCGGCGTTCCAGCTTGCCGGCTACCAACACGTCATCGCCACGCTCTGGCCGGTCGGTGACACGCCCGCGGCCGCGCTGGCCGACGCTGTCTACACCGCGCTCGGGATCTCCGGCCACGGTCCGTCCGGCGCGACGGGTGCCTTCGACCCCGGCCGGCCGCTCGACGTGGCCGGTGCCCTACACGACGCGATTCTCGGGCTGCGCAGGTTGTGGCCGGATGCGCCGGCGGTCTGGGCCTCTCACATCCACGCCGGGGCCTGAAGCACGACCCTTCCGGTCCCACGCGACCAGCTCGCCCACGCTCCGCCCGGCCTCGTTTGCTCCCCCGTCCCGCCGGTGCCGCGCCGTACCGGAACATCCGTGCCCACAATGAGCTCACGTCCACGCCACTCCCGAGGGTCGTGATCGGCTGCTACCCGATCACACTCTTCCTCGGGAAGCAGATCGGTGAGCGTTCGCCTCCCGCCGAGGATGCTCGACGGCTCTGGACATCCGACGTAAAGGGGCGGCGCACCCTGCGTGACTGGATCGGGCCGTGACTGCGGCACATCCCCGCCGCGCTGCGGACAGGCCAGGGGCTGGCGCTTTGGATGCGCGGGGACTATCGGGCGCCAGACCGGCGCCGGATTGATCTCGCCTTCACCAGCTCCGGTCGACGCTGGCCAGCACCGGTCTGATGACATGGGCGGGTGCCGGCGACGCGATGGGGACCTCGGATCGACGAGCGGTTCGCTCGGCCGCTGCGGCGCGGGCTGCCCGCGTCGGCCCGGACACCGGGGGTGCGCGTGGTCGAGGCCGCCGGTGCGCTGCTGCGCGTCCGCGACGTCGGACAGGGGCGGACGCTGGTGTTCGTCGCGGATCCGCCGGTCACCGTGGAGGCGTACAGCGAGGTGATCAGCCGGCTCGCCGGGCGTCACCGGGTGGTGGTCCTCGAGCCGCCGGGATTCGGTTTCTCGACCCCGCCGGCCGGCTTCGACGGCTCCTTCGCCGCGACCGCCCGGGTCATCGAGGCATTCCTGGCTGGCCTCGGCGGTGCGCCGATGGGGCTGGTGTTTCCCTGCGCGTTCGGCTACCTCGGCCTGGACATCGCCACCCGCCGCCCCGACCTGGTCGACCGTCTCGTGCTCACGCAGGCCCCGGGCTGGGCGCAGGAGATCGCCTGGCGGGACGCCGTCGCCCGCAGATCGCCGCTGCGGTGGCCGGTGGTCGGCCAGCTCCTCCTGCGGCCGTGCGCGCCGCTGGTCGCCCGCTCCTGGCTGCGCGCCGCCACGGCCGACGCCACGCTGACCGGCGCGCTCGTCCGCCACAGCGACGCCGCGTTCGCCGCGGGGGCGATGTTCGCCCTCGCCACCGCGTTCCAGGCCTACCTCGGCGGCCCCGCGCCGACCCTGGCGCCGGCCGTCCCGGTCACCCTCCTCTGGGGCGACGCCGACCGGTCCCACCACGCCAGCGATCCGCAGACGCTACGCGACCACGTCCCCTCCGTTCGTATCCACCGGTTGCCCGGGACCGGGCACTTCCCCGAGCTGCAACGCCCAGACGCCCTCGCGGCCGCCCTGGCGCTCGACGGAACGACGTGACACCTCCGCCCATGGCATCCCACTGTCCGTGACAGCCGGAGGGACCGTGCCGGAGCCCGCGGTCCACGCCCAGCTCGCCCAAGCCGCCGCCACCGCGCTGGGCGTGCTGGCGACGCTGCCGGCCTCCCGCACCCCGGCGGTGGGTCGCGGCGGACGCCGGGTCGGGGAAGTTACAGGGCTAGCCAGGCCCCCGCGACACCGGCGACGGCCACCAGGACGCCGAGGACGGCGAGTCCAGCCCTGCCGCCGGCGCGCACCGCGGCCGGCAGGATGGCCCCGTCGGCGCGATGCAGGATGCCGTTCATCAAGCCGGCAACGACGGAGATGGCGACGATCGCCGTCGCTGCGAGGACGACCGTGAGGCCAATGAGCACGGAGCACTCCCGAGGGGCACGAGGTTGCCCGACGCCTTGATCGCGCCGAGCACCGCGCTTCCCCCACGGCGCTGCCGATTTTATGAGGTCTCGGCGGGGGCATCTTCCCCGGCCACCTACTGGATCTTGTCGGAAACCGATCAGTTTTCGACAGGCCTGAGGGCTATCGCCGGCATCGTTGAATCCCCGCCGTTATGATCATGGTGGTGGTTCGGGGGATCTGTCGTCTCGGGCGCGCAGGAGACGTAGGACGGCCATCGCGCGGCGGACGCGTGCGGGGTTGCGGCTGCACAAGGCGATGATCCCGGCGAGCAGGGTCAGGACCGCGTCGGGCAGGTAGCGCAGGAAAAGGACGACGACGATCAGGACCGGGGTCGCGGCCACGCCTGCGGCGACGATGCTCATGGCTGTCCTGCGCGCACTGTCACCGGCCGGCCGAACGAGGGCCAGGCAGCCGCGGCCAGCGCTGGTACCCGACGGGGGAAAGCGGGGTACTTGGGGCTCGCCTCCCGCCGGGTACGCCACGGCATGCCCATGACACCCGGGCCGGTTGGGGGTGGTGGGG
>NZ_JAMPTM010000351.1 GCF_025403375.1 Frankia gtarii
CCACCACCCCCCGCGGCACCATCCCCCGCGGCACCATCCCCGGCGACAGCACCGACGGCGACAGCGCCGACGGCCGCCGACCCGGCGCGGCCTGAGCCACCTCGATGATCACCCGCCGCGCGACCCACCGGCCCGGCCCCGCAGACAGGCCCGTCACAGCCGGCGGGCTGCTCATGGCCGATCTGGTCGTCGGGGTGGGCGCGCGGCCCGGGGTCGACGCGGAGGAGATCCTCACCCTCATCGACGCCGCGCTACGCGAACTCGACGTGCCGGCGGGCGCGGTGCGCCTGCTGGCCACCCTCGCCGCCCGCCGCGACGAGCCGGGCATCGCCGCCGCCGCCGCCCACCACCACTGGCCCGTCGCGGACTATCCACCGGCGCGCCTGGCCACGGTCGACGTCCCCCATCCCGGCTCCGCCGTGCAGGCCGCACTCGGCATCCCGAGCGTCGCCGAAGCGGCCTGCCTGCTACCCCTCACCCCGGATCCGGCCGCGCCACGGCCGATCCTGCTGCTGCCCAAACGCGCCGGCCGCCGGGCCACGATCGCCGTCGCCCGCCATCCCCCGCCGCCCCGTGGAAGCGGAAGGCAGGACAGGCAGCTGGGTTAGTCACGATCCGCGCGGGTGATGTGCCCCGCGACCATGCTGGATCGTCCGTTGCTGGATCGTCCGTTCCGCACCCGTGATCGCGCGCGTGGGGCACAGTGGCCGGATGAGGCGTCTCCTGCTCGCATCGGTTGTCGTGGGCATCTCCTGCACGGTGACAACCTCATGTGGGTCGGCGGCGGGTGCGGTGGCGGCCCGACCGGTGCCGCCCTGCCCCCTGCTGACGGTGCCGGACATTCGGGCCGCGGTGGAGGCGTCCTGGAGTCAGGGCAGCCAGCTGGCCTCCGAGGGAAACACCGACGCGATCGGATGCACCTTCACATCACCGCGGGGATTCGTCACCGTCTGGAGTTCGGCGAGGGACGCCGAGACGAACTACCGGTCGTCACGCGCAGTGCCGGCCCACCAGCCGCAGCAGGACGCCGGCGGCCCCGGCCATCAGGGGTACACATACACCAGCCCCGGCAACGTCCAGGAGGCCCACCTACTCAAGGGCGAAGCGTACGTCTCGGTCATCGTCGGCGCGGGAGCCGCACCCGGCATCGCCCGACACTTCGGTGATCTGATCGCTGCCCGGCTCCCGTGACCGGATCCCGGCCCGGCTACGTCTGCGGGTAGGCGTCCTCTCACGCGGCTGCTCTCCGACGTCGCATGGCGCGGCGGGGCGGAGTATCGCCAGGACCCGTTCCGGGTATTGGTCGACACCTCTGGCGGTAGGTGCGGTGCTCCGCCAGCAGCCGGTCGACCTCCTCGATCGGGCGAAGGTAGCGCAGGACAACGACGTACATGGGCAGAGCAGGCACCCTTCTGCTGGAACGCGCAGCCCGGTGCAGGTGGCGCACCGGCGGCGTGTCAGTGGGCGTCCTCGTGCAGGATCAGGTCGAGCAGGCCGGGGAAGCGGCGGTCGAACTCGGCGCGGCGCAGCCGGTTGAACCGGCGGGGGCCGGTGTCGCGCTGCTCGAGCAGGCCGGTGGCGCGCAGGACCGCGAAGTGGTGGCTGCGGGTGGCGGCGCTGACGGGCACGTCGAAGCTGCCACACGGCAGCGTCCAGTCCGGATGGTCCGCCAACGTACGCAGGATGCAGCGGCGCACCGGGTCACCGAGGGCGTCGAGGGCGTCCTGCAGGCTGACCTGCGCCGGATCCCGATGGGTCAGGCTCTGCGTGCGCGCCGGTGTCCGAGCCTGCCCGCCGGCGGCCGTCGGCTGCGTCATGCCACCTCCCTGCGGCGCGGAACCGTCGCCCGGCGGCCCCGGGCCTCGGGCACCGGTCCGACCGTCGCGGAGATCCCGGCCCTACCGTCATGGTAAGTCCGCTTCGCCCGCCGCCGGTCCCACCGGTCCCACCGGTCCTGGTGGAGCCGCCGGTCCCGGTGGAGCCGCCGGTCCCGGTGGAGCCTCGGGTCACGGCGTGCCGCAGGTGCACATCAGTACTCACTGCGCGCAGTCAAGCCACGCCAACCAGAGCCGGATGTGGGATTTCGGGCCGGGGGAGGCACGTCGTCGCCGGGATGCGCACACTGAGCGGGCGGACCCACCGCCGACGCTCCCCGCCCGCCAGCACCGCCGCCCCGGCCGGCTCCCGCCACCGGGGCCCGTCCCACGAGGGAGTCACATGGCCACCCTGCACGAGGGCCGCACCGCCGACCAGCAGGCCCGCCGCGCCGACCACCGCCGCGCCCAGGCGACGATCCTGGACGCCGCCGATCATCTGGACCCCGCCGACACCAGCCTGCGCGCCCGCCAACTGCGCGACACCGCCCAGGCGATCCTGCGCCGATCCTGAGCCGTCACCGACCCACCCGGGGCCAGTCACGGGCACCCGACCCCCACCCGCCGCGGCCCCGACCGGCACTCGCCGGCCGGGGCCGTTTTCACATCGGGACGCCGCGCTGGCCGCGCACCCTCACGCGTCGCACCAGAACCAGCCCCACAATTAACACGGAGGTAGCCCTGGCTTAATTCCTGGTGAACCAGCGTGTGCGACTGTGCGGTATGCAGACAGGTGGTGTTCCCAAAACCGACATCGTCAAGATAGCCGCGTCGATCGACGACGTTCCCAGTATGGAAGAAACCGACGCGATGCTGGAGCAACTACGCCATCTTCCTCGCAGCGCAGACACTGTCAAACTGATTGATGAACTTCTGGAGATCCGTTCGCTACTCGGCGCGACATGTTGAGCACGCGCGCCGAGTAGCGAACAGAAGATGGGCGGCCCGCCGGCTTCCCCGCGGTGAGACGGGGCGTTAACCGACCCGACCTCGAAAAACTACTGCTGGGAGCCGAACGGCTGGCCCTGCTGGCTTCCCTGGTTTCCCTGGTTGCCGAGGTTGCCCCGGTTGCCCTGGTTTCCCTGGTTTCCCTGGTTGCCGCCGCCGAAACGCTCGCCGGAGCCACCCTGGCCACCCTGGCCACCGCCGACGCCCGCCAGCTCACGCAGGCGGTTCTCGACGTACCGCTCGCTGTGGTGCGTCCTGTCCGCGATACGCGCGACAAGGTCCTCGATGTCGGTCGCGGTGTCGAGGTCCGCCGTGCTGACCTGACCGAACTGGTCGAGGATGCGGTAGCGCAGCTGCTGCCAGTTCTGGCGCAGCTGCTGCTCGACCTGCTGGCGCTGCTGCTGCTGCTCCTGCTGGGTCATTGTGATCCCTTCTAGTCATTTCTTCGAACGCGCTGAAGATTGCGAGAGGGAAGGTACCGCAGCCGGCTCGGGTAGCGCCAAGCCGAACTCGAATTCGAATGTATGCACTCGCTCTGGGGCATCTGACACCGCAACCTCGACAGTCCGGATGCGCGCCCCCTTTTCGGGAATCAAAACGGCAAAGAGGACCGTGGAGGACGCCACCGGTGTCGTCGTGGATGTGATCGCCACACGAACGGGTTCCGCGCAGACACGAGCCGCTCCCGTCACTAGGATGCGTTTCGACAGCGGCGCCGCGCGGATGGTGCACTCTCGAAGAGGCGGGCGCCGAGCACCGGCGAAACACCCCCCGAAAGTCAGATCAGGGCATAGCGAAACACCATCACGACGGTCGCGAGGATGAACCGATCCCGCCCTCGCTCCACCTTCCGGAGGAACAGCTCCGCATGGCCTTCTCTGCAGACATCTGGGCCCTCTTCTGTCCGAAGACCTGTGCGCCGGCGGCGCTAGGCAGGTGTCCTCGGAAAAGGACGGTTCACCCCGCTTGCGTGAGCTGTCGCCACGGCGTCACCGTCGCCGCACCGACCGTGGCCGGGCGCGCGGCGTCCTAGCCGAGGGCGCGCTGCGCCGCCGGGTCACAGGCGTCGGCCAACAGGTCCAGGGACAGGCCGAGGACGCCGGCGAGCGCGGCGACGGTGAAAAACGCCGGAGTCGCGATACGCCCGGCCTCGATCTTGCGCAGCGTCTCCGCGGACACCCCGGCCGCGGCGGCGACCTCGACCATGCTGCGCTCGCCGCGCGCGACCCGCAGCAGCGCCCCGAGCCGCTCGCCGCGCTCCCGCTCCGCTTCGGTCAACGGCGTCCGCACCATGGCCGTGATAGTAATACCGGTATTATAATTGGGCGCAGGTTCGGTGATCTTGACGACACCGGCGGCACCGACGTCGACGAAGAAGAAGGATGATCGCGATGGTGGAACTGAAGTCGACCGCGGCGATCGAGGCGATGGCCGCCGCCGGGGCCGTCGTCGCCCGCGCACTGCGCGCGACCCGGGACGCCGCCGCCATCGGCGTCACCCCCCGCGAGCTGGACACGGTCGCCCACAAGATGATCCGCGACGCCGGCGCCCTACCGGTGTTCCTGCACTACCACCCCGGGTTCGCCCCGACACCGTTCCCCGCGGTCATCTGCGCCTCGGTCAACGACGTCATCGTCCACGGCATCCCGAGTGACACCCCGCTGCGCGACGGCGACCTGGTCAGCATCGACTGCGGCGCCGAACTCGACGGCTGGGTCGGCGACGCCGCGATCAGCTTCACCGTCGGCACCCCCCACCCCGGCGACGCCGCCCTCATCGACACCACCGCCGCGGCGCTGGCCGCCGGCATCGCCGCCGCCGTCCCCGGCAACCGCCTCGGTGACATCGCCGCCGCCATCGGCCAGGTCGGGCGCTCCGCCGGCTACGGCATCCCCCGCGGCTTCGGCGGACACGGCATCGGCCGGCGCATGCACGAGGATCCCAGCGTGCCCAACGACGGCCAGCCCGGACGGGGCATGCCGCTGCGCGAAGGCCTCGTCCTCGCCCTGGAACCGATGTTCTGCGCCGGCGGCCGCGACAGCTACTACACCGCCCCCGACGGCTGGGGCCTGCACACCACCGACGGCAGCCGCGCCGCCCACGTCGAACACACCGTCGCCATCACCGCCGACGGCCCGCGCATCCTCACCACCACCTGACCGATCCGTTGCGGCCCGCACCTGACCGATCCGTTGCGGCCCGCCACCGTGGCGGTCGATAGTCGGAACTGGCCGTCGCGACACCCACCGCCGGCCGGTGATCATCCCATCCGACCCGGACCCCTCGGAGCGTGCCATGACATCGCCGTCACCCGCCCTGGCGCCCTTCACCATCGCCGTGCCCGACGCGGTCCTCGACGATCTGCGCCACCGGCTGCACCGCACACGGTGGACCGAGCAGATCCCCGGCACAGGCTGGGACCTGGGCACCGACGTGGACTACCTGCGCGGGCTGTGCGCCTACTGGGCCGACGGATTCGACTGGCGGGCCGCCGAGGCCCGGCTCAACCGCTGGCCGCACCTGCGCACCGTCATCGACGGCACCACCGTGCACGCCCTGCACGCCCGCTCACCGCACCCGGGCGCGGTGCCGCTGCTGCTCACCCACGGCTGGCCCGGGTCGATCGTCGAGTTTCTCGGGGTCATCGACCGCCTCGTCGACCCGCCGGCCCACGGCGGGGACGCCGCCGACGCCTTCCACGTCATCTGCCCGTCGCTACCCGGCTACGGCTGGTCCGGGCCGACCCTCGCCCGCGGCTGGCATGTGCGCCGCATCGCCGACGCCTGGGTGGAACTCATGACCCGCCTGGGCTACGACCGCTTCGCCGCCCAGGGCGGCGACTGGGGCGGCTCCGTCACCGCCTATCTGGGCGCCGACCACCCCGACCGCCTGTTCGGCATCCACCTCAACCTGGTCCCGCCGCCGCCGATGACCCGCGACGAACGGGCCGCCCTCACCCCCGACGAGGTCGCCGACCTCGACTACGCCCGCCGCTTCGCCCAGCACGAGACCGGCTACCAGGCCATCCAGGGCACCAAACCGCAGACCCTCGCCCACGCCCTGGCCGACTCCCCGGCCGGGCTCGCGGGCTGGATCGTGGAGAAGTTCCGCACCTGGTCGGACTGCGACGGCGACGTGGAGAAGGCGATCAGCCGCGACGACCTCCTCACCAACATCACCACCTACTGGGTGACGGAGACGATCGGCTCGTCGATCCGGCTGTACCTCGAAACGCAGGCCGCGGGCCTGTTCGGCGCCCCCGAACGCCAGGTGAGCACCCCCACCGGCGCGGCGATCTTCCCGAAGGAGATCTACCGGCCGGCGCGCGCCGTCATCGCCCGCCACTACAACCTGCAGCGCTGGACCGTGCAGCCCCACGGCGGCCACTTCGCCGCCCTCGAACAGCCCGAACTGTTCACCGCCGACGTCACCGCCTTCTTCCGCACCCTGCGCCCCTGACCCCACCGCGCCGAGCGGCACGCCCGCATCTGCGGCGGCGGAAAAGGTGGTGACGGATCACAGCGGGGCCGGCAGGCTCACCCCATGATCTGCACCCCCGACAGCGCCGGCCCGGCCCCGAACCCCAACC
>NZ_JAMPTM010000352.1 GCF_025403375.1 Frankia gtarii
ACCACCACCCCCACCACCCCCGCCGTGGTCGGCGAGGCCCGGATGCTCATCGACGGCCGGCTGGTCGAGGCCACCGGCGGCGCCGTCTACGACAACGTCAACCCGGCCACCGAGGGAGTACTGGGCCAGACCAGTGACGCCGCGGCCGTCGACCTGGACGCCGCGATCGCCGCGGCGCGCCGGGCCTTCGACGAGTCGGCCTGGTCGACCGACCGGGACCTGCGCCGCCGCTGCCTGGCGCAGCTGCAGCAGGCGCTGGAGGGCGAGCGGGAGGAGCTGCGCGCCGAGCTCGTCGCCGAGGCCGGCGCGCCCGTCGCCGTCACCGGCATCGCCCAGCTCGACTGGCCGCTGGCCGACGGGCTGCGCGCCCCGCTGGAGCTGATGGACAGCTTCCCCTGGGAGCGGTCCCTGCCGGACACCCAGCTCATGGGCGCCAGCCACCGGGCCGTCTGGCAGGAGCCGGTCGGCGTGGTCGCGGCGATCGTGCCGTGGAACTTCCCGTTCGAGGTCACGATCAACAAGCTGGGCCCGGCGCTGGCGACCGGGAACACGGTCGTGCTCAAGCCCGCGCCGGACACCCCGTGGAACGCCACCCGCATCGGCCGGCTCATCGCCGAGCAGACCGACATCCCCCCGGGTGTGGTCAACGTGGTGCCCTGCTCGGACAACGCCGTCGCCGGCCAGCTTCTCGTCGACCCGCGGGTCGACATGGTGTCGTTCACCGGGTCGACGGGGGTCGGCCGCCTCGTCGTGGAGAAGTCCGCGGCGACGATGAAGCGCACCCTGCTCGAGCTCGGCGGCAAGTCGGCGATGATCGTCCTTGACGACGCCGACCTCGCCGCGGTGCTGCCGCTGGCCGGCTTCGGCGCCTGCCTGCACTCCGGGCAGGGCTGCGCGCTGCTCACCCGGGTGCTGCTGCCCCGCGCCCGCTACGCCGAGGGCGTGGAGATCCTCGCCGGGGTGATCGGAGCCCTGCCCTACGGTGACCCGACCGATCCGGCGAACCTCGCCGGCCCGCTGATCAACGCCCGCCAGCGCGAGCGGGTCCTCGGCTACATCGAGGCCGGCCGGGCGCAGGGGGCGCGGGTCGTCGTCGGCGGTGGGCGGCCCGAGCACCTACCGCGCGGCTACTACGTGCAGCCGACGCTGCTCGCCGACGTGGACAACACGATGACCGTCGCCCGGGAGGAGATCTTCGGGCCGGTGGTGTGCGCGATCCCGTTCGACGACGAGGCCGACGCGGTGCGCATCGCCAACGACAGCCCGTACGGCCTGTCCGGCGGGGTGTACTCGGCGTCGATCGAGCGGGGCCTCGGCGTCGCCCGGCGCATCCGCACCGGCAGCATCAACGTCAACGGCGGGATGTTCTACGGCTCCGACGGCCCGTACGGGGGGTACAAGATGAGCGGCCTGGGCCGGCAGGGCGGCCTGGAGGGCTTCGCCTCCTACACCGAGTCCAAGACCGTCGGCTATGTCGGTGCCTGACCCGGACGTCGGCGCCGGTGTGGGTGCCGGCACCGGCGCAGGGGTGGACGTGGGGCTGGGCGTGGGGCTGGGCGTGGGCTGGCTGGAGCGCGTCCTCGCGGTGCACGCGGGCAGCGCCCGCCCGGCGGTGCTCGATGCCGGCGGTCCGGTCAGCGGCGCCGAGCTCGTCGGGCGGGCAACGTACGCCGCCGAGTTCCTCACCGGGCTCGGCGTCGCGGCGGGCACGCCGGTGCCGGCGCTGCTCACCAGCAACCCCGACGCGCTGGCGCTGCTGCTCGGCGGGGCGGCGGCCGACCGGCCGGTGGCCCCGCTCGGGCCCCGACTGACCGCCGCCGAACTCGCCGGCCCGGTGCGCGCCGCCGGCGCAGGCGTCCTGCTCACCGAACCCGCCTGGGCCGCCGTCGCGACCGAGGCCGCGGCCCTGGCCGGGGCGCGAGTGGTACCCGTGCCGGCGCTGCGGGCGTCGGGTGCGGCCCCGCCCGGGCCGGGCGGACCGGTCGCGCTGTACCTGCACACCTCGGGTACGACGGGAGCGGCCAAGCGGGTGCCCGTCACCCAGGAGGTGCTCGCCGCGCGCACCGAGCTGCTGTCCGGCCTGCTCGAGCTCGGCCCGGACAGCCGCCACGCCACCGGCTCGCCGCTGCACCACATCGGCGGGCTCGGCAACACCCTCGTCGCGGTGACGGTCGGCGCGACCGTGCTGCCGACGTCGCGGTTCAGCCACCAGTGGTGGGCCGGCCTGCGGGAGCAGGGCGCCACGCACTGCCAGCTCGTCCCGACGATGATCGAGATGCTGCTGGCCGAGGGGACACTCGACGCGGTGCCGCTGCGCACCCTGATCTACGGTGCTTCGCCGATCAGCCCCGAGACGCTGCGCCGGGTGCAGGCCGTGCTGCCCGGGGTGCGCCTGGTCAACCTGTTCGGTCAGACCGAGGGCAGCCCGCTGACCTGCCTGACCCCGGCCGACCACGACCGGGCCGCGGCGGGCGCCCCCGACCTGCTCACCACCGTCGGGCGGCCCGTCCCCGGGCTGCGGCTGCGCATCGCCGACCCCGACGACGCCGGGGTCGGCGAGGTGTTCGCCGCCGCGGCGCACCTGAGCGTGCACGCCGCCGACGGCTGGCTGCACAGCGGCGACCTCGGTTTCCTCGACGACGACGGCTACCTGCACCTCGTCGGCCGGCGCAACGACATGATCGTGCGCGGCGGGGAGAACGTGTACCCGTTGGAGATCGAGCACACGCTCGTCGAGCATCCCGGGGTGGCCGACGCCGGGATCGTCGGGGTGCCCGACGCCCGGCTGGGGGAGACGCTGGCCGCCTTCGTCGTCCCCGCCGATCCCGACCGTCCGCCGACCGCCGACGAGCTGCGCAGCTTCGTCCGCGACCGGCTCGCCGGGTTCAAGGTGCCCGCCTACTGGTACGTCGTCGACGCGCTGCCGCTCAACGCCGCCGGCAAGCTCACCCGCCCCGCCCTGCGTGCCCGCCACGACGCCGCAGCCGCGCAGACCGCAGCCGCGCAGACTGCAGCCAGCTCGTCGCCGTAGCGGGCGGGTGGGTGCCCGGGCCGGTGGGCGTCAGGAGCCGGTGGCGGCGGGCAGCTCGTGGCCGCAGAGGTTCTCGCGGACGACGCTGAAGGCGTCCCCGGCCCGGTTCGCCTGGACGAACGACCAGCAGGTCGTCTGTCGGCCTCGGTCGCGGGTCAGGTCCATCGGCTGGATGAGGCCGCCGGCGTTGTAGTTGTGCACCGCGTTCAGGGCGGTGACGAAGCCCTCGCGGGTCGGGCACGCGCCGGCCTCGGTCAGCCCGCGCAGGAACAGGTCGGTGTCGATGTAGGCGATCATCGTCAGTTCCTGCTGCGGGTTGGGGACCTGCGGTGCGTAGCGCGCCATCGCCGTGCGGTACTGCGCGATCGCCGGGCCGCCGGCTTCGAACGGGCGGTAGAACACCGGGACGGTCACGCCGGCGAGCGCGCCGCCCGAGTCGTGCAGGAGCTGGGTGTCGTAGCCGCTGACCGACAGGACCGCGCGCAGGTTCACCCCGGCGGCGCGCACCGCGGTGAGAACCGCGGGCAGGTCGGGGGCGTTGATGACGGTGAGCAGGGTGTCGGCGCCGCTGTTGACGATGCGCCGGGCGACGGCCACCGGGCTGTCCGCGTTCGCGGTGTAGGGGATCTCGTCGACGACCGGGATGCCGGCGGCCCGCGCGCTCTGGGTCATCTTGGCGCTGGTGTTGCCGACCCCGGAGGACAGCGCGGTGCGCAGCAGGACGGCCTTCGTCGCGCCCTGCGAGCGAAGGAACGTGCCGTAGGTGTCGGTCGCGGCGCCGGTGGTGGAGGAGAACGAGAACATGCTGCGGTGCTTCGCCCAGACCTCGCCGGTGGCCAGCCCGCCGACCGGGACGCCACGGTCGGCGAGGTACTGGGCGCTGCCGTCGGCGGCCAGGGAGTACTCCAGGACGCCGAAGACTCCTTGCCCCTCGACCAGGTCCCGGGCGGCGACCCCGTTGGCCGCCGGGTCGCCCTGGTCGTCCCGCCAGTCGTAGACGATCTTTCGTCCGTGGATGCCGCCGGCGGCGTTCGCCAGGCCGATGCGGGCATCGACCCCGGCGCGGGTGGCGGCCAGCGAGGCCGCGGTCGGCCCGGAGTCGGGATAAAGAAGCCCGAGCCTGACCTCCGATGAGGTCACGCCCGGACTGTCACAGGATGCCGCCGACGATGCCGTCGCGGACGAGCACGCGCTCGCCCCCGCGGCGAGTAACGCCAGCATCGCGGCGGCGCTTGATAACGATAAGGAATAAGAACGACTACGCATCGTGAGACCCCGTGGGAACGTCATGGAACAGAGATGAGGGAAGTGCCGGGAAAGAAACAAGGCAACCGGCGGGGCCGGTGGGGCGGTCGACGAACGCGTCCCGCATTCGTCCGCGCTCTCGGCGCCGGGCCCCCGACGGATGGTGCCAACCGCCGCCCCGGGTGATCGTGGATCAGCCGGGGCGGCGGTTGGCAGGCGGACCTGGTGCTGGTCTCAGCTCTCGTAGCGGGGCGTGCCCCGGTAGCCGAAGAACCGTTCGAAGTTCTCATCGTTGATCGGCCGCCGCTGGTTGCGCTCCTGGGCGTCGCGCAACGCGGCGAGCCGCGTGCGCTCCCGCCCGACGCGCTCGGCGTCCGCCGGTTCGGCGCCTTCCAGCTCGGTGACCAGGGCGCTCTGCGCCTCGATCTCCTCGGCCAGGCGAACTGCCACCTCGCCGTAGGTGAGCAGATCCTGGTCGTCCTCGTCCTCGCGTTGCGGGACGGCGGCGGGGTTGGTCCCTGCGTCGGTCATGCGTACACCGTCCTTCCTGCTGTCCTCGCGGGGGACTGTAGTCCTCCGCGCCGGCGGAGCTCCACCGTGCGCCCGCCGATCCTTCAGAGCTCGATGGGCACCCAGCCGGCGCCCTCGGACGACCGGTGTGCCGCGTCGATGATCTCCAGGCTCAGCAGCCCGTCGGTGAACGTGGGGACCGGGGTGGGCTTGCCGTCGAAGGCAGGCAGCCAGTCCTCGAGCATCAGCGCCATCGACAGGCTGCCATGCCCGGCCAGCCCGTCGGGCAGGTGCTGCGGCGCGTCGGGCGCGCGCTCGACCGGGGCCAGCGGGGCCAGCCCCTTCTCACGTGCCGGACCCGCCTGGTAGACGGTGTGGCGCAGGCTGCCGTCGGCGACGATGGTGCCGTCCCCGCCCAGCAGCTCGAGGCGGAAGTGGTCGACGTTCGCGCCGATCGTGGACAGGCTCAGGATCGCGATCGCGCCGGAGGCGAGGCGCAGCAGCAGCGCGGAGGTGTCGTCCGCGGTCACGGCCAGCTCCCCGCCGTCGGGCAGCGCCCGCGTCGGCACCGAGCTGCGTACGTCGGCGCACACCGCCACCGGCGGCCCCAACAGCGAGCACACGAAGTCCAGGTCGTGGACGAGCATGCCGGCGAGATAGCCGCCGCCCTGGGCACGGTCGTACATCCAGGCGGCCTGGAGAGGCCGGCCGGGATGCCAGTAGGAGGCGCTGCGGCTGACCCGGGCCACGTGCGGGGTGCCGAGCAGCCCGTCGCGCACCCGGTCGGTGATGGCCAGCCACTCGGGGTTCCAGCGGTTCTCGAAGCAGCAGCCGGTCGGCCGACCCGACTCCCGCGCCGCGGCGACCATCTCCCGCGCCTGCGCCGAATCGGCGGCCAGCGGCTTCTCGCACAGCACCGCCTTGCCCGCGTCCAGCGCGGCGAGGGTGATCTCGTGGTGCAGCGCGGTCGGGGTCGCGACCGAGATCAGGTCAAGGTCGTCGCGGCGCACGAACGAGCGCCAGTCGGTCGAGGTGTCCTCGATGCCCAGCCGGGCTGCCACCTTCCCGAGACGCTCCGGCGTCCGCGCGCACAGAGCCACCGGTTCATAGCCTCGGGCCGCCCGGTATGCCGGAGCCTGGACGATCGCCCCCCAGCCGACTCCCACAATGCCCACCCGCAGCGTCACAGGACCACCCGCGCTGTCATGTTGCCTCCCAGGGGACGGCCACTCTGCCGCCCTGCCGCATCGTCGCGTTACGGACCCAAAGTCCAATTAGTTAAACAGTAATGCGGGACTACTCGGAGGGGCAACGCGGGCCCGGCCGGCGGCGCCGCGCGGCCGCATTCCTCGCTGCGCAATCGGCAGGCTGAGCACCGTCGGCGGGATCGTCACGTCAGGCCGATATCCCCACAAGCCCGACACGTCCCCACAGGCCCGACACGATCGCCGGTGGGGCGCCAGGAGCGGGCCGCCTGGTCGGACAGCGCCCTACACTTGCCTGCGGGAGTGCCCTGCATATCGCGTCGGGATATCGCGTCGGGCGGGGGGAGACGTAAGGG
>NZ_JAMPTM010000353.1 GCF_025403375.1 Frankia gtarii
GCCAAGCCGTCTTCCGCTGCCGGGGCTGTGGGCAGCAGGCGAACGCGGACGTGAACGCGGCACGCAACATCGCCCTGGGGCATCAGTGGGCAACCACGTGGGTGACTGCGCGGGGAGGCGACGCCGAGGGGCGGCCTGTGAACCGCGAACCTCAACACTGCACACCCCCTCTCCTGGTGGATGGGTAGATGTTGGAATCCTCCGCGTTCACGCGGAGGAGGATGTCAAAGCGCGACTCTACGAACTGGACGGGGCCGGTGCGTGGCGCTGGGCCGCGCGCAGCACCGCCCGGGCGATCTCGTAGCCGGCAATGGGCAGCTTCAGCCACCAGTGGTCGAGAAACCGGTAATCGTCGGCGGGCACGACCCGGGCGGCGAGCTCGGGCCGCATCCGGTGCAGGTACCGGCGCCCGCGCGCCGCATGCAGCGGATCCGAGGCGATCGCGATCGTGGCCGCCGACTCGACGAACGGCAGCGCGAACGTGATGTTCTCCCAGGTGCTGCGGGCCGCGGTCTCCAGCCGGATCTTCTCCGCGGGCACGCCGAGAGTCTCGCGGGCGTACCCGGCCATGGCCTCCGCCTCGGTCACCGCGCCGGGCGGACCACCACCGGTGAAGATCATCAAGCTGTCCGCGCCCGGGGCGAGTGAACGCACGCCGATCTCGGTGCGCCAGCGTTGGAGGGGATGCAGGGTGCCCGCGCGGGTCGACGGGAAGCCGAGGACGACGACGGCCTGCGCGCCCCGTCCGGTCGGGCGGCCGCGGCCGCGGAGCTGGCGCGATGCTCGCCAGTGCAGCGCCTCGGCGACGGCGACCGGGGCGGTGGCGGCACCGGCGGCGGCTGTGACGGCGACGGCGACGACACGCAGCTGCCGTCCCCATGGTCGCTGACGGCTGAGCCGGGTCGCTGTCACGGCCCTATAGAACACCGGGCCCGCCCGCTACAGGTCGGTTCCGCCATGGATGCGGCGGATGTCCCTGTCGGCCGACAGCAGACGACGATCATGAAAGGTTGCCGACGCAGTAGGGTTTCGGTGACGCTGCCGATCGATGTGGATGCGCGAGGCGGGATCGCCAGGAGCCTGCGTGCGACGACGGCATGCCGCCAGACCATGTGGGCCAGACAGGGCCAGACCATGTGGGCCAGACAGGGAGGGAACCGTGCGGTCGTTCCGGTTCGGGGTGAACATGCTGGCAGTCTCGGCGCCGGGGGAGTGGTCCGCGACCGCCCGCCGGGCCGAGGAGCTCGGCTACGACGTGCTGCTCGTCCCGGATCACCTCGGCCTGCCCGCGCCGTTCCCCGCGCTGGTCGCCGCCGGGGCCGCCACCGGCCTGCGGCTCGGCACCTTCGTCCTCAACGCGGCCTTCCACAACCCGGCGCTGCTGGCCCGCGACGTCGCGACCACCGACGTGCTGACGGCCGGGCGGCTGGAGCTGGGTGTCGGCACGGGTTACGTGGCTGAGGAGTTCGCCGCCGCCGGCATCCCGTTCGGCACCGCGAAGGACCGCGTCGACACCCTCGAACGGGTCATCGACGCGGTGTACGAAGCGCTGGCCGATCCCGCCGTGGTGCCGCGGCCGGTGCAGCAGCCGGTGCCGCTGGTCGTCGGCGGTAACGGGGATCGGATGCTCAGGCTTGCGGCGCGCCGGGCGGACATCGCCGCGTTCAGCGCCGCCGCCTTCGACCCGGCGAACCCGAGTAACCTGCGGCCGCTGTCCGGGGAGGCGTTCGCCGAGCGGATCGCGTTCTTCGACAGGGTCGCCGGCGACCGGGCCGGCGAGGTGGAGCGCAACCTGCTCCTCCAGGCCGTCACGGTCACCGACGATCGGGCGGCGGCGCTGGCGGCGTGGGTGCCCCGGCTGCCCCACCTGAGCGCCGAGGAGATCCCCACGGTTCCGACGCTGCTGGCCGGCACCGTCGAACAGATCGCCGACCAGGTGCGCGGCCTGCGCGAGCGGTTCGGCATCACCTACTTCACCGTCCTGCAGCCCGCCCTGGAGGCATTCGCCCCGATCATCGCCGCGCTGCGCCGCGACTGAGCGGGTGAGCGGGTCCGCCGGCCCGGTAGCTCCCATTAGGGGCCGGCGGGGGCGCGATCGGTCGCCGGGGCGAAACCCGGTCGCCATCGGTGGAGCGGTCTGCCACGATCGGACGATGCCGCGCGGGTTTGAGGAGCTGGTCGCCGAGGCCGCGGTGGTGCCCGTCGACGGCTGGGACTTCTCCTGGCTGGACGGCCGGGCCACCGAGCAACGGCCGTCGTGGGGATACGCCCGCCTGATCGGCGAGCGGATGGCCCGCGCCGACGTGGCCCTCGATGTGCAGACCGGCGGCGGTGAGGTCCTCGTCGGAGTGCCGCGTCTGGCCCGCTGCACGGTCGCCGTCGAGTCCTGGCCGCCGAACATCGCGCGGGCGACGGCGGCGCTGCGCCCCCGTGGCGTCCATCTCGTCGCCGCCGACGGTGATCACACGCTGCCGTTCGCCGACGCCACCTTCGATCTTGTCGTCAGCCGCCATCCGGTCGCGACCTGCTGGCCGCAGATCGCCCGGGTGCTGCGCCCCGGCGGCAGTTACCTGTCCCAGCAGGTCGGCCCGGCCAGCGTCGCCGAGCTGACGGAGTACTTCCTCGGCCCGCAGCCGGCCGCGGCGCGCGGCCGGCGCCATCCCGACGGCGCGGCGGCTGCCGCCCACGCCGCCGGCCTCGAGGTCGTCGACCTGCGGATGGAGACGCTGCACACCGAGTTCCGCGACGTCGGCGCCGTCATCTACTTCCTGCGCAAGGTGATCTGGATCGTTCCCGGGTTCACCGTCGAGCGGTACCGCGAGCGCCTCGCCGAGCTGCACGAGCAAATCCGCGCGACCGGCCCGTTCACCGCCCACACGACCCGCTTCCTCATCGAGGCCCGCCGCCCGCGGTTGACTTGACGCACGCTCGAAGAAATAGCGTCGCTCTCCTGCACAAATTCGTGGTTCTCTACGGGCCGCCGACCGATCCGACGCACTTCCGGGAGCATTACCTCACGGCGCATCTGCCGCTGGTCGACCGCATTCCAGACCTGCGCGGCCGCCGCTACAGCTTCGACGTCGCTGCCGCGACGGGAGACTCGCCGTACTTCGCGGCGATCCTGCACTACCCGGTCCGCTGACACACCCGGGAGGCATCGATGGCTGAGCAACTCACCGGCACCGTGGTGCTCGTGACCGGGGCGAGTAGCGGCATCGGGGCGACGGCGGGCGGGCGCTCGTCCTCGCCGCCGACATCACCGACCAGCAGCAGGCCGTCGACGCGGTGGCCCGGGCCGTCGCCGAGCGGCACGTGCGAGTGTCGGTGGTCGAGCCCGGGGCGGTCGAGACGGAGCTCACCGACCATCTGCGGCCGGGCGTCCGCGAGCCGGCGCTGCAGATCTTCGCCGGCGTCGAGCGCCTGCAGGCCGAGGACATCGCCGACGCGATCAGTTACATCGTGACCCGCCCTCGTCGCGTCGCCGTCAACGAGATCCTGGTTCGCCCCACCGAGCAGGTGCGATGAATGGACCGTATTGCCCAGGTATAACATCGCGGGATGTGCGCTGCGACAGTTGCGGCCATGCGCAAGGGGGAAAATGTTGTCCTTAGCGCCCTGGCTGACGAACTCGGTTCCATCTCGGTCATCCTGGAATGGGCCACGAGGGCGGAATTTCCGCTCGATGCCGATGTCAGTGTTCTCCTGTTGGGGGACGACGGCAAGGTTCGTTCCAACGATGATCTGATCTTCTACAATCAGCCGTCGGGGGCGGGCGGCGCGGTCCGGCTGCGCGGCAAGACCCGGACCCCGGAGGGTCCGTCGGTGGCGTACTCCGACATCGTCGACGTCGACATGGACGACGTGCCCGACAGCGTCGAGCGGGTGCTGCTGGCGGCGAGCCTCGACGGCGCCGCGGGATCTATTCAGGAACTCGAGTATCTCCGGCTCCGCATGCTGCGCGGGTCGGATGCGGTGGAACTTCTCGGCTTTGCCGTCACAGCGGCCAACGGGGAGACCGCCTTCGTTCTCGGGGAGATTTACCGCCGCGCCGGGCAGTGGAAGTTCCGTGCGGTGGGCCAAGGGTACGACACCGGGCTCGGCACTCTCGTCACGGAATACGGCGTGGAGGTCGATGCCGAGGATGAGGCGGGCGACGGTGGCGTGGCCGAGGGCCAGGATCTGGGGACGGGCATCGCGGAACTGGCCCCGGCCGCGACCGACGCCCCGATCACCGCACCGGACCTAGAGCCGCAGAAGATCGTGGGCGGGGGGTCGGATCCGGGCGCCTTGGCTGCGCCCGTCCCGGGAGAGACCCGGGCCGCGGGGCGACGCGTTCACACCGTGACCACGCGCAAGCGGCTGCCGGCTCGTCGTCTGTCGGCGTCCAGGGGGCGGCGGGTTCTCGAAGCGGGTTCGGCGGACCGCTGGCAGCCCGCCAGGCTCTTCTCGATTGCGGGCATTGGAGGGGCCGCGGAGCAGGAGCGGCGCGCGACCTCCGTGCTGCTCGCCGTGATCGGCTCGGTCCGGGAGTTCGGTCGTTCACTGACGACCCGATTCGGTGCGCCGGCCGGTCAGATCGCAACGTTCATCGAGGTGCCGTTCAACCGGGACGACAAGCCCTATGTCCCGGATGGTCTGATCAGGGTCACCCGAGGTCAGCGGAGCTGGACTGCGCTGGTCGAAGTCAAGACCGGTTCCGGTGAACTCACCGCGGATCAGGTCGGCGCTTATCTCGATATCGCCCGAGAGCAGCAGTTCGATGCCGTCATCACCATTTCCAACCTGATCACGACGGCCGACGAGCGGCATCCCGTCGGCATCGACGGGCGCCGGACCAGGAAGGTGGCGGTGCATCACCTCTCGTGGGCCGACATCCGATTCCGCTGTCAGCTTCTCCTCGAAAACGACCTCGTGGCGGATCGCACCCAGGAGTACGTGCTCGTCGAGTTTCTTCGTTACCTGGACCATTCCCGTTCTGGCGCGCAGACCTTCGAGGACATGGGTTCCTCCTGGGTGACGGTGCGGGACAGCGTGGCGGCAGGCACGCTGCTGCCCACCGATCGGGGCCTGCCGTCGGTCGCGGAACGCTTCGATCAACTCGTCCACTTTCTGTGTCTGCACCTCGGCGGGTTGCTGGGCGTCGAGGTGCTTCCGCAGGCGGGCCGCCGCGCCGATGCCTCGGTCCGACGGCAGGTGCTGGCCGACGAGCTGTGCCGGCAGGGCACCCTCTCCGCCGTGCTGCGGATTCCCGGGACGGCCGGTCCCCTGGCGATCCGCGCGGATCTGCGGGCCGGCCGGGTCGCCTGCTCGGTGAACATCGACGCACCGCGGCAGGGTCGCCCGACGACCCGGATCAAGTGGATTCTCCGGCAGCTCGGCGATGCTAACGGCAACCTGCGTGTCGAGTCCTTCGAGCAGGGTTCCCGTGACGCGGTCCGGGCCGAGCTGCTCGCCCTCGTCCGGCAGAAGCCGGAGATCATGATTTCCGATTCGACGCGCGAGATCCGGGCCTTTCGCATCTCCCTGAGCGCTCCGCTCGGGACGAAGCGTGGGGTCGGAAAGGGAACGTTCGTCTCCTCCGTGACGGAGACGTTGGAGAAGTTTTACGAGGAGGTCGTCCAGAACCTGCGCGAATGGCAGGGCCAGGGGGGCGGTGGTGCTCCGGCAGACGAGGCCTGACCGGGCCCGGTCAGCGGCGGACGGTCCAGCGGCGTGGGTCGGTCGCCGGCGGGATGTAGCGGCAGGTCAGGCCGGTGGTGATGGTGGCCTGTAGCTCGGCGCCGAGATCGGGGTCGGCGGCGGTGATCGCGTCCAGAGCGCGCCGCACGGCCTTGCGAACGGTCGTGCGGGCGCGTTCGGCCGAGGTGCGAAACGCCCGGCTGCGCCCGCCGAGGCCGGCGACGGCGCGCAGGTGCTCGGCCAGCGCGTCCCATTCGGCCTGGAGTTTGCGGGCCCGTTCGGGGTCGCCGTCGGCCTCAGCGTCCTGGCGTTCCTCGTCGAGGTCGCGCAGCCGCCTTCGGTAGGAGTCCAAGGCCTGCCGGTCGACCACCTCGTGGTGGCCGGCGTCGAACGCCGTGGCGCCGCACAGGACCAGCGCCGTCACGCCCTCGCCGGGGCGCTCCAGCAGCGTCGCGAGGTGGCGCAGGCCCTGCAGGTCCCCCAGGAACAGCCGCCGGCCGTCGGCGGCCAGCGTCCATCCGTCGGCCTGGCAGGTCAGCGTCCCGGTGCGCTCGGCGCTCTCGGACTCGGCCGACGGCTCGGTGCCGGCCGGCTCGGTGCCGGCGTGCTTCGTGCCGGCATGTTCCGTGTGGCGAGGAAGGGCTGTGCGGTGGGGGAGGGCTGTGCGG
>NZ_JAMPTM010000354.1 GCF_025403375.1 Frankia gtarii
TCTCCGCAGCCCCCGCCCGGCTGACGGGCGTCGGCCCGGCGTGGTTCGCTGGCCGGGCGATTGCCGGAGGATCGCCGAAGGTCTTGCCGGCTGTCCCAGGAGGATCGCCGAAGGCGATCCGACGAAGACCCCGCGACCACCCCGATGCCAGGGGTCCCCGTAAAGCGCCGAAGGCGCTTTACGGGGAAGGCTCTCCCCTAGTAGCTCTTCTTCGCCGGGCGCAGGTGCAACTCGGTGATCTCGGCGGTGGGCGGGAGCCGGATCAGGTAGTCGACGAGGTCGGCGACGTCGTCGGCCTGGATGAGCAGCGCCGGCGCGTACTCCCGGCCCTCCCGGGCATAGATCGTCTCCTGGCGCGGGGTGGCCGTGCGGCCGAGGTGGATCGTGGCGACTCGGATGCCGTCGGCGTTGATCTCCTGGCGCAGGCTGTCGGCGAAGGCGCGCATGGCGTGCTGGGTCGCGGCGAACTGGCCGGTGCCGGCGCCGGCGCGCACACCCTGCGTGGAGTTGACGATGACGATGTCGGCCCCGCTGTCGGCGCCCGCGACCCGCAGCGCGGGCAGCAGGCGCTGCGTCAGCGCGTAGGGCGCGCGGACGTTGGCGAGGTACTGCGCGTCGAGGTCGGCCAGGGACGCGGCGTCCATCCGGGCGCCTGCGTAGGTCCCGGCGCTGTGCACCAGATGGTCGACTCGGCCGTGACGGGCGGTGACCTCGGCGACGAGGTCGGCGACGGCCGCGTCGTCGGTCAGGTCGAGCCGCAGCGCCACGAGCGTGCCCGGCCCGGTCGCCTCCTTGCCGAGGGCGTCGAGCCGGGCCTGGTCGCGGCCGAGGGCGAGCACGGTGGCGCCGTCCGCGGCCAGGCGCAGCGCGGTGGCGCGGCCGATGCCGCTGGACGCCCCCGTCACGACGGCGACGTGCCCGGCGAGCGCGAGCCCGTCCGCGGACGGGCTCGCGCTACCGAGGGACGTGGTGGTCATGCCGTCGACGGCTGGGAGAAGACCAGGACGGCGCCTTCGCGCGGCGGTGCGGTGTCGTAGCTGAGGCAGATGTCCTCGGGGATGCGGCTTAGATCCGTGCTGCGCAGGTAGTCCCGCATGGTGGTGCCGGTGCATTCGGAGTCGACGTTCGGCGCCCCGATGTGGTTGATGACGTCGTCGACGTGCACGGTGCGGAAGTCCATGCTGAACCGGGTGCGCCCGGAGTTGTTCGGCACCGAGGAGTGCAGCTGCGCGGCGGAGAAGACCAGCATGCCGCCGGACGGCGCGACCACCCGGGTCTGCGGGAAGATCTCCACCTCCTCTTCCGGCTTCGGCTGCTTGCGGGTGTCGGACTTGATGTGCTTCGCGGCGCTCGCCCGGTTCTTCGCGTTCCACTCGTAGTAGTCGTAGTCGCGGGAACCGTTTTTCACCCCCTGGCTGAAGTAGCGCGGGTGAAAGGCCAGACCGTTCTCCGGCACGATGTCGAAGATCGGCATCCACCAGTTGAGCTGGCAGAACGGGGCCGAGTACCAGGTATCACGGTGCGGGTGGAAGGCGTAGGCGATGCCGGAGGTCAGGTAGTCGTCCGACGTCGAGGTCCGCAGCCGCGGCACGTCGAAGTACGTCTTCTCCGGGTCGACGCCGTGCTCGGTGAGGATCGCCGGTAGCAGTTCCTTGCAGGTGGGGTGGTGGATGAACCGCGGCTTGAGCTCCGCGAGCAGGGCGGCGTACTCCTCGACGGGCATGTGGTACTGCGCCGTCTCGGGGTCGAGGCTGCCGAACGCCTCGCGGATCAGCCCGCGGCTGAACTCGACGAACTCGCGGGTCGCTGGCCTGGGTGCGTAGACGAACAGGTCGCCCTGGTAGAGCTTGGCCCGCCGCTCGTCATCGGACAGCGTGGACTCGACCAGTACCGAACTCATCGGATTTCCCCTCGGAACGGACGTGGGTGAGAAGAAGCCGGGCCATGGCGAGTTCGTCCGGCGTCGTGACATGGATGTTGGCGGGTTCGCCCGGTACGACGACGACCAGGCCGCCGGCCTCGGCGACCATCGCCGAGTCCTCCACCGCCTCGCGGGCGCCCGCGTGCGCGGCGCGCAGCAGGTCCGCCCGGAACGCGTGCGGCGTCTGTACCAGCCGATGGGTCTCTCGCGGCAGCGACGCCCCCGCGACGAGCCTGGGGGAGGGACCGACCCCGCCCGTGGGCTCGACTGCGCCGGCGACCTGAATCCCGCCGACGACCCGAATTTCCTTGACCACCTCGGTGAGCGGCAGGCCGGGTACGGCCGCGTCGGCCCCGGCCCGGATCTCGTCAACGACGCGCCGGTAGAGGGCGGGGGTGGCCAGCGGGTGCGCGGCGTCGGTGATCACGATGATGCCGGCGTCCATCGGCACGGCCGCGAGCCCGGCCCGCACGGACTCGGCCCGGGTGGCACCGCCGGTCGTCAGGTGGACGCCGGGCGGGGGCGACCAGCCGTCGACCGCCGCGGCGGGCACGACCACGACGATGCCGTCGCTGGCCGCGCGGGCCGCGGCAACCGGATGGGCGAGCAGCGGCTCGCCGCCGAGATCGAAGAACTGCTTCGGGCCACCGAAGCGGGCGCCGCCGCCGCCGGCGAGCACGATCGTCCAGACCGGTCCGACAACGTCGGATCGCCCCGGCCGACCGGCCGACCGGCTGGGGCTGCCGTCAAGGTCAGCCACCGGGCGCATCCGCGGGGTCAACGCCCGCCTCGGCGAGCAGGTCGACGCCGGCCAGCGCATCCGCGGCCTCGGCGACGGTGTCGAACGCCAGGTCCGCGCGCTCGGCGATGTCGAGCAGGCTGCGGGTGCCGTCGGCGAGGTTGAGTACCCACAGCAGGCCCATCTCGATGGCCTGGCGGTTCATCGTCGCGCCGATAGCCCGGTACAGGCCGCGCCGGCCGAGCTGCGGCTCGCCGTACGGGGCGGTGTTGCGCCAGGTCCGATTCCGCTCGCAGATCTCGATCGTGCGCCGCAGGAGGGCGAACGAGTCGGCGAGCGACTCGGGCGTGACGAACTCCAGGTCGTCGGCCGAGGTGTGGTACTGCGGGTACTCGCCGTGCTGGCCGCGGCCGAACCGGCCGACGGGCAGGTCGAAGCCGGGCGAGCAGAACTGCCGCTCGTCGTAGCCGTAGGGGGAGAAGTCGACGACCCGGTGCGGCCGGCCCGTCTCGGCCAGCGCCACCGCGGCGGCCCGGTCGACGGCGGCGTCACCCCGGCGACTGCGCTTGTAGGTCGGGTCGCTGCGGTCGCCGAGGCCGGTCAGGACCAGCCCGTGGCGGATGCGGTCGACCGAGTCCCGGTTGCGGGCGAGCCAGGTGATCGAGCCGATCGTCCCCGGGATGAACAGCAGCCGGAACGTGTGCCGCCGCGGCCCGGCGGCCAGCGCCCGCGCCAGCAGGGTCGCCGTGGCGATGCCCGAGCAGTTGTCGTTGGCCATCGCCGGATGGCAGGTGTGCGTGGTGATCAGGAACTCGTCGGATGTCTCGCCCGGCAGCACGATCTCGCCGTAGGTCAGCGACCCGTCGGTGAGCGTCGTGTCGATCTCGACCTCGTACTCGCCGTCGGGCAGGGCGCCGAGCTGCCGGTCGGTCAGGCAGAAGCCCCAGTTCTCGTTGTAGTACGAGGTCCGGTAGGGCACCCAGTCCGGCCGGTCCGGCATCGAGAACAGGTGCGGGCGCAGTTCGTCGAGGGGCATCCGGGCGCGTACCGGCGTGCTGTAACCCAGCAGGTGCAGCGGGTTGTCGGCGGCGTCGACGACGGTCTTGCCGTCGGGGCCGATCAGCCGGGCCGAGCCGACGTTCCACTCCCGTGGGACGGTCCAGTCCAGCGCCGGCGCGCCACTGGGCACCTCGTGCACGGTGAGCGGCACCTCGGGGCCGAGCGCCCGGGCGACGGTGCGCAGTGTCGTGCGCACACCCTCGCCGGTGATGCTGCGCAGGGGCGGCAGCAGGTCGGCGATCAAATCGTGCAGCCAGCGGCCCGGGTCGGCCGGCAGCGCAGCGTCGTCGTGGTCGCCGGCGTGGCCGGTCGTCCCGGCCACGCTCGCGGATGCGGATTCGGTCATCGTCGCGGATCCGTCCGGACTTCTCAGTCGGCCCAGACGCGCCACGGCGCGGCCCCGGCGTCCCAGAGCTGGTTGAGCTCGGTCCAATCCCGGAAGGTGTCCATGCCCATCCAGAACCCGTCGTGGTTGTGCAGGGTGAGCTGGCCGTCCCGGGCGAGCTGCTGCAGCGGGTGGCGCTCCAGCAGCAGCGCCGGGTCGTCGTCGAGGTACTTGTCGATGAACTCGCGCTCAAAGACGAAGTAACCGCCGCTCACCCAGCCGGTCTGCGGCGGCTTCTCGGCGAACAGCGTGACCGCGTTGCCCTCGGTTTCCAGCTCGCCGTAGCGGCTCGACGGCCGGACGCCGGTGACGGTGCCGAGGCGGCCGGATTCGAGGTGGTCGGCCAACACCGCGTCGACGTTGATCGCGCCGACGCCGTCGCCATAGGTGAGCATGAACCGTGGCCCGGTCAGGTACTGGGCGACCCGGCGCAGGCGGGCGCCGGTGCCGGTGAGCAGGCCCGTCTCCGCAAAGGTGACCTCCCACTTCTCGTCGCCCACCGCGTTGTGGAACTGCGGGGTGTGGTCGTCCGAGAGCGTGAGGGTGAAGTCGGCGACCTGTGCCCGGTAGGCCAGGAAGTAGTTCTTGATCAGGTCGCTCTTGTAGCCGAGGCAGAGCACGAACTTGCGAAAGCCGTAGTGTTCATACGTCTTCATGATGTGCCACAGCACCGGCTTGCCGCCGATGTCCACCAGCGGCTTCGGCAGCTTTTCGCTGGCCTCCCGCAGCCGGGTACCCATCCCGCCGCAGAGGATGACGACCGGGATGTCGGCAGCGTCGGGGATCTCGGTGGTCTTGGCGCTTTCGATGCTCAAGGCTTGCGTCTCCCGTGCTCATGCCCCGGTCGGGCTCGGTGGGGCGGATGGGCGCTCATGGCATGGTCCTCGCTGGACCGCAGTACATTGCGGGTAACCCGTGGGGGGCCTGCAGCCCTTCGCCGACCGATGCCGGGGCCGACGGGGACAGCCGCCGGTCGTTCCCGGTGCGCGGGATGGCGCGCTCCCGCGTAAGGACATCGCACGCTCGCCCGCGCTCAAGGGCGCGCGCGGGCGTGATCCCCCTCTGCCGTTTCTTGATCTGCTGTTTCTTGATGGATACCAGCGGCGGACCGCCTTCATCAGCGTCCCCCCGGCACTGCCGTCGCAACGGTACCGTATGCCCCGCTGCCTGCCGGAAGTGTCCCTTCCAGCCTTGCTGCCGACCCCCTTGGCGATGCTGCCGCGGGGCCGGCCCGGGCCACCTTGGTGGCCTTTCGCGGGTCGTCGACGCCTGCTCCGCACGAGATCTCCGCGCCAGCGGCCACGCCCCCGCGAGATTCCCGCCACGCCGTCGCCCGGCGCAGTCCGCGCTGCCCCCGCGGCCGCCACGTCCCCCGGAGCCTCTGCCGCGCCCGTTTACGCTGGCCAGGACGCCCGTCGACGCCCCTCGCCGCATCGCTGCGGCCCCAGCGGGCGGCCCTGGACAGGCCCGACCGCCGACGGCGGAGGCCGTCGGGTGACGGCACCACGCGGCCCACCTTCGTGGCGAATGAACGGTAAATAGTGCCAGATCTTCGCAGGCCCGGCAACTCACCTGACCGGTACCGCGTCCTGACTGGTGGATCCCGCGATGGCGCGGGCGTCCGGCCTGCCGGCGGTCGCCGGCTGCCGGCTGCTTCCCACGGAGCGGAAGGGGTTTGGTGTCGATGCGGATGATCGTTGCTGTCCGTGATAAGCCGAGGCCGCCGACATCGCTCTTCGTGCGTTGTTGTTACGGTTCGTCCGTCACTGCTGGATTGATGAAAGAGCCTCGGCTCGCGGCGTTGCCGGTGCCGACGAATCCCCTGGCAAGTCGGCCGGGTGGAGGAATTGTCACCCCGGGTGAGAGTCGGGCGCTGGATAAGTCGGAACGTTTTGACGGGGCAGAGAGCACGATCTGGGGTGATGCGGGTGCGCGGGCGCTCCTGGTCGGATGAGCCTCCGGCCGGAGATCGGGAGCGGATCGCGCCTCGGTCCGCGGAATCCGGCGACCCAGCCCGACCCGTCACGTCCGGGGCGCAACCGCCCGACGGGGACGTCGGCGGCGCTCGCGCGGACCGCCGGCCGGGTTCCGGCCGTTCCGAGCGCCGGCATCGGACGCCGCCGGTGGTCCTGCTCCCTCCGGCCATGACCATGCGTGCCGGCGGGTCGCGGACCGACGGCGACGGTGACCAGCCGACGGCGGCCGGTGCGGATCGACCCGCCGATCCC
>NZ_JAMPTM010000355.1 GCF_025403375.1 Frankia gtarii
GGTGGGTGAAGAAGCCGTTGACGGCGACGCGGTGGGCGAGCTGGGGCCAGTAGGCGACGCCGAGCGCGCGGTCGTGCCGGTAGCCGGTCGCGGCCAGGTCGAGGCCGTCTTCGGCGGCGAGCAGGGCGGCGCCGGCGACGTCGCAGACGTAGTGCGCCGGGGGCATGCCCTCACCGAGGGGGCTGAGGGGCTGGAAACGGTCGATGACGCGCCAGCGGTAAAGCTGGAGCAACCTCTCGTTGGCGGTGCGCCGCGTGGGCCAGCCGACCTGGACGAGCTGGTGGGTAGTCAGGACCCGGTGCTCGTAAAGGAGCCGGGCAATCCAGCGGTCGCGCGAGCTGAGGTGAGGGGTGAGGTTCGCCAGGTGTTCGGCGTCGGCGACGACGCGGGCGGCGGGACGCAACGGGACGCGCAGGGCGCGTTGCGGCAACGGTTTGGCCATCGATGGTCCTTCGTGGTGGCAGCGAGGCGCGCGGTCAGGCGACGCGGCGCGGGTCGGAGGTGGGCCGCGGACCCGGACCGGTGGGAGCCGGCGCGGCGGGGGTGGCCGCGCGGCGGCGCAGCGCCCGGCGGATCTGCGCGGCGCGGCCCGGCACCGGGGCGGGGAGTTTTTCCGTGACGACCGTGAAGGCGGGAGCTTCTTCCCCGCCGACGACCAGGCGGGCGGCGGCGTGGAACACGCCGAGGTTGGCCAGGTCGTGCTCGGCCAGCCGGGGCTCGACGTGGCGGGCGAGCCGTTTCGCGTCCGCCGGGCTCACCGTGAAATAGATCTTGCTGCGGGCGTTGGCGCCGATGCTTTCTTCCAGGTGCCGAGGCAGCTGGGTAAGGTTCTGATGCGCCAGAACGATCCCGAGCCGGTAGCCGCGTGCGGCGGCGAGCATGTCCTCCAACGCGTACGGAAGCGTGAGGAAGTTGTGGGCCTCGTCCAGGTACAGACTGGCGTCGGGCCTTTTCCCTTGGGGCAGGCGGGCGCGCCGGGTGGTGGACTGCCAGACCGCAGAGACGACGATCGAGCCCATCAGCGCCGCGGTCTCGACCCCGAGGGCGTCTTGGGCGATGCGGACCAGGCACACCCCGCCGTCGTTCAACACCGCGTCCATGTCGACAGTCGAGGGGCCGGCCGCGATCGCGGCCCGCACAAACGGCCGCAACAGGAACCCACGGAGTTTGTTCATCAGCGGGGCGACGACGTGGCCTCGCGCGGCCTCGGAGAGGGCTTCGTACCAGGTCCAGAAGCCGGCCAGGATGTCGTCGTCGATCTCACCGAGTGCCCGGTGGCGGTAGGCGGTGTCGGTCAGCAGTTTCGGCAGATCCGTGATCACAGGAACGCCGGGTTGAGCGGCAAGGGTGAGCAGACCGGCGCGGAAAATATCCTCGGTCCGGGGCCCCCACGAGTCGGCGTACACCCGGGAGAAGATCGAGACGAGGTTGTCGACGGCCCGCCCCCTGTCGGGCTGGTCCAGCGGGTTCAGGCACGGCGGTCGGCTGTTCGACTCGGCGTCGAACAGAACGAGGCGGTCGAGGGCGTCCAGGGGGTAGCGGGCGAGGATGTCGATGATCTGGTCGCCCTTCGGGTCGACATTGACTACACCTCGGTGCGCGGCGACGTCGTCGAGCGTCATGCGGGCGAGCAGTTCGGATTTGCCCGCGCCGGTCGCGCCGAGGACGTGCAGGTGATGCCGGGCGTCCGGGACCCGCAGACCGACCGGCCGCGCCTGCCCGGCGTCGGTGCGCCCGATGGGGCGGACGTTCGGGCCGGGGCCGGCAACGCCGGGCGGCGGGGCGATGGCCTTCGCGCCGGCGCGTTGCAGGCCGGGGGTCGCCTCGTCGACCGGCAGGTGCGCGAGCGTGCCGAGTTCGGCGACCGAGAGCAGGTCGCCGCGGCCGAACTGCCGGGCGGCGAGGACGGGCAGCGGGCGGCGTAGCCGGACCCGGCGGTAGTAGTTGTGGTCGCCGTAGGCGGCGAACGCCGACGCGATGGCGTGCGCCCGGCCGCGTAGCTGGCTGGCCACCTGCGCGGTGGTGGTGTCGTCGGTGTGCTCGTCGAGGATCGCGGCGATGGCGTAGCGGACGCGGACCTCGTACTGGGCACCGCGCTGCTTCGTGACGATGGCGCGGTCCTCCGCGGACAGGGCCAGCGACGTCTGCGGGTCGACCTTCACCGTGGCGGTAGCCGTCCGGCGGCGCTGCCGGGTGCGGCCGGTGTGGGGTGTGAGCAGGTCCAGTAGGCCGCCGGCCAGGTGCGCCGAGCCGGCGGCGCGTAGCCGGCGGGCAGCCCGACGCGCTTTGGCAACACGGCGGCCGGTGACCGGCCGGGCCAGGATCTGCACCGCCGCCCGCTGGTTACGGGCCAGGCTGCCGGGCGCGCCGAGCAGGGCGCGCAGGGGGTCGGCGTCGTGGTCGACCCGGATGGGCAGCGCTTCGGGGCGGGCGAGGCGCAGTTCGCCGCCGGCGGCGAGCAGCCGCCGTCCCGGCCGGGCCACGACGGGCAGCGGCGCGCGGGCGGGGGTGGTGTGGGTGTGCGCGCCGGGCCAGGACGCCTCGACGGCTCGTTCCACCATCCCGTCGGGCACGACGCCGGGTACCCAGATCTGGATGCGGACCCCGTCGCCGGTGAACTGGTACTCCCACACCAGGTGCGGCTGGCCGACCAGGCGTCGCCAGCCGGGGCGGAGCAGGCCGAGCAGATTCGCCCACAGGGCGGACGCGCCCGCCGGGTCGACGGTGGGCGGGGCCAGCACGGTCACCAGGCGGGCGCCGGCGATCAGCCGCTGCTGGTAGCGGCGGCGCAGCCGCCGACGCCCGGTGAGTAGACCGGCGGCGGCGAGGATGAGCAGCGGGCCGGCGACAGGGCCCCAGACCAGCGCCCACCCCCGTAGCGCGCCGAGGATCTGGTGGAGGAAGCCCCCCGGGTCGGTCAGATAGGTGGCAAGCGGCGACGACGGCGTGGTAGCCGCCGCGGCGAACAGATCCATGGCTACGATCTCCCTGCGGATACGACGATGCTGGTCAGGCGGCATCGAGATAGATCTGGCCGTCGTCATCGGTCGAGTCATCCGGCACGGCGAGATCGAGAAAGCCGCCGTCGTCGGGGTCGGCGGCGAGTTCGGCCGGGTTGGTCGTGACCAGGCGGTGCTCGACATGCGAGGCCAGAGCCTGAAAAGCAACCCGCTGTGCCCCCGCCGCGAGGAGCCCCTGCCCGCGGTCGGCGGACAGCAGGAACTGCCGTTCGCCTTGGGACAGGTCGAACACGGCGGTGATCTCATCGATCGCCTGCGGTGCCTGCCTCAACAAAATTTGCGTGGCGGCGTTGGTGACGATCGCCTTGCCGAGGTCGGTGGCGAGCACGTCGGCGGTGTCCTGGGTCGCCACGGTGAGCCCGGCCCAGTACTTGCGGGACGACTTCGCCATCCGGAACAGGAAGTCCGCGCCCGCCTGCTGGCGCATCAGCAGCCACGCCTCGTCCACAACCACGAGCCGGGGCCGCCGGTCGGCGGGGTTCGACACCCGTCGCCAGACGGCGTCGAGGACGAGCAGCGTGCCGATGGCTTTGACCTCGTCGGGCAGGTCCCGCAGCGAGTAGACGACCAGGTGGCCGTCGCCGCGGCCGGTGGTCGGCCCGTCGAACAGACCCGAGAACGCCCCAGCCGTGAACGGGTGCAGCCGGGCGCCAAGCGCCACCGCCGCCGGGTCCTCCGAGGCGGCCAGCCGGGCGGCGAGATCGGCCAGCAGCGGCGCCGGCCGGCCCCAGCTACGCGGGTCGGAGCTGATCCCCGCCGCCTGGTAGGTCGCGGTGATCGCGACGTCGAGGGCCGCCCGTTCGGCCGGAGTCAGCTGTCCGACCAGGACGGAGATGACGGTGTGCAGGAACAGGCTGCGGCGCACCAGCGCGTCGCGCGGCGCGGTCCGACGGCCGTCCGGGGTGGTCTGGATGGGCAGGTCGAACGGGTTGATCCGCACGTGGTCGGCGCCGAGGTGCAGGTAGCTGCCGTCGACCGCGATGGCCAGCCGAGCGTATTCGTCTTCGGGGTCGACGACGTGGACCTCGATACCCCGGTAGAGGCTGCGCAGGAGTTCGAGCTTGACCAGATAGCTCTTCCCCGCGCCGCTGCGGCCGAGGATCACGGCGTTGTGGTTGTCGACGTCGCCGAACCGGTCCCAGTGCACCAGCCCGTTGCTGGCGACGTTGAGCCCGTAGAGCACCCCGGTCGGCGCCAACGACGTCGGGTCGGCGGGCGGCAGGTCCGGACTGGTGAACGGAAACGCCGCACTCAAGGCCGCGGTGTCGAAGGTGCGGCGCATCCGCACCTGGTCCAACCCCAGCGGCAGAGTGCTCACCCAGCCTTGCAGGGACCGGTAGCTGACCGGTTTCGCGTCCAGCAGCAGGCTGGCCGCCAACGCCCGCACGGCAGCGACCTCATCGGCCAACTCGGCTTCGCTGGTCGCGTGGACGGTGAGGTACAGACCAAGCCTGAACAGCTTCCCTTCGCCGCGGGCGACGCGGGCGGACAGGTCGTAAGCGTCCTCGGTCGCCGCCTCGACCTGCGGGTCAATCAGCCGGCCCTTCTCATCACCCACCTGCCGGCCAGATTCGAGTTTGGACAGCTGCCGGCGTAGCCGATTCGCCGCGGTGACCGGATCGATCGGCTCGACATGCACCGCGACATCAAGCCGGCCCGGGTAGGTCAGCAGCGGGGCGAGCCAGCCGGCGTGGACCTCCCGCGGATACCCGGTGATCGCCATCGTGGCGAGGACGTCCCCGCCCACGTCCAGGTGGCGCGGGGCGATCGACAGCGCGTCCGGGACGAACGCTGCCGCGGCGGCGTCCACGGTGGACGGGCTGGGGGCCTGCGCGGAGGCCCGGCGTCGGGCTCGTCTGCTCATCGGGCGTGTCCCCTCCGTCGTGTGGGTCGTGCTGGCCGTCGGGAGCCGCCGTCGGAGCGCCCGGCGGGCGGGCGGAGGTCGGGCCGGGTCCCAGAAGTCGGGATCGCCGGTGTCCAGCGGGCCGTCCCCGTCGGCGTCCGGGTCGTCGAACTCGTCGTCGTCCAGGAAGCCGCCGTCGTCGGGGTCGGGCTGGTAGGCCGGGTAGTCCTCGGGGAGGTCGGCGGTGATGACCTCGTCGGGCGCGGCGAGCGCGGCCGGCGGCACCAGACCGGCCGGGTTGCAGGCCGCGGCCAGCACGCTGGTCGCCGTCCCCGCGTCCAGCGGCGTGACCACAATCCCCGCCGGTGCCAGCAGGTCGGTCGCCTCGGCGAGACGGCGGGCGAGCCGGGTGTGCGCGGCCCGTCTGATCGCCTGTCCGGCACGGCGAGCGTCGCGGGCCGCAGCCCGCCGGCCCGACAACGCGGCCAGGGGAGAGGCACCGCCGAGCCCGTCGACCGGGCCGGCCGTGACCAGCGGCTCGCGGAGCACCAGCAGCACCTGGCGGGTCAGCAGCTGCATCTCGGCGGCGAGGTGAGCCAGGTAGGTGGCGTGTTCGCGGGCGGCGTGCGCCAGCGCCGGGTGGGGCAGCTGCTCGGCGGCATCGTCGAGCTGCTGAATCTGGGCGCTCAGGTCTGCGGGCATAGCCCGCACGAGGATCTGTACCGGGGCGGTCAACGAGTGCAGGTAACGGGCGAACACGGCGACGAGGGCGTCCTGCTCCCCGGGGGTGCGCAGCGCGAAGTTCACCGTGCTCGCGACCGCGACGACCGCCAGCCCGTCGCCGCCGAGGTCGATCACGCCGACCCCGGCCTGGCCGGTGACGGTGCGGGCCGGCAGCCGCAGCGGCGCCGCGCTCTGTGCGTCCGCGGCCGGCCGTCGGCCACCAGTGCCGCTGGTGGCACGGGCGGCCAGCCAGGACGGTGGTGCGATCACACCTTCGGGGGCGTTGATCCGGTGCCGCGGGCTGGTCCGCTGGCGGATCGCGGCGGCCAACAGCCGATCCAGGGACAGCCCGTCGCGCTGGCCCAGCACGAGGACGCCGGCGCCGGCCGCGACCGGCACGGCGAGCACCGCGAACACCAGCAGCGGCACCAGACTGCGGGTCGCGGCCCAGGCGAGGTAGAGCACGATGGCGGTCAGCGCGAGGATCAGCACCTGACGGGCGGTCAGGTTCGCGACGATCCGGTCCTCACGGTCAACATCGGCGGGTATGTGGACGGGATGCGTCACGGTCGGGGACCTCCGGGTGGTGGTGGTGCGGTGAAGCGCGGCATCGGGACAGCACGACGTGGCGCCGGCGGGCGTGGCGCTTGTGGCGTGGCCGGACGTGGTGCCTGCGGGCGCGGTCGGCGCGGTGGCGGCGGGGCCGCGGAGCGGCGGGGAAG
>NZ_JAMPTM010000356.1 GCF_025403375.1 Frankia gtarii
CGCCGCTCCCGCCGCTCCCGCCGCTCCCGCCGCTCCCGCCGTGCCGACCCGGCTGCTGCTGCGCCGAGGCGTCCTCGGGCTGCTGCTGGTCGCCGGCTGCGATGGGCTGATCGGCGGCGTCTACGAGACGTGCTGGAGTCTGCTGATGGAGCGCGACGGCGCGTCCACCACGCTGATCGGCCTCACCTTCACCCTTTTCGCGCTGCCGTACCTCGTCTTCGCCTGGCCCGCCGGCTGGCTCGCCGACCGGTGCGACCGGCGCCGGCTGATCGGGGCGACCACGCTCGTCCTGTCGGTGACGGTCGCCAGCTACCCGTTCCTGCACTCGATCCCGCTCATCGTCCTGTTGAGCTGCCTGGAGGCGGCGGGCCTCGCCGTCGCCTACCCCGCGGCCCAGTCCCTGCTCGCTCAGGAGAGCGCCGCCGGCGACGGCACCGGCCGCGGCCAGGGCCTGTTCGCGACGACGCAGACCGCTGCGACCGTGTTCGCCGCGCTGGTCTCCGGGGCGCTGTTCGCGGCGGATCCGCGGCTGCCGTTCGTGCTGGCCGCGTTCGCGGCGCTGGTCACCGCCGTCCTGCTGCCGTCGCTGTGGCGGGAGGTCGCCGGCACCGTGGCCCAGGCCCAGGCCCAGGCGCGGTCCGTCGCAGGGAGGTCGGGTCTGGCCGAGCCGGGCGCGGCGCTCGCAACGGCCGCGGGGCGGGACACCGCGGCGACGCCCGGCCGGCGGTAGGCCGCGGGTCGGTCCCGGCGGGGGCGCTCAGATCAGTTCGCGAACCCGGATGCCCGTTCGGCCACCGCATGCAGCCCCTGCGCGAGCAGGCCGACGGCGGTCGGAATGTCCTCGGCGCGGATGCCCGCGTAGGACAGGCGAAGGTGGCCCGCCTCCTGCTCGCCGATGGTGAAGAACCGGCCCGGGGCCACCGCCACCCCGAGCCGCCCGGCGCTGGTCGCCACGGCGAGGTCGTCGATCCCGTGGGGCAGGCGCAGGAAGAGGTTCACCCCGCCGCGCGGCGGGGCGAAGGAGCACTCGGGCAGCTCGCGGGCGAGCGCCGCGCCCAGCGTCGCGGCCCGCTCCCGCAGGGCGCTGCTCACCGCCCGGACCTGCGCCGACCAGGCCGGCCCGCTGACCAGCTCGATTGCCGTGTGCTGGACCGGGCGGGCGACGAAGGAGTCGTCGACGATCCGCATGGCCGCGATCCGGCTCAGCACCGGGCCGCGGGCGATGACCGCGCCCACCCGCAGGCTCGGCGCGAGAACCTTGGTCAGGGAGAGGATCGTGATGACCTGCCCGTGGTCGTCGTCCTGCCACAGCGGGGGTGGCGGCGAGACGCCGGCGAAGCCGAGCCAGCGGGCGAAGTCGTCCTCGACGATGAACGCGCCGGCCCGCCGGCAGATGTCGAGCACCTCGCCGCGGCGCTGCGCGGCGAGCACGCTGCCGTCCGGGTTGGCGTACGTGGGCTGGATGACCAGCAGCCGGGCCGACGTCCGCGCGAACGCGTCGCGCAGCAGCTCGGGCCGGATCCCGTCCTGGTCGCTTGGCACCGAGATGGGGATGAGCCCGGCGCTGCGGGCGACGGCGAGCGCGCCGGGGTAGGTGGGGGTGGCGAACAGCACGGGATGGCCGGCGGGCAGGATCGCGCGGAACGTCGCCGACAGCGCGCCCTGGCTGCCCGGGGTGATCAGGACGTTCGCCGGCTCGGCGCCGATCTGCCGGCCGAACCAGCTCCGCAGCTCCGGGATGCCGGCCGTGGGGGAGCTGGCCCACCCGTCCGGCCGCCGTGCCGCCCGGCTGGCGGCGGCGGCCAGCCGGGTGTCCGCCCGCAGCCCGGGATCGAGGTAGCCCGCGCCCATTTGGAATCCCGGGGTGCCCATGAGCTGGAACAGCAGGTCGAGGCCGGAGGTCTGCACGGGGCTCGGGCCGAGCGCGATCTGCTGCCAGTCGGTGTCGCTGGCCTGGACGGTGCGCCGCGCCGAGACGAACGTGCCCGCGCCGGGCCGGGTCACCAGCCGGCCCTCGGCGACCAGCCGGCCCAGCGCCCGCTGCACGGTCACCGGGCCGACGCCGAGCCGCTGTTGCAGCATCCGCGTGCTGGGCAGCTTCTCCCCGACGGCCCCGCCGTCCGCGAGCCGGCGAAGCTCCCCCACGACTCGATCAATACTGCTATCGTTGACCATGAAGTTATACGATAGCGCTATCGCATGCAGGCCCGTGGTGCTTTCGCGTCCCGACCTTGTCGGGTGGGGTCACGATGCCTGAACTCCTGCTGCTGGGACTGTTCGTGGTTCTGATCGGGCTGGCCACGGTGTTCGGGCCGGACACCCGGGACCGCGGCTATGGCCTGCCCGCCCCGCGTCCGCGCCGCCGGGTCTCGCGGCCGGGCTCCGATCGTCGAGCCGCCGGTCTCCGGCTGGTGTCGTCTCGCTGAGTCGCCGCTGTCCGGTCGGTGCCCGTCGTCGTCTGGTTGGTGCGCTGGCCGTCTGGTTGGTGCGGGATGGCTGTCCGGTCGGTCTCGCCCGCGTGTCCGTGTATCTCCGGTCGACTCGCCGGAGGAGGTATTCCGGCCTGGTGGTTTCTGGTTGGGGCGGGTGTCAACGTGCAGGTCAGACCGCGTCGGGCAGCACTTCTCTTACGTTAGGGTTAAGATCCTGAGCGTTTGCTAATGGTCGAAACCCCCTGCGGCCACTCGATAGGCTGGCGCTATGGTGAGCCGTCCTGAGTTCGCCGCCGTGGGGGATGGGTATGGAGATCGTCTTCTTGTGCGAGCAGTATCCGCCGATCATTTGGGATGGGGCGGGTGTCTACACGCACGACATCGCTCACGCGCTGGCCGCGCTCGGCCATCAGGTCCATATTCTCTGTGCCCAGGGGCGTCGCCGCACCGACGAGGACCATGACGGGGTCAAGGTGCACCGGCGCCCGCTGCTCCGTCTGCCGGTCAGCAGATATCTCGGCCCGCTGGGGCGGTCGTTTCAGGGGAAGAACCATCCACGCGATTCGCTTTCGCTGCGGGTGGTCCTCGCCGTCTCCTACGCTTTCTGGCTGCGCAGTCTCGGGCTGAGCCCCGACGTCATCGAGACCCAGGACGGCGAGACCCGCGGTTTGCGTACCGCGGTGCGTCGCGACGTTCCCCTCGTGATCCACCTGCACACGCCGACGATGATGGATGTCCGCCTGCGCGAGGGCGAGCTGCACGGCCGGGGCGCGCTGGCCGACCGGATCGACCGGTTCTCCGCGCTGCGCGCCGACGCCCGGACGGCCCCGTCCGAGCTGATCGTCACCACCCTGCGCGACTTCGGCTGGCTGAAGAAGAACACCGACGCCGACGTCATCCCCTACCCGTTCGACCGCTCCTCGTACACCGCCGTGCCGCCGCCGCAGCAGACCGACCCCACGCTGCTCGTCGTCGGCCGGCTCGAATGGCGCAAGGGCCTCGACGTGCTGATCGAGGCCGCCGCGCTGCTCGGGGAGCGCGGCATCAAGCCGACGGTGGTCTTCGCGGGCCAGTCGTCCGGCCTCATCGACGACGTCCCGACCGGCACCTGGCTGGCGCGTCGCGCCGCCGAGCTCGGCGTCACCTGCCGCTTCGCGGGTCACCTCACCCGGCCCGAGCTCGTCAAGGCCTACGAGGAGGCGCGGGCGGTCGTCGTCCCGAGCCGGTTCGAGAGCTTCTCCATCGCCGGGCTGGAGGGGATGGCCTCGGGTCGGCCGGTCGTCGCGACCGCGACCACGGGCGTCGCGACCTGGGTGGCGAAGTGGGAGGGCGGCACGGTCGTCCCGCCGGAGGACGCACCCGCGCTCGCCGACGCGTTGGAGCCCTTCCTCACCGACCCGGAACTCGCCGCCGCCGTGGGCGCCCGCGGTCGGGTCGGCACCGAGGAACTGGAGCCGAAGCGGATCGCCGCCCTGCGCGTCGAGGTCTACCAGAAGGCCATCGACCGGCACCAGGCACGCCGCCGCTGGGGCAGGAGGTCGCCGGCTGCCGTCTGACCGGCGGGCGCCGTGGCGGCCCGGGCCGCCCCTAGGCTGGCGGGCATGAGTGCTCTGGCGGGCGTCGCCCTGGAACACCCGGTCATGAACGCGGCCGGCACCTGCAAGTCGGTGGAGGACGTCGCCGCCTTCGCCCGGTCCGCGGTGGCGGCGATCGTCGTCGGTTCGATCACCCGCCAGCCGCGCAGCGGCAACGCGGGCAACGTCTACTGGCCCGGGCGGGTCTGCTCGGTCAACGCGCTCGGGCTGCCCAACCGCGGCCTGGACTACTACGGCACGCACCTGCCCGGGATGGTCGAGCGGGCGCATGAGGCGGGCAAGCCGCTGATCATCAGCGTTGCCGGCTTCGACGTCGAGGAGTACACCGAGATCGCCGAGGTCGTCGCGGGGACCGGCGTCGATCTCATTGAGCTCAACCTGGCCTGTCCGAACGTCTGGGACGGCGGCGCCCAGAAGCGCATCGCCTGCTTCGACCCCGACCAGACCGCGGCGATCTGCACCGCGGTCGGGGACGCACTGCTGGCGCGGGCCGCGGGCGACCCGGGCCGCCGCGTCCCGTACGGCGTCAAGATCTCGCCGTTCTCCGACCCGGCGGCGCTCGCCGAGCTCGCCGCGGTGCTCGCCGAACTCGCCGGCCGGCCCGTCGGCCCGCGGTTCGTCACCGCGGTGAACACCTTCCCCAACGCCCTCGTCGTCGACGCCGACAACCGTCCCGTCGTCGACGTGGAGCTGGCCGGGATGAGCGGACCCGCGCTCAAGCCGGTCGGTCTCGGCCAGGTCCGCCAGCTCCGCCGGCTACTGCCGGACATCGTCGACGTCGTCGGGGCCGGCGGCGTCGGTGAGGGACGGGACGTCGCCGAGTACCTGCGGGCCGGGGCGGTGGCCGTGCAGGCGGCGACGGCGTTCTGGAACCGTGGCGAGGACCCGTCGGTGTTCGGGTCGATCCTCGCCGGCTGGATCGACCAGTTGGATCCAGCCGCTCCCTGAACCAGGCGGCGGGGGCCCGGCTCAACCGCCGGCGGCCATGCTTCTCGGTGCGTCGGGGTCGGAGTGGATGTCGGCGCGCTCGGCGGTGAGCTCCGTATCGCCGGCCGGGACCAGGGAGATCCGCCGATCCGGCGGGGGGAACGTCAGCCGGAAGGTGAACGCGGTCGCGGTCGGCCCGTGCGTGCGCAGGTGCCTGACCCGTTCCTCGGCCTCCGGCGTGCCGGGACGGTGCCCGGTGGGCACCCACCACAGGGCGTTGGTGGCCCGGTCGGTTGGATGGAACCACTCCCGCCGGCGCCGCAGGAACGCACCCTGATCATGGCGGAAGACGAAGTCGGCGAGCGCGTCCGCCGATTCCCACACCGTCAGGTTCACGATGACGGTGAGGTCGGCCTCCGCGTCAAGCCGGAAGGTGTGCACGGCCGCGGCGCCCTGCTCGGGCTGCAGGCGCCAGACGAAGCCGGGCTGCCCGTCGCCGAGGTCGCTCACCGGCGCGAGGCCGGCCAGGATGTCATCCGGCGCGGGGGAGTCGAGTGGGGTGAGTACTCGGGCGATGTTGACCTGGGCCAGATGGTAACCCGTCATGAAGATAGCCTAGGGATGTCGTCCCGCATCCGCCAGGAATGACGCGCATCACCGTTCGATGGAGACCGGTGTGCCGATGGGGAGGATTCCCGCCAGCCTTTCGATGTCTTCGTTGCGAAGCCGGATGCAGCCGTGGCTGGCGTCCGTCCCGACCAGGTCGGGACGGTTCGTGCCGTGTAGCCCGATGATGCCGTTGGCGCCGTTGAACTGGGTAATCACGTCCGAGAAGCCCGACAGGCCGAAGGCGTACGGCCCCCACGGCCCGTTCGGGTCCGCGGGTCGCAGCAGTTCGGTGAGGTAGAACTCACCGGACGGCGTGGGGGTCCCGCCGGTTCCGATGCCCACCGGGAGGCGGGCGAGGACCGCGCTGTCCCGTAGCACGGTGAGCTGATGCGCGGATCGGTCGACTCGCAGGTCATATGGGGTCTCGGTGACCTGGGTGTCCGCGGCCCGCAGCCATCCCCGTGACCCGTTGGGCCGCACGGGCAACTGGACCCGCAGCCAGTGGGCTCGGCGTTCCTCCACCGCGAACACCAGCGGCACGCCCTCCCGGTTGGGGTTGGCGAGCCGACCCTGCGGAGCCCCGGTGTCCGGGGTGGCGAACCAGGTGATCTCGGGTACCACGGCCTGGGCCACAAGGTGCCGACCCTTCGCGGGGCCGGTGGTGCCGGCGCCGGCCGGGGGGTGCGTCGCGCGGGTCGGCGC
>NZ_JAMPTM010000357.1 GCF_025403375.1 Frankia gtarii
AGTCGACGCGGCGAACCAGTCGTTCGACACACCCGAGATCGGCGTGACACCCGAAGCACTGACAGCATAATCTAACCCAGGATCACGCGGAGTCACCCTCCGTACACCACGCCGCTGGACGTGACCCCATGGCTCATTCACCACAGCAGCTCGTGGCGGTTTGATACCAGCACCTGCATGCCGATATCGAAGGACCTACCTTCATCTCCGCAACAGCATGGTCGCTGTCGAGCGTTCCATTCTCTACCTCAGAACCTCATCCAGTTCCCTTCAGGACACACTAATCCGTTTTCGGAAGCTCAGTTTAAGACTCTCAAGTACAGTCATGATTTTCCGGACCGGTTCGGGTCGCTGGCCGATGCCCGCGCCTACTGCGAGGGTTTCTTCACCGCCTACAACCATGACCATCGCCATTCCGGGATCGCGTTCCACACCCCCGCCTCGGTCCACTTCGGCACCGCCGACCAGGTCCAGGCCCACCGCCAGGCCACCCTCGACCGCGCCCACGCGGCCCACCCAGAGCGGTTCGCCCGCCGGCCACGACCACCCCGTCTACCCGAGACCGTGTGGATCAACCAGCCCATTCCAAGCCAACCAGAAGAAGATCAACTGTCCCAGTTGACTTGACAACTACCGGAGGGCTACGGATCAGATGGTCTCCTGTGTACGGGCCGGGGCGCGCCCCGTCAGTCTGTACAGCCATCCGTACAGCCAAGCCCACGGACTCCGGCGAACGTCCGCGGACGGCAGCGAAACCGGACGGGCGGCTGAACAGGCTGTACGGACATCGGCGGACGTCCACGGACTGAGCGCGCCGAACTTGTAATCGGGAGGTCGGCGGCCCCGCCAGGTGTAGCTACCGCTGTAGCAACGACCACGGACGGCGATGGACACCGGCGGACGTTGGCGGACGGGCCGAGCTGCGGCGGGACCTGTGTCACTTGGTGTGATCCGTGCCTTCTAAGCACACGGTCGACGATGACGACCCCCGGTGGATGGCCCGGGTGGCAGTCGATGCTGCCGCGCCGCTTCCGCTCCTCGGCGCGCGGAGCGCGCCTGCGGTGCGGGTCGGCTTGCCACCGGACGGCCCGCGGACACCTCATGATCCGGGCCGGGTTCTGCCCGCCATGTGCCCGTGAACCATGGTCAACAGTGGGATCCCGTGAGACTCGCCGGGACCACAGCCCGACAATCACGGCGAAGCGTCCGCCCAGGTCAGGGCATGTTCACCGAGGCCAGGAGGACCACACGGCGCCGGGCCGACCGGCGCCCCGCGTAGTTTTCAAGACCGCCGCCATCGGCCACTAGGCGAGCCCTCCTACCTGGCGCTACGCCAGACAAGCGAGCTCATCCTACAAGATCCGATCATCGTCCCGCCGCCGCCGCGACGCGGCGCGGAGGCGGCTACTGGTCGGAGACGCGGGTGGGACGAGGCCAGGGGTAGCCATTCTCGGCCTCACAGGTGATGTTGAAGCGGCCGAGCAGGTCGGCGAAACATCGCCGGTCCTCGACGGACCAGTTCCCGAGGACCTGGCCCAGCCCGCGCAGGACCACATCGCGGTCGGCATGCAGGCGCTGCAGCCCCTGCTGCGTGACCGCCAGCTTGCGGGCCATCCCACCGTCGGGATCGGGGATGCGCTCGACCAGGTCGGCGTGGAGCATCGCCGCGGCCTGCCGGTTGACGGTGGAGACGTCCAGGGCGAAGGCGTCGGCGAGCTGCCCGATGGTCATTGGCCCCTCCGCCTCGATCCGGCTCAGCAGTAAGTACGCCGAGCGGTCGAGGGTGCGGCCGTGTTGCTTATGGGTGGACGTGGGCAGGATGTGATGGCGGGCGAGCAGCAGCAGCTCCCGCTCGATCTCCTGCAGGTCCTCGAGCACGCTCGCCTCCGCTGCGCATCCGGGCACCTATGCCCTCGTCTGACCGTGACCTTTATCCCAGGCTATGCGCAGCACCGACGTCTGTGCACGACACACATAGCATGTATCGTGCACATCAACGATCGTCCGTGGCTCCCGAAACGATCTCGTAAACCCCCCCTCGCAAGCGACATGGTCGTGCCGCACCCGCAGTCACTCGCGGTCCGCGCGCAGACGGTCACCTTCCGTCGGCGCCCCTCGCCGTCACCCACCCGGAGGCTCCCATGGCACAGGCGTCCGCCGACCCGACCAATCGGCAGGAGGGCGCACCCGCGCCCGGGCTGATGATCGGGGCCCTGGCCGCAGCCGGGGTCGTGGTCTCGGTCATGCACACCCTCGTGGTACCGCTGATCTCGGACCTTCCCGAACTGCTGCACTCATCTGCCTCGAACACGGCCTGGGTGGTGACCGCGACCCTGCTCGGCGCCGCGATCTCGACGCCGATCGTGGGCCGCCTCGGCGACATGTACGGCAAGAAGCGGATGATGATGGTCAGCCTGGTGCTGCTGATCATCGGTTCGATCGTCTGCGCGCTGAGCAGCGCGCTGCTGCCGGTGGTCGTCGGGCGTGCGCTGCAGGGTTTGGCGACAGGCCTGATCCCGCTGGGGATCAGCGTGATGCGCGACGAGCTCCCACCCGAGAAGCTCGGCTCGGCCCTCGGGCTGATGAGCTCCTCGCTGGGCATCGGCGGCGCCCTCGGCGTCCCGCTGTCGGCGATCATCGCCCAGCAGGTGAACTGGCACGTGCTGTTCTGGGGGGCGGCCGGGCTCGCGGCGCTGACCCTGCTGGTCATCTGGAAGGTGATCCCCGAATCGCCGGTGGGCGACAAGACCCACGGTCGCTTCGACTTCGTCGGCGCCCTCGGGATGTCCGCCGGCGTGCTGTGCCTGCTGCTGGTGATCTCCAAGGGCAGCGACTGGGGCTGGACCAAGACCACCACGCTGGGGCTCGCCGCCACCGCCGTCGTGATCCTGCTCGCCTGGGGCTTCTGGGAGCTGCGTACCCCGAGCCCGCTGGTCGACCTGCGGATCAGTGCCCGCCGTCAGGTCCTGATGACCAACCTGACCTCGGTCATCATCGGGTTCGCGATGTACGGCATGTCGCTGATCATCCCGCAGCTCCTGCAGGCCCCCAAGGGCACGGGCTACGGGTTCGGCCAGTCGATGATCGTCGCGGGGCTGTGCTTCGCGCCGTTCGGCCTCGTGATGATGCTGGCCTCCCCGGTCACCGCCCGGCTCTCCGCGGCCTTCGGGTCCAAGGTCACCCTGATGATGGGCGCGGCGACGATCTCGGTCGGCTACGGGCTGGGTCTGGTGCTCATGAGCGAGGTCTGGGAGATCATCCTCCTCGCCTGCATCATCGGCCTCGGGGTCGCCCTGGCCTACGCGTCGATGCCCGCCCTGATCATGGCTGCGGTGCCGGCGACCGAGACCGCCGCCGCCAACGGCCTGAACACCCTGATGCGCTCGCTCGGCACGTCGTCCTCCGCCGCGGTGGTCGGCGTGGTCCTCGCGCACATGACCACGACCTTCGAAGGCGTCGCGCTGCCGTCCGAGAGCGGCTTCCGGCTCGCGTTCGTCCTGGGCGCGGGGTCGGCGCTGCTCGCGCTGCTGCTGGCCACCTTCATCCCCGGCCGGCGGGCGAGCGCCGCGGTCGCCGTCCCCTCACAGCGGGAGACCACCGCCACCACCGCCGACGCGGAGACCGTGAACGCGGTCCAGGCCTGACCGCAGGCGGGCGTCGGCGGCCCGATCCGCATCATCCGCCGGCGCCCGCCGAACACCGGCCCCGTCACGCCTGCTTGCGTGTCGGGGCCGCGGTGTGGGCCCTCGCTCACCGGGCATCTGGTCAGGGTGCGCAGACACGGCCAGCAGAACGGGACCCGCGAGGTCGGCCGGCATGCCTACCGCGTCCAGGACTTGCTCGCGGACCACGACCGCGACCACGACCGTCCGGACGGTCGCGACCGCTCGGACGGTCGCGACGGCAACGACGGTCGCCTGAACGGGCAACACGGACAGGGCCGCCGGCAGGACCGCACCCGGCCGGATCTCGACGACGCGACCGCCGACGCGGTGGGCCGGCTCAGCGAGGCCCTGGAGTGGGTGGAGCGAGCCCGCGGAGCCCTTTACGAGTTCCACCAGTTGTCCGGGCACGCGGATCTCACCCTGATCGAGGCCATCAGCGGGCTGGAGGACGCCGGGCATCCGGGGATCGCCGCCAACATCCGCGAGGCGCTGTACGGCCGCAATGTGCTCGACGGACGCTGGACCTTCCAGATCGTCGAGGAGTACGACGAGCTGTACTACCGTCCGTTCGTCGAGGTGGACGAGGAGGTTCGGCGGCGGCTCACCGACGGGATGCGCCACGTCCACGAGGCCCGGATGAAGGCACGGGAGCGCGCCCGAGCCGGCCGGGACCTGTGGGGCCCCGGCGCCTGAGCGGGGGCACCCGGCCCGGCGGACAGGGTACGGACCGCCCCGGCCAGTCGGCCCCGCAGATCCTGGAGCACGGCCAGGTGCTCGGACCGCTCGACGATGTCGAGCGCGGCCACCACCCCCGCCCGATCACCCGTGGCGAGCGCCGCCCGGACCCGGACCAGGGCACAGCGCCGCAATGCGTCGAGCCCGTCCGGTCGGGCGGCATCCGGTCGGGCAGGTGGCGAGCTGACCGGCGAGTCAGCCGGAACAGCCGGAGTGGCCGGAACAGCCGGAGTGGCCGGGTCAGCCGGAGTGGCCGGGGCTGATGGCGACGGCTCGCCCTGGCCTTCCAGCGCGTCGGCCAGGTGGAGCTGCCAGCGCCGCAGCTCGTCGAGGCTCGCGAGGAGCTGCGGCCGGCAGCGAAGCAGCCCCGCCCAGGCGGACGAGTGTCCGGGCGACGGGGAACCTGCGCCGGTGATCTCGGGCCGCATCGGGTGGGGGCCGGTCAGCCGCAGGATCTGCGCGGTACGCCGGATCCGCAGCGCGCCGGCGGAGATCAGCATGAGTGCGTCGACGTCGAGCTGGCCGGCGGGTCGTTCGGACAGGTACTGGCGGATCGCGTCGTCCAGCAGCCGGCCGGCGCGGACGGCCGTGCGTGCCATGCGGGCAAGCTCCCGCGCGCGGGCCGGCTCCGGCGCGGCGGACGGCGCCGCCGCGGCGACCCGGACGAGGAACTCGGTGGCGGTCCGGTACGCGGTGGCGGCCCGCGCACGCACCAGTCGGGCCGCAGCCCCCGTCGGCCACAGCAGCGCGCCGACGGCGATGCTGATCAGAAAGCCGAGGACCACATCCTCGATGCGGACGAGACCGACCCGCCAGCCGGCCGGCTCGACGACGTTGAACAGCACCACGACGGCGACGGTGAACCCGGCCTGGCCGACGGCGAACGCGTTCGCCTTCCGGGCATAGGCGGCGATGAGCACCGCGACCGGCAGCAACGCCCACAGGACGGAACCGGCCTCGCCGGCCGCGACGACGGCGACTCCGCCGACGCCGATTCCCACGGCCGTACCGACCAGCGCCCGCGCGACCGTGATCCCGGTGGCCAGCGCGTTCGACCGCAGCACCGACAGGGTGCCGAGCACCACCCAGAAACCGTGCTCCAGCCCCGTCGCCCGGGTCACCGCCACCGCGAGCGTGAGGCCGGCGGCGCCACGCACACTGTTGCGGAACCAGATCGCCCGGACGTCGGCGTAACCGGCGGCGAGCTCGCGGGTCAGGCGCAGTCGGGCCCGGATCCGCTGCCATCGCGCCGCTCCCGGCATCGGCCGCCAGGGCCGGCGCTCCCCGGTCGCCACCAGGGTGTGCACCGCGAGCTGCCGGGTGCCGAGGGCCAACTGGCGCAGCCGGAACGCCTCGGCCGCCGCGGCGCCCGGTCCGATCGGGTCAGCGTGCTGCCCCGCGGTCCGGCCGATCGCGTCGAGCAGGGCCTGCCCGATCCCCCGGGCAGTCCGGTCAAGCCGCTCCACTCCCAGCGATGCGCCGCGGCGCCCGTCCCCGGCCGTCCGGAGCACCCGGGCCGCGGTGGGCGGCCGGTCGAGGCGGTCGAGGCGGTCGGACCGGTCGAGGCGGTCGGCGATCCCGTGCAGGGTGTCGACGACGGCCGCCAAAAGCTCGGCGCCCGGTCCGGGGAAACAGTGCCGGCGCACCCGTTCCCCGTCGGGGGCGGCGAGCGCGAAGGGGACGATCCAGTTCAGATCGACGACGGCGTGGCCGAGAGCGGCCGCGGAGCCGCCCGCCCCGGTCGGGCGGTACGAGGTCGCGGCGAAGCGCCGGCGGACCTGCGCCACCGCCGAGCGCACCACGGCGCCCATCACCTGCGCCCCGCCGGCCGCCTCCACCC
>NZ_JAMPTM010000358.1 GCF_025403375.1 Frankia gtarii
CTCCTGGGCCGCGCACCCCACCCCCGCCGCGAGAAGCGCCACGGCCGGCGACGCCTTCTTCGACGCGGCTACCGAGATCTCCTGGAAGGACCCGACCACCGGCGACGGTGCCGGCCCCGACCCCGGCCCCGACCGCCGACCGCCGCACGCGGCCGCCCAGCCGGCAGGACGGCTGCTCGGCGACGACGCGCCTACCGACCCGGCGATCGAGGCCGACGGGTGTGTCTCGTCAGCTGAACCGTCGGCCGGGCGGAAACCGGCCCGCGATTGACCCGCGGTGCACAACGCCGCCGTCAGGCCAGGCGAAGTGCGTCGACGACGGCGCGGGTGTCCGCTCCGGAGACGGCGGCCCGCCTCCGCCCGGCCTCCCCCGCCACGATTCCCGCGCGCGGCGGGCGCGGGGGCAGGACCCGCTGGGTCCGGCCGGCCTGGTGAACCGTCCAGCCATCCCGATCGCAACCGGTGACGGTCCACGGCACCGGCTCGGCGGGCGGCGCGGCCGCCCAGGCGGCCACCTCCCGCATGGCGACGTCGAGCAGATGGCCGCCGCCGCCGAGCACGGACGCGGCCGCGGCCAGCGCCGCGAACAGGCCGGTGAGCGGGTCGGCGATGGCGTCCCCGCAGAACACCGGGGTCACGGCGTCGCCGCCGCCCGAGCGGTCCCACGCGACGAGACCACCCCCTACCGCAGCGTCGTCGCCGAACGCGACGGGGTCGGGGCCCGAATGGGCGTCGGTGTAGAACCGCCCGTAGCCGGTGATGCTCACCCATGTGCGCCCCGGCCGGGCGGCGACGAACTCCGCGGCGTCGAGCCCGAGCTGGGCCAGGGCCCGCGGACGCGATGACTCGATGACGACGTCGGCGCGCTCCACCAGGCGGCGCAGCATGGCCCGGCCGCCCGGGGCCGCGAAGTCGAGGGCCACGCTTTCGTGACCGGCGTGCAGCCAGTCATAGAAGTCCGGATCACCACGGCGTGCCCCGTCCGGCCGGTGCACGCTCTCGATCTTCACCACGCGCATCCCGATCTCGCCGAGCAGGTGCGCGCACAGTGGACCCGCCCACATCGCGGACAGGTCGATGACCAGGGGTGGCTCGGCACGGACTCCCACCGCCGCCGCCCCGCGCCAGGACGACGCCGGAAGGGCCGGAGGCGAACCCGCGGTCGGCAGGGTCCGAAGCGGCGTGGGCCGGCGGGGGCCGTCGAGCTCGGCGGCCGGGATGGCGAGCAGCCGAGCGAGGTCGACCACGTCGGCGGCCGGTCTGACGGCCGCCGCCGCGCTCAGGGCCGCCCACGCCTGTTCGACGGGATGCAGGCACGGGTCGGCCGAGACCAGTCCGACCTGGTCCCCGAGCGCGCCGACGAGGGCGTCCACGGCGTCCACGTCGTGGGGACGCGAGAGGTTGACGGCGATCCAACCGTCCGAAGTCGGCAGCAGCCGGCAGCTCCCGTTCGCCGACCAGTCACCCCGGCGGTGCAACCCCAGCAGCGCGGCCCGGCCACTCAACAGCGTGGCCACATCGGGCCGGACAGCCCGCCCGAGTTGCCGGGACAACGCCGTGAACAACCGGGCTGCCGCCTCGGCGCGGGCCAGCACCGGCCCGTCCGGAACCAGCGGGGCCCGCCCGGGCGGGCCCGTGAGCCACATCAGGCCGCTGGCCGCCCAGCCCAGCGCGGCGGGCAGCTCAGGTGCCCCGCCGGCTCGGGGGGTGGCCGGCGGGGGCGGGTCGACGGTGGCGACCGGCAGACCCTGGCCGGCGAGCATCGAACGCAGCTCGTCGAGCAGTGTGCCAGGCGCGGGCCCGGCCGGGGCCGAGGGCCGGCTGCCCCGGTCGCCCCATCCGGCTCGTTCCGCCTGTCCGGCTCGTTCCGCCTGTCCAGCTCGTTCGTCTCGTCCGACCTGTCCGGCCTGCCTGGTCTGCCTGGTCTGCTCGGTCTGCTCGGTCTGCCCGGCCAGGGCGGCGTCGGCCGGAGGCGTTGCTGGCGACGACATCACGGCTCCCTGCGCGATCACGGTTCCCTGCGCGGCGGGTTTCCCCACGCGAGGAGTGTTCCTGCCGGCGCGGACTTCCGCCGGTGGGGCCCCCACGCGCAGGGGTCCCCGCGCTGCGGGGTCCCCACCCCAGCTGCCTCGACGCGGCGGCGCCGGCAGGCGGGTCAGTGCCTGTCGGGGCTTGTGCCGGCCGCCGGAGTCTCGCCGCACTGAACGACGACGAAGCCTCCCCGGCCGGAGTACTCAATCTGCGCGAGTTCCCCGGAGCTGCGCCCCACGAGATTCCCCATCTTGAAGGTGGAAACGACCCTGGTGCGCACGCCCGCGGTCCAGGCGACGGCCGCGTCCCGGTCGACACACACCGGTTCGTCCGTCGGAAGCACCAGGGGAGAACCCAGGCAGAGCACGGCCACCCCGCCGGTGCCGGAAACCTCGGTGTTGAACACCCCACCGGCGATCATCGCGCCGATCCCGCCCGAGGTCGTGGTCACCTTGTAACGCACCCCGGATTCCAACGCGAGCAGGCTGCGGCCGTTGACCGTCAGGCTGTCGCGGTCCAGCGTGAAGATCGAGATATGGCTGCCCGACTCGGCGAACCAGACGGTCCCGCGGCCCGTGACCCGCATCAGGTCCTGGCCCTCACCGGTCACCGCCCGCCGCAGGAATCCACCCACGCCCTGCCCCTTGTAGGCGAAGTCGAGCTTGCCCCGGTAGGCCACCATCGACCCCTGCTTGGCGTACGCCTGTCCACCGTCGAGGCGGACCCGCAGCATCCGGTCGCCCTCCTCCAGGGCAAACGGGGGGCCCGCGGGCTGACCGTTCGCGAACTGTCCCAGCGGGTGTGTCATGCCTCCATTGAACGCCGCGGCGCCCACTCGTTCGGACGCTTCGTCCCGATGCCGGTCGTCGCGAGAGTGTGCACACCCCGGAACGGGGGGACATGCCGTCTATCAGGATTCCTTCACTGAAACGGTGTGTTATGCGAGCTCTAGGTGCGGTGGTCACGTTCTTTACCGTCCTGCTCGTCGGAGCCGGGGTCGTCGGCCGGCAGACGTCCGCGGACAGCCGATGGGGCTACGTGGCGGTGGTCGTCGTCGCCGCGCTGGCAGCGAGCCTCGCCGCGCGTCTGATCCCCGGCCGCCACCACGGTGCCGTCGAGATGGACTGTCCGCGCTGCCGCGGCGAGGGGCAGGCCTTCTACGGCAGGGGCCGCGAGACCTACCGGCGCCGCTGCCGTGCCTGCCACGGGCGGGGCTCGGTGCGACACGGCAAGGCGGGTGCGACCCGCTGGCCGGTGCCGGAGACGGAGACGGCCGACGGCCCGTCCGCCACGCCGCCGGTGGAACCGGCGATGGGCCCGTTGTCCGCCCACTGACCGCCCACTGACCGCGGCGGCGACGCCTCAGAGCAGCATGAGCAGCATCCCGCCGGCCATGACCAGCCGGGACGCGACGGGGGTGATCGGCGCGGGGACGGCGTCCCAGGACGGCCAGGCCCGGCGCAGCAGCGGGCCCCCGACGGCCGCGACTGCGGCCACGGCGAAGATGACGGCGAACCAGCCGGACAGGTCGCCGCGGTCGCCGAGGTCACCCACCGGCCACCGGCCCGCGTGGGCCATGCACGCCATCGCCAACGCCTCGACGACGAGCATCGAGCAGCATGACCACTGGGCCGGCTCGCAGCAGGCGGGATTCGTCAGCACGAGGACCAGGAACACCCCGGCGAGGACGAGGTAGGTAAGGGCGAAGGCACCCGAAGACGCCACCCCGGACGGACCGACGAACATGATCGCCATACCCACCGCGACGATCGTGTGACCGATCTCCACCGGCACGAACGCGGCCGACCGGCCCCGCAGCACCCGGCGGGCGAACGCCGGGACGTGGTGCGCCCGTCCCTCGTCGGTGACGATCCGGGTCGCGTGGAACAACGCGACGATGCCGGTGGCGACGGCCGCGGCAAGGGCCACGGCCGCGGGAAGCTGCTGCGAGGACAGCGCCGCAGAGTGCTGGTGCGTCACCGCGGCGGGCGGCGGATGCCGAACACCCGGCCGCAGGTGCGCGGTGTGCCCCGGCCCGCGGCCCACCTGCTCCCCCTGCGAGGCAGGCCGCCGGGCATCTCAGCCCACGCCCAGGGCGAGTTCCGCGTCGACGAGCTCGGTGATGCGGCCGGCGCGCGCCTCGTCGACGATGACCTGGAGCTGCTCGACGCTCATCTGGATCCGCTGCCCGAAGTCGTCGGTCAGCACGATGCGGCGCTCGGCGGGCGCGGTGTGGTCGACGAACAGCTCCGGACAGCCACAGCTGCACTTTCCACAGAAGGTCAGGACGTGGCGGGAGCTCTCGGCTGCGGGCATGTCGACTCCTGGATCGGGGGAGGGAGCGATGGCGCCAGTTTAGGATCCACAGATCCAGTTGTCCCAACGTTCACGTGGTTTCCGGCAGATGTCGTTTTGTTCACTACCGTTTGCTCACGGACAGCTGCCGCGCATCCCGGCCCCGCCGCCCAGGTTCGGGTGGTCGTGGCCCATGTGCGGATGGTTGTGGCCCATGTGCGGGTAGTCGTGGACGACCGGCGGGCACAGGTTCTCCTTGACCACCCGGGAGCTGACCCAGCGCAGGAGGTTCTGGGCGGAGCCGGCCTTGTCGTCGGTTCCCGACCGGCGTGCCCCGCCGAACGGCTGGCGCCCGACGGCCGCACCGGTCGGTTTGTCATTGATGTAGAAGTTGCCGGCGGCGAAGCGCAGCAGCTCGTCGGCCCGCGCGATCGCGGCGCGGTCGGTGGCGACGACCGCGCCGGTCAGCGCGTAGGCCGACGTGCGGTCGACCAGGCGCAGGACGTCGTCCCAGGCGCCCGGCCGGGAGTCGTCGTAGACGTGGACGGACAGGATGGGGCCGAACAGCTCGCGGGTGAACCACTCCCGGCCCGGGTCGGTGCCGACGAGGATCGTCGGGCGCACGAACCAGCCGACCGCGTCGTCGCACTGGGCGCCCGCGAGCACGGTGACGGTGGAGTCGCTGGCGGCGCGGGTGCAGGCGGCGGCTAGCCGGGCGTAGGCGCGGGCGTCGATGACGGCGCCGGTGAAGTGGTCGAAGTCGTTGACGTCGCCGACGGACAGGGCCTCGGTGGCCGCGGCGAGCTCGGCATCCATCCGCCGCCACAGGCTCGCCGGGACGTAGGCCCGCGACGCCGCCGAGCATTTCTGCCCGCTGTACTCGAACGCGCCGCGGACCAGCGCCGTGCGCAGCACGTCGACGTCGGCCGAGGGATGCGCGACGACGAAGTCCTTGCCCCCGGTCTCCCCGACGATCCGCGGGTAGGAACGGTAGCCGTCGAGGTTGTCCGCGACGGCCCGCCACAGCCGGGTGAACACGGCGGCGGAGCCGGTGAAGTGCACGCCGGCGAGGTCGGGGTCGGAGAACACGACGTCGCTGACCGGCTCCCCCGAGCCGCCGACGAGGTTGATGACCCCGGGCGGCAGGCCGGCGGACTCCAGCAGCCGCATGAGCAGGTGCGCGGCGAACGCCTGCGTGGGCGCGGGCTTCCAGACCACGGTGTTGCCCATGATCGCGGGGGCGGTCGGCAGGTTCCCGGCGATGGCGGTGAAGTTGAACGGCGTGACCGCGTAGACGAAGCCCTCCAGCGGACGCAGGTCGAGGCGGTTCCACTCGCCGGCGGCGCTGCGCGGCTGGGCGTCGTGCAGCTCGGCGGCGAACATCACGTTGAACCGCCAGAAGTCGATCAGTTCGCAGGCGGCATCGATCTCGGCCTGCTGGCAGGTCTTCGACTGGCCGAGCATGGTGGCGGCGTTGAGGGTGTCGCGCCAGGGTCCGGCGAGCGCGTCGGCCGCGCGCAGGAACACCGCGGCCCGGCCGGCGAAGCCGAGCTCCCGCCAGGGACCCGCGGCCTGTTTCGCCGCGGCGACGGCGGCGGCCGCGTCGGCGTGGGTGCTCTCCCGCAGTGTGCCGAGCACCCGACGATGGGCGTGCGGCTGGACGACGTCGCGCGGCGGCCCGCCGCCGGGACGGCTGTGGCCGCCGATCGTGTTGGTCAGGTCGAGATGCTCACCGCCCAGGCGGAGCAGTGCCCGGCGCAGACCCGCCCGCTCCGCCGAGCCCGGGGCGTAGGTGCGCACCGGTTCGTTATCGGCGGCGGGCACCCATCCCGCGCTCACGCCCACCGGCACAGCCACCTCCCCACCCCGTGCCCACCGCCCTGCCCGTGTCC
>NZ_JAMPTM010000359.1 GCF_025403375.1 Frankia gtarii
GGGTGGGGGGCTGGCAAGGACCGGCGACGTCGCCGTGTGGGTGACGGAGCTGTCCGCGGCGGCGACGGAGGAGGGGCTGCGACGTTCCGTCACCGCCCTCGCCGTGGAAAGGGTGCTCTGCGACCACGATGTGGATGATCGTTATGTCGACGAACAGATGTCACGCGTACAGGAGTTGCATGTGACACGTCGGATCACCGACCTGAAGTCGCGGGTGCAGCGGCTCAACCCGGTGGCCGACGCCGAGGCCTTCAACCGTGCCTACGGTGAGCTGATCGCTTTGGAACAGCACAAGCATCAACTCCGGGAGCGGGGCGTAGGTGCCGCGTAACCTGGGTCGATCCCGAGAAGGAAGTGACGAGATTCCGCCCATGAGTCCTACGGTCCTACCCCGCGAAGCCCAGGTGGACGAGGTCAAGGACCTCATCACCCGGGGCAAGGAGATCGGTTTCCTCACCACCGAGGATGTCACGGTCGCGATCCAGGCGGCGGAGCTGCCCCCGGAGCAGGCCGAGACGGTGCTGCAGGTACTCAACGACGAGGGCATCGAGGTCCTTGAGGCGGGGGGTGAGAACCCCGACGAGGCGGACCTGCTGGCGCGCCGCCGCCGCGAGGAGGAGGAGCTCGCCCTCAAGGCACCGACCTCCGACCCGGTACGCATGTACCTCAAGGAGATCGGCAAGGTCCCGCTGCTCACCGCCGAGGAGGAGGTCGACCTCGCCAAGCGGATCGAGGCGGGCCTGTTCGCCTCCGAGAAGCTCGCGGTGGCGACGAAGAAGACCTCCCCGCAGATGCGGCGGGATCTCGAGGCCATCGAGCGCGACGGGCAGATCGCCAAGCGCAAGCTGGTCGAGGCGAACCTGCGCCTCGTGGTCTCGATCGCCAAGCGCTACGTCGGTCGCGGCATGCTGTTCCTGGACCTCATCCAGGAGGGCAACCTCGGCTTGATCCGCGCGGTCGAGAAGTTCGACTACACCAAGGGCTACAAGTTTTCGACCTACGCCACCTGGTGGATCCGGCAGGCGATCACTCGCGCCATCGCCGACCAGGCGCGCACGATCCGCATCCCGGTGCACATGGTCGAGACCATCAACAAGCTGATCCGCATCCAGCGGCAGCTCCTGCAGGACCTCGGCCGCGAGCCGAGCCCGGAGGAGATTGCCAAGGAAATGGATCTCACCCCGGACAAGGTCCGGGAGATTCTCAAGGTCTCCCAGGAGCCGGTCTCGCTGGAGACGCCCATCGGTGAGGAGGAGGACTCCCACCTCGGCGACTTCATCGAGGACTGCGACGCCGTCGTCCCGGTCGACGCAGCCAGCTTCATCCTCCTCCAGGAGCAGCTCGACTCGGTCCTGCACACGCTCTCCGACCGGGAGAAGAAGGTCATCCAGCTGCGCTTCGGGCTCACCGACGGCCATCCGCGCACGCTGGAGGAGGTCGGGCGCGAGTTCGGCGTCACCCGCGAGCGCATCCGGCAGATCGAGTCCAAGACGCTGTCGAAGCTCCGTCACCCGTCTCGCTCGCAGAAGCTCCGCGACTACCTGGAGTAGAACTATCGGGGTCGCCACTCCGATCATTGACCATGAGTGGCGACGACATTACTCTTGGCTAGTATCGGTGTCCTGATCTTCGGTGGCTGCTGTCCATCGATGCTCGTCGGCCCGGTGCTCGGCGGCACACTCGGTGCCGTCTGTCCGGCCGAGAGGATGGCGAGCATGGCTGGCAGGGGATCCACCGGGGCACGTCGGCTACGCCCGCTGGCGGGATTCGCCGTGGCGGCGGCCGGTGCGCAGAACTTTCTCGGCGCTCGATGGGTGCCGGCGGTGCTGGCCGTGACCCCGGCCCGGCGACGCCGGGAGGTCGCGTTGCGCCTGCTGGCATGGAGCCCGCACTACTTCCAGCCTGACGATCATGACCGCCATGCCGCAGCCGAGCGCATCCGGCGCACCCGGCAGGTACTCGCCGACGAGGTTCTCGGCCGCTACCTGCAGATGGACGACGATGTCCTCGACGTCGGCTGCGGCCCCGGCTATCTGGCTGCGGCCGTGGCACCACGGGTCCATTCGGTGACCGCGGTCGACGTCTCCCGTGGGGCGCTGGCCTGCGCGCGGGTACTGAACCCGGCGCCGAACGTGGACTACGCCACCGTCGACGAGTTCATCCGTGGCGGCCATGACGTTGACGTCGTTTACTCCGTCGCCGTCGTCCAACACCTCACCGACGAGGCGTTCGTGCATGCGCTGCGTGGCTGGCACGCCGCGCTGCGTCCCGGGGGCCGGCTGCTGGTGCATGTGGTCGTCGACGATCCGCGCTGGCGGAGCGAGGCGCAGTGGCGCGCCGAGCGCGGACCGGTGGGCCGGCTGAAGTTCCGGCTCGCGCTGAACTGCTTCGGACGCAGCGCCGATCAGGTGCGCCGACTCGTGACGGCAGCCGGATTCGGCGAGCTGGATCTTGTACCGATGGCGTCGCTCGTCGACGTCGACGACGATGTCGCCGGTCAGCACCTGGTGGTCGCCCGCCGCTTGGACGTGGCCGACACGGCGACTCCGTTGCGCGGGCTCGTGGTGCCCACCCAGGCGACGCCGGTCGACCCGTTCGATCTGGAGCGGGTCGTCCCGGTCCCGGCGGACACCGACCCGGCCCGCTGAGCGGCGGCGGTAGCGCCGCTGTGGCGAGCGCGGAGTACGACCGCGCTCGCCGCGCTCAGCTCGCGGCGCCCTCGCCGAGGAGCAGGTCGAAGTACGGCCCGCGGCCGAACAGGTTGTCCTGGTCCGGCTTCACGTCCGCGTCGAGCGCGGCGTGCAGCGCGGCGGCGATCTCCTCGACGGTCTCCCGTTCGTAGCCGACCAGCGCCGGCCCGGCGATCTCGCGGTTGTGGAGGTTGTCCAGGGCGACGACCGGCACACCCATCATCCGACCCTCGGCCATGGGGTAGCCGAAGGATTCGAGTTCGGCCGGGAAGAAGATGGCGTCACACCGGACCATCATGTCGATGACCGTGGCCGCCGGGTGCTCCCCGACGAGCCGCAGGCGCGGATGGTTCGCCACCGCGGGATCGTCGATCTGTGCGGCCTGAGCGGTGGCGGTGATGGTGGCGTCGATGTGGTGGGGCGGGCCGGCGAGGATGTCGAGTGCCGCGAGTCCCACCCGCAGGCGGCGGGTCATCAGCTTGTGCGGGGTGATGATGATGGGGCACAGGAAGTCCACTGTCCTGGCGTCCGCGGCCCGCTCCCGGCGCTCGTCCGCCCGGGCTCGCAACAGCGCCGGGTCTGGCGGTGTCACCGGGTTGAACGCCACGACCACCCGGTCCCGGACGCCCGGCACGATCCGCAGGACCCGTTCGGCCATGCTCGTCGACGGGACGAAGATGTGGTCGGTGCGGCGCAGCGCCGACCACACGACCGGGGCCTGCGCGTGCACGGCCGGGCTGATCCGCAGCCCGAGCGAGCGCACTTCCTCCAGCCGTAGAAAGTGCTGGGGGCCGTGGATGAGAACCCGCCGCTCCCGCCCGGCGACCATGAAGGAGACGTTGTTCAGCGCCAGTGAGCGGTCGTACCGTTCGCCGGGGCACTCTCGGCGCAGCAACCAGGGGGCGGTCAGGACGTGATCGCGGCCGATCGCCCGAAGCTGGGGCAGCTGGCGGTCCCGCAGGTAGAGGTCGAACTCGTTCAGCAGTCGTTTCGCACCGCCGATGCGGGCGCCGGCGCAGTCGACGAGGATCTTCATGATGCTCCCGAGTGAGAGGGCGCGCCGGAGCGCGCTTTGCCGCGAGGGGCGTCCAGCGGCTGGTCCGGGACCTCCGCCCCGCCGCCGGCCGGGTGGGGACGCCCGGTTAGGGCGGTGAACACTCCCCGGGTGTAGTCGTCCGGCCGGGTGGCTGCCGCCGCCCATTCGGCGGCACGGCGGCCGATGCGGGCCAGGCGCGCCCGGTCGGCGAGCATGGCGCGCAGCACGTCGGCGAGTGCCTCGGCCGACTCGTCGACGGGGGTGGCGCCGGTGACGCCGTCCTGGTAGGCGTCGTGACTGCCGCCGGAGGCCGGGCCGACCACCGCGCACCCGGCGAGCTGGGCCTCCAGCAGCACGATGCCGTAGCCTTCGCCGCTGGCCGCCGGACCGCGTGGCCGGGTGCGGGTGCACAGGGCGAACAGGTCGGCGGTGGCGTAGTGCCGGGCGAGCTCCTCGTCGGTCGGGGACTCGTCCAGCTCGGTGTCGGGGTGCGCGGACACCAGCTCGTGCAGTGCACCCGGGGCCGGACCCTGCCCGGCCAGCACGAGCCGGACGGGGCCCAGGGTCTCCCGGACGGAGCGCACCGCCTCCAGCAGGACCGCCGCACCTTTGCCCGCCCAGTCGCCGAGCCGGAACACGCTGAGCATGGTGGGTATCGGCGGTAGCGGCCGGCGCCGGCTCGCCTCGGCGAGCAGCGTCGTCCGCCAGGCCGGCGAGATGCCCGGCGCCAGGATGGGCGCGAGGCCCACGGTGGACAGCGCACCCGCGCTGTAGGAGCTGATCGTGACCGGATGCAGCAGGGGATCGGCCCGCAGGATCGCCCGGTCGGCGGCGCGCATGCTCCAGATGTCGGTGCCGTAGAACAGGACCGGGCCGAAGCGGGCCCGTGTCAGCCGCAGCGCGGCGGCGGCGACCGGGATGAGGTTGGCATGGCCGGCGACGACGCTGTCGGCGGGGCCGAAGCGCCGGGCGGTGTCGAGCGCGCGCAGGGTGAAGCGGGCCCGGGCGGCGGCGGTGAGCTCGACTCCCGGCTCCAGCATGTCGATCCGCAGCAGGTCCGCCCCGCCGGCCCGCAGCGTCTCCTCGACGGTGGTGAGGTAACGCTCGATGCCGCCGCCGAGCCCGCGCGAGACGGTCAGCAGCAGCACGCGCGTGGGCTGGTCGGGTGCGGGCGCAGGGGAGGGGGCAAGGAATCGACGAGGAAGCGGCACGGAAGGTGATGCTAATCTCTCGCCAAGTGTTGGCTCTGCGTTGAGCGGCGTGTCATCGGCACGTTGAGGCTCAAGCCCGCCACTTTCAGTGGCCTTTGCGCGGGACGGGGAGGGTGTCGGGTGCCGCCTCGACCACCCGTCGACGGCGGGACCACCGATTCTTCTGGCGCAGCGCCGGCGCCTCCACGGCGATCCAGCTCGCCGCGGCGAGCAGCACCGTCACGGCCGTGGTCAGCGGCAGGTAGACCACGGCGCCGAGCCGGTGCAGGCCGTACACGGTGGCAAGCTGCTGGATGGGGAAGCCGTAGATGTACAGGCCGTAGGACAGGTCGCGCCGCGCGCCGACCCGGCGCAGCGGCAGTCGGACCGCCAGCCAGGCGACCAGGTACGCCATCGGCAGCGGGGACAGCAGGTGTTGGTCGGTGATGAAGAACGACGCGCCGAGCGCGAGCGCCGCCACCGCGGCGAGCCGGCCCGACAGCGGGATGCGCTCGGCGTACAGGTACAGCACGGCGCCGGCGAGGAAGTGCAGCCCGAAGCGGGCGAGGTCCGTGGAGAAGGGGGCCGGCAGCAGCGCGCCGCCGGGGCCAAGCGGGTGGATCGCGGCGAGCAGCAGCAGGGCCGCGCCGACGGCTAGGACCGGGCGGCGGCGCAGCAGGCCGGCGACCGCGAGCGCCGCGGTGCCGAGATAGCACAGCACCTCCCACCACAGCGTCCACAGCGAACCGTCCCAGGAGACCGGCATGCCCGAACCGGGCAGGGGAAAGAAGGTCCCGGTGGGCGTGCCGGCGATGTCGTAGAAGCGCATCCGGAGCAGCGCGTTGTCGGCGAGGTAGCGCAGCGCGCCGTGCGAGCCGGTCAGCGGGTAGCCGCCAAGCGAGCCGGTGTCGTGCAGCCAACCGAGGGGCGCCACGACGAGGGCGACCAGCAGCAGGCACACCCAGAAGGCGGGCAGGATGCGCAAGGCCCGGTGCCACAGGAAGCGGGGGACGCTCAGCCGCATGCCGCTGCGGGTCACCAGAAATCCGCTCACCGCGAAGAAGCCGTTGAGGGCGACCGCGTCGTACTCCTGGCGACCCAGCGCCGGTGTGTGGTGCCCGCTCAGCGCCCAGCCGTGGAACAGCAGCACCGTCACCGCGAGCAGCAGCCGCAGCGCCCCGATGCTGTTCGGCCCCGCGAAGGCTGTGGCGAGAGTGGGCCGGGACGGGCGCGCCACCTGCCCGGCGCCCGAGGTGGTCGCCGAGGTGGGGAACCCGCGCGGGGGCGGGG
>NZ_JAMPTM010000035.1 GCF_025403375.1 Frankia gtarii
GGGCTGGGGGGAAACTCGGTCTGGCCGCTGCCGATGTCAGCGGGCCGCGGGCCGCCGACGTCTGCCCCGACGCGGTTGACGTACTGGAGGTGGCGGGCGATGTGCCGAGAGCCGTCGGCGCGCCGCCACATGTCGACGATCGTGGTGCGGGCCACGGTGGTGGCCTGGTGGCGGGCGACGGCGACGTCCAACCCGTAGGTCTGGCGGCGGGTGTACAGCACCGGGCCGGTGCCGGCCGGTGCCACCGTGCGCTGCTGTGCCGCGGCCCGGGCCAGCGCCCGCGTGGCCGCGTCATGGTCACCGGAGGTGACCGTCAGCAGGGGCGCCGGGAGCAGCGGCGCGGCCGTGGCTGGCTCCCCGGGCCGTAGGACGGTGAACCCGACGAGCAGCACCGTGACCGCCGCGACCACCCCCACAGCCACCGCGAGCGCATGGGCCCGGGACCCACGCCGGCCACGCCGCCTGCGGCTGCTGCGCACAGGCGGGATGCCAGGATGATCGAGGCTGCTCTGGACAGCGGCGAGCAGGCGTTCGCCCCGCTGGCGGTCCGCCTCGGTGGGCGCGGCCTCGGGCGCCGGGTCCAGGTGGGTGAGCAGGGCCCGTACCGCGTCGATGTCCCGGCTGGCCTCGTCGGTGCTCTCGCGCATCAGAACCTTCCTTCGATCGGGCGGGGCGCCGGGACAGCGGGGATCTCCGGTTCGACGACGCCACGCAAAGCGGCCTGCAGGCGCCGGCGGGCACGATGCAGCCGCACCTTCGCCGTGGACGGGGTGATGAACAGCGCGGCGGCCAGCCCGGTGAGATCGAGACCTTCCCAGGCGACCAGCCGCAGCAGTTCCCGGTCGTCCTCGCCCAGCTGCCCGAACGCCGCCAGCGCGCCGTCGCGCCGCCCGCTCTCCTCCGCGATGTCCTCGGTCACCGCCGATGACGCCGGGCCGGCTCCGGCCGCTGACATCCGCGCCACCAGCCGGCTTTCGCGGGCCCCGGCCCGCCGCTGGTTGCGCACGGCGTTGCCGGCGATGCCATACAGCCAGGGGAGGACCTCCTGCGCCGTCGGGGGCCGGCGGTCCCGGGACCGCCACGCGGCCAGGAAGGTCTCCGACACCACGTCCCAGGCCGCCGTGTCGTCGCCGAGGCGGCGGCGGGCGAACCGCAGGACCGCCTGATGGTGGGTACGGAACAGTTCTTCAAACGGCTGTTCGACGGTTCTGGCCGGCACAGGGGCGGTCCTTCCGTGGGTGTCACCCCTTATAGGTCCGGCAGCCTTCCACGGTTACAGCCTCACCACCACCATTACCTGATCATGGCTTCGGGTGGCACCTTTGCGTTCGGGAGTCCCGGTAGTAGCCGCCGAAAAGCCAACGCCAAGCTGGCCGTCCGCTCGGGGCATCCGCAGAGCCAGCCCGGTCTGCTGGGCCGAGGACGGCCCCGGGGATCAATCGAACCGTGGTTATCGGTGAGATTGATCATGAAGGTGGAGGCTGGCATCACGGTGCACGCCTTCCGCGCAGGGGTCCGATGGATGCCTTAGTGATCCGGAGTCAGCCCCCCGGCTACCCTGCGCCGCGTGCCGGTTGAGTTCTTAACTGATGAGCAGGCCGAGGGGTACGGGAAGTTCAGGGAAGTGCCTACCCGTCCTGAGATGGAGCGGTTCTTCTTCCTGGACGACGTGGACCGGGACCTGATCGCGCTGCGGCGGACGCGGCATCACCAGCTCGGCTTCGCGGTGCAGATGTGCACCGTGCGGTATGTGGGCCGGTTTCTGGTGGACGATCCGTTGGATGTGCCCTCGTCGGTGGTTGAGCACCTGGCCGCCCAGCTGGGGATCGACGATGCGTCGTGCGTGAAGCGGTACACCGAGCGCCGGCAGACGGTGTACGACCATGCTTGGGAGATCCGGGACGCCTACGGCTACCACCAGTTCGAGGACGCGGAGTGGGGCCGGAAGCTCCGCTCGTTCCTGCATGGGCGCGCGTGGACGCACGCCGAGGGGCCGGTCGCGCTGTTCAACCAGGCGGTGGGCTGGCTGCGGCGCCACCGGGTGCTGCTGCCGGGTGTCTCGGTGCTGGCCAAGCAGGTCGCGGCGGTGCGCTCGGTCGCGGAGAAGCGGCTGCATGCCACGGTGGCGAACGCCGCTCGGCGGGCGGATGGCGCGCTGCCAGCGGATCTGGTGGCGCTGCTCGGGGTGCCGCCGGGGCGGCGGGTCTCGGAGCTGGAGCGGCTTCGCAGGCCGCCGACGCGGACAACGGGCACCAGCATGGCGAAGGCGCTGGAGCGGGTGGAGGAGATCTCCGCGTTCCGGCTGGGCCGGGTGAAGCTGGACAAGGTGCCGGCGAACCGGCTGGCGACGCTGGTCCGGGTCGGGCTGGGATCGAAGGCGCCGATCCTGGATCGCATGCCGGAGCCACGGCGCACCGCGCTGCTGACCGCGGTGATGCGGCACCTGGAAGCCTCCGCGATCGACGACGCGCTCGACGTGTTCGCGCTGCTGATGCAGGTGAAGCTGATCAGCGTGGCAAGGCGGGCCACGGACAGGGACTGGCTGGCGGCCCGGCCGCGGCTGGCGAAGGCGTCGCGGACCGTGTGGGCGGCCTTCCAGCTGTGGAGCAAACAGTTGGACCTGGTCGCCGAGGCGGGCGCCGACTTGGACGCGGCGGCGATGTTCCGGGCGCTGGAAGAGGAGGTGGCCTCGCGGGAGGAGGTCGAGGCTGCCGCCCGGCTGCTGGACGAGCTGCTGCCGCCGGGCGACGAGGAGTCCGAAGCGGAGATGCGCCGCCAGTTGGCCGGCCGCTACAACACGGTGCGCCCGTTCCTGTCCCTGCTCGGCGAGTCGAGCGCGCTGGCGGCGGCCTCCGGCGGGCGGCGGGTGCTGGAGGCTGTGAAGCGCCTGCCGGCGCTGTCACGGCGCAAGGTGAAGCCGCTGCTGCCCCGGGAGATCGACCAGAAGCTGGTGCCGCCGGTGTGGAAGAAGGCGGTGTTTTCCAACTCCGAGCTGCCGCCGGGGGCGGTGGACCGCGATGCCTATGTGGTGTGTGTGCTGGAACAGCTCTACCGGGCGCTGGGCCGCCGGGACGTCTTCGCCTCCCCCTCGGTCCGCTGGTCTGACCCCAGGGCACGGCTGCTGGACGGGCCGCAGTGGGAGGCGGTGCGGGCCGACGTGCTGCACGGCCTGAGCCTTGAACAGCCGGTGGCCGAGCATCTGGTCGAGCGGGTCGGGGCGTTGGACGCGGCGTGGCGGCTGATGGCTGAGCGGCTGGAGGAGGCCGGGCAGGATGCGAAGCTCAGCTTCGAGGTCCAGCCGAACGGCCGGCTGAAGCTGAACGTGGACCGGCTTGGCGCGCTCGGCGAGTCGAAGTCGCTGGGCTGGCTGCGCAGGGCCACCGCGGCGATGCTCCCTCGGATCGACCTGCCGGACCTGCTGTTCGAGGTGGACTCCTGGACCGGATTCCTGGACGCCTTCGTGCACCTGGGCGATGGACGCACCCGCATGGACCGGTTGAAGACCTCGCTGGTGGCGCTGCTGGTCGCCGAGGCGTGCAACATCGGCTACACCCCGGTGATCGATGCGAACGACGAGGCGCTGACCCGGGCCCGGCTGGTGCACGTGGATCAGTACTACTTGAGGGCGGACACGATCGCCGCGGCCAACGCCCGGCTCGTGGCGGCCCAGTCGCGGGTGCCGATCGTCGCGCACTGGGGTGAGGGTTTGCTGGCCTCGGTCGACGGGCTGCGGTTCGTGGTGCCGAAGCGGACGATCAGCGCCGGGCCTTCGCCTAAGTACTACCACTTCAAGAGGGGTATTACCTGGCTGAACGCGGTCAATGACCAGGTGGCGGGCATCGGGCAGATGGTGGTGCCGGGCACCCCGCGCGACTCGCTGCACGTCCTGGACACTCTGCTGAACCTGGACGGCGGGGTGCGCCCGGAGATGGTCGCCACCGACAACGCCTCGTATTCGGACATGGTGTTCGGGCTGTTCTCGCTGCTCGGCTACAACTTCTCTCCGCGCTTCCGCGACCTGGCGGACCAGCGGTTCTGGCGCGCCGAGCTGCCCGGGGTGCCGAGCGGCGAATACGGCGCGCTGGAGCCGCTTGCCCGTAACCGGGTCAACCTGGGCAAGGTGGTCACGCACTGGCCGGACATGCTGCGGGTCGCCGGCTCCCTGGTGACGGGGCAGGTCCGCGCCTACGACCTGCTGCGGATGTTCGGCCGGGAAGGCCGCCCGACGCCACTGGGAACCGCGTTCGCCGAGTACGGGCGGATCGCCAAGACCTTGCACCTGCTGCGGGTCGTCGACCCGGTGGACGACACCTACCGGCGGCAGATGAACCGCCAGCTCACCGTGCAGGAGTCCAGGCACAAGCTCGCCCGCGACATCTGCCACGGCAAGCGCGGGCAGATCATGCAGGCGTACCGCGACGGCCAGGAGGACCAGCTCGGCGCCCTTGGCCTCGTGCTGAACGCCACGGTGCTGTGGACCACCCGCTACCTGGACGCGGCCGTCGAGCAGCTACGGACGCTGCCCGCCGCGCGGCGCGAGCACGAGGGCCTGGACGAGGACGTGGCCCGGCTGTCTCCGCTCAAGCATGCCAACCTCAACGTGCTCGGCCGCTACAGCTTCCGCGCCTCCGGCCCGACCGGCGGGGCGCTTCGACCCCTACGCGACCCGACGGAGTCGGATGACGATGATGAGGCCGAGAACTGACCGCGCCGATCCGAAACTCCGGAGCCGTGTACTTCAGGTCTGGTTTCCGAGCCGGAGCCTCAGCTGTTAGCCAGGCTGCGGTCCAGGAGAGGGAGCAGGCGGTCCCAGTGGCGTTTCAGCCCTGAAGCGCTGAAAGCGTCAGTGTCGGACATGGTGAAGCCGTGGATGGTGCCGGGGTAGATCTCGGAGGTGTAGCCGACACCTGCGGCATCCAGGGCCTGGTTGAGCTCGGTGAGGGCCTCGGGTGTGATGTCGCTTTCGGCATGGCCGAGGTGGACCTGGGCGGTGAGCTTGGAGAGGAGGTCGGGCCCGTCGGCATGCACGGGGCCGTGGAATCCAGCGACGGCGGCCACCTGGCCGGGGTGGGCCGCGGCGGTGCGCATCGCCAGGAGGCCGCCTATGCAGTAGCCGGTCACCGCGACCGGACCCGCGCCGACCTCGGGCTGGGCGGTGAGGAACCTGAGGTAGGCGTCGGCGTCGCTCAGGACACGTTCGGCGGTGTGCGCCTGGATCAAAGGCATCAGCTGGGCCATGACCTGGGGTCGGATCTCTTCTCCGATGTGCTCGGGAAGTTCGATCACCGGTGCCGGGCCGTGCCGGTAGAAGAGGTTGGGGACCAGCACGTAGTACCCGTGCCCGGCCAGTTCGCGGGCCAACTCCCGCAGCACGGGCCGGATGCCGAAGCCGTCCGCGTACATCAGCACCCCCGGGTGCCGCTCGCCGTCGTTGGGGAAGGCGGCGAAGGCGTCGGCCTGACCATCCGCGGTGGGAATCTGCAGCGTCTTGAGGGGCATGAATCCTCCTGTCGTGGTTGATGCGTCGAACCTGCGATCAACACGACAGAGGCGGAGCCCGCACAGCAACGCAAGATCCTCGATCGAGCAGCGGGCCCGCACCGGCCCGTACGGCGCTCAGAAGAGCACCGGGTCACCAATCCGTGCGTGGCGCGATGCCGTCCCGGTAATCATCCCCACAACATAGCCCACACCCCCTGGCCATCCGGTGCGACAACCTGACCAGGAGCAGAGCGTAACGGCCGTCACGCGATCCCAGCGCGAGCCAATCCGTCCGTGGGGGCAAAATCGGTCGATTACGCCCCCACGGGCGGATCCGATCCGCGTGCGCCGTCCACCAGCGGAAACGGCCCGCCGATCCAATCGGATCCGGTCGAGGATTACGCCTCCCTATTTCGCCCCTAGGATGGGCTGCGGACGCCCGCCGGGAGCCGCCCGGCCACCCCGGGAAGGCCCGTGAATGGTTGACCGGATCTACCTGCGCCACTCCACCGACAAGCAGACTGACGCCCGCCAGCGCCACGCCCTGGCCGCGCTGCTGGCCGCCGGCGCCCCCGCCTACGACGACCCCGCCACCTCCAGCCGCCAGCTCTTCCTTCACCGCACCGGCTTCACCAAGCTGCTGCACGAAGCCGCCGTCGGCGACACCATCCGCATCGCCGACGCCGCCCGGCTCTTCCGCTCCGTCGCCGACATCCTCGCCCTGCGCCCCGTGCTCATCCGCCGCGGCCTGCACCTGCGCGTCGAGTCCGGTCTGCTGTCCGGCATCGACCTCGCCAGCGACGATCCCGGCACCAAGATGATGGTCTCCGTCCTCGCCGCCGTGCTGGAGTTCCAGCGCGACATGATCAGCGAGAACACCCGTGAGGGCGTCGCGGCCGCCGAAGCCTCCGGCAAGACCCTCGGCCGACCCGCCGCCCTCGACGCGGACCAGGCCGCCGCCGTGGTGGAGGCATACCGCAACGGCGCCGCCGTCAAGGCCCTCGCCCGCCGGCACCGGGTCGCCCCCAAGACCATCCGCCGCATCCTGGACGCCGCCAGCGCCCGCGAACTGCCCGACGAGCTCGACACGCTCCCAGTCGACGCCAACGAGCCGCACCAGGTACCCGCACCGAGCCCGGAGATCGTCCTCGACCTGCCCGGCCTGCTCGCCGACCACCTGCGCACCGCCGGCGACGCCGCCGTCCGCCAGGCAATCAGCGCCGGGCGGACCATCCGCCGCGGCCAGGGCCACACGGTCCGCCTCGCGGCCCCACTCGAACTCCACCGCGCCGCGCTGCAACAGAGCGCCGCCCTCGCCACCGAGTCCGCCGGCCCGGCCGAACGCAAGGCACACCGGGTCTACGCCACCCGCATCACGGCCACCGACACCCCTAGACCATGATCAATCTCGCCGATAACCACGGTTCGATTGATCCCCGGAGCCGTACACGGCTCAGGCGCTGCGCTACACGGTGGGGTGCAGCCTGCTGATCGGCTTCGCCCGGTACAGCGGCCGGCCGCTGTACCGGCCGCGGGGCGCCGAGTGGCTGTGGCTGCTCGGCGTGTCCGCGAGCGGGTTAATGATCTTCAATGTGGCGCTCGTCCATGGCTCGCGGCACGCGGAGCCGGCGGTGCTCGGCGTCGCGGTGGCCTGCGTGCCGATCGTGACGGCCGTGGTCGGACCGCTGCTGGAGCACCGCCGGCCTCGGGCACGGGTGGTCGCCGCGGCTGGCGTCGTCACCGCCGGCGCCGCGCTCGTGCAGGGCGTCGGACGCGGCGACGCCCTGGGCCTGCTCTGGGCGCTGGTCACGTTCGCCTCCGAGGCCGGCTTCACCCTGCTGGCCGTTCCCGTGCTCGGCCGGCATGGGCCGCATGGCGTGTCCGTGCACGTCACCTGGCTCGCGGCGGCGGTCTTCGCGGTCCTGGGCGTCACCACCGAAGGCTGGCGGGCGCTCACCCGTCTCCACGTCGCCGACGCGCTGGCGATCGGCTACCTCGCGGTAGCCGTCACCGCGGTGGCGTTCCTCCTCTGGTACACGTGCGTGCGCAGGATCGGCGCGGGTCGCGCCGGGCTGCTCACGGGCATCGCCCCCGTGGCCGCCGCCACGATCAGCGTGCCAGTGACCGGCGCGGTACCCGCCCCGGCTGTCTGGGCTGGCATCGCGGTCGTGGTCTGCGGTCTCGCCCTGGGGCTGGGCGAGACCCCCGCCGGCATCCGGTCACGTTCCGGCTCCTGCGTACCTCGCACCGGGCGGTCAACCAGCCGACCGGGGTCTGTCGATGGTGCGGCTCTGGTGTCGGTGGGTGACGATGCCCAGTAGCAGGCTGCCGCCGAGGCACAGGAGGCTGCCGGTTGCGGTGCAGACGACAGTCACGGTGGGGGAGGCGTACGGCCAGGGGAGGGATCGCGTTGAGGGGCGCTGCGGAGTAGATCAGAAGCAGGGTCCAGCCTCGCAGGCGTATCGGCGCCAGCCGGGCGCGCAGGCGGCGGGGCACCCGGTCGGCGGCCATGACCAGTCCCGCGGGTAACACGGTGAGGGAGAACAGGGCCAGGCCGATCCCATGCCACTTCATGATGCGGGGCTCCTCTGCCGGGACGCGGTGATGGTCCTGTTTCGAGTGTCGCGGGTTCGGCGCTCAGGCGCGGCTTGCTCTCACTCGTGGTGACGGGCAGGGCAGGGTTCTACTCGGGCAGGAGGTCGCGTGGCAGCGGCTGGATCCCGTTGCCGCGCAGGACCTGGTCGACGAAGTCGTTCTTGGCGTTGGTGTAGGCGTTGCGGTTGTCGTGGTGCTCGCCGGCGAGGTGCTTCTTCAGATCCGCATAGTCCTGGCGCAGCCCGGGGTCGGCGCGCAGCGCGTCCCGGAACGCGAGCAGCGCCGTGGCATGGGGGTGGCCGTGCTCGACCACGTGCAGATGGTGGGTGCGGGCGTCGGGTCGCGGACGCAGGAACCACAGCCGGTAGCGTCGGCATGGATCATCCGGCCAGAACAGCCATCCGTCTGCTTCCAGCGCCGGTATCGCGCTGCGGGCCTCGTCGAACGACCGCACGGGGGCGAGAAGGTCGATGACAGGCTTGGCGGGCAGGCCGGCAACCGCGGTGGACCCGATGTGTTCGATCGTGCCGGCCAACCACGGGGCCAGGACGGTGCGGAGCCGGTCCTGCTGCTCAGCGAACTGGGCGAGCCACGCCGGGTCGTACGTGACAATGTGAACGGTCTGGTCAGCGGACATGCGCGTGGCCTCCCGGGGCGTAGTGACTCCAGCTTCCGCCGGCGTTGGCGCGGTGCCATCAGGTGGTGGTCGGGTGGTGGTCGGGTGGTGGTCGGGTGGTAGCCGAGGGCGTCGGCGCTGAATTTTCCGACGGATGCGCAGGTTGCCGCGTACGGGCGATTCCAGGGTGCACCCCAGCGGGACGTGGCTGATGTCGATTCAGTGCATCACGCCGCCGCTGGAGCGCCTCTAGGGTTCGGGTATGTTGCGTGCACATCGTCCTGTTGGTGGCGCTTTGTCGGAGCCGGAGACCGCCCACGCGTTGCGGATTCGGCATCGCCGAGCCTGGGGGACGGCCGGCATCGGCGTGCTTCTGCTGGCGGTGGCGTTCCCGATAGGCCTGATCGGTAATGGGGACCAGGCGATCGCGCCGTTCGCGTTCGGCGCGCTGATGGTTGCCGGCGGCCTGGTCGCGCTCGTCCACGTGGCGCGGATGCGGTTCCTCCTGGCGCGCAACCCGTGGACGGTGCGGCCGTGCAGGTTCGCAGCGGTGGGCGGCGGCAACGGCCAGCCGACACTGGTCCTGTGGCCACCGGACCCGCCGAGTGACTCCGAACAGGTCGGGCCGGCCGCCGTCGAGCCGCGCGGGCCGTTTGAGGCCGTGGTGTCCCCGGTGTCGGTCATCTGGCGGTGGGGCGCGCTCGAAGCCTGCGATGGTGCGACGGTCTGGTTCGTCGGAAGCCGGCGCTGGGGCGGGGTGGTAGCCGTGCCCGGCACGATGGAACTCTTCTGGGTGCGCCCCCTGCGCATCCCGCCGCTGCGGTGGTTCCTGGCGCGTCGCGTTCTCGACGCGGGCGGTCCGCGGGACCGGCGGTAGCAGATCATGGGGCCGAGGGTGTCCGGCGTCGACTGGGCTCAGGTCGAGCCGGGTGGTGACCCTGGCCGTCCGGTCCGAGGCTCATGTGCACACGAGTGCAGACATCAGCGCAGACATCTTCGGACGTCGACATCGGCGATCTTGTCGACAGGCGATCGTTGTTCCGCGCTCAGGCCGGAGATCGTTCCCGTCGCCTCCCCGGGCGCCCTCGCCCCGACGGCACCGAGCCCGTTCGCGGTCCACGCCGCCGCATGGCTACCCCGTTCGCCAGCCGCCTCGCCGACTGACAAGAAAATCCCCGCATGGACGGCGACATCCTGCGGATATCTAATTTTCCGAGCATTTCGGGGCTGCGGAGCGGTGGTGCCGGGAGCCCCATCGGAGCAAACGCCGCGGCCAACACCCCCACCAGAAGGACATGTCGTACCAGGAAGCCGCCTATTTCTTACATTCACAGCAAACCCGGTGGAGCCGAGCGGACCCTGTTTCAAACCCAACGTCGCAATAAATTTCATGGCGGGTTAAACCATTTTTTTTGGAAGGCGGTCGGGAACAACATCACGACAACGAAAGGAGAGGCAGTGGCTCTTGTGAGGAAAGTGTTGAGTCTTGGAGTAATGGTATTCGCAGTTTTCGCGATCATCCTGGCAAATACTGCGGCGCAGGCCCAGCCGCCCGGCGCTCCAGAAGGCGGCGGCCAGCAGGGCGGTGGCTGGAATAGCGGTCGGCAGAGCGGCGGCTGGAACGGCGGCTGGCGTTAGGGCGGCTCACTGCCGTCGGTATCGCTATCGCTGTCACCGTTGGTGAAGCAAGGCGGTGGGGGCCGCGTCCGTGACGGTATGCAACCGGGGCACATGTGTGATGATTACCCCTGTCCGTCACCTCACTCGATCGCCGGGGGAAGGCGCCGGGTTTGGGCACCGGTGGTCCCGGACGGAGTCGGGGCTCGCCCCGCCGCGTTGGCCGGTCGCCGGCGGTGACCGGTGTGGGGCTGCTGTCAGTGGCGGATGGTGCTGGCGAGCAGGCCGGTGAGGGCGAGCAGCATCCAGGCGGTGAGGTAGCCGAACGCGATCGTGGGTGAGGCGACGGTCCAGAGGATTCCGGCGACGAGGCTGGCGGCGAGGTTGCCGAGGGACTGGACGGTGGCGAGCAGGCCGAATGCGGAGCCGCGTAGCTCGGTGGGGGCGAGGGCGGCGACGGCGGTGTGCTGGGCGGTCTCGACGGCACCGATCCCGATACCGGCGAGCAGGAACGGGACGGCGAGCAGCAGCACCGCGGTGGCGTGGGTGGCGAGCAGCGCGTAGGCGGCGGTGAAGGCGGTGACCCCGGCGGTGAGGATGACCACGGGTCCGCGGCTGCCGAGTCGGTCGGCGAGGGTGCCGGCGGGGATCGAGGCCGCGGTGGCGGCGATGTTGTAGGCGACGTAGAGGCCCAGGGCCAGGGTGGTGGCGCTGTGCTGGCCGTGGGCGGGGGTGAGCAGGTCGGTGGCGCGCAGGATCAACAGCGTGGCGGCGACGTTACCGGTCTCGAACGCGGCCACCGCGGCCAGCAGGCGTCCCAGCTCGCCGCGCAGCAGAGGCCGGACCTGCACGCGCAGGACGGCCTTGTCCCGGGCCGCGGGGCGGGTGGTGTGGCGGATGGCGTAGACGATGGCGGCGGCGGCGAGCAGCCCGGGGATCACCGACAGGCTGATGGCCCAGGTGACGTCAAGCCAGGCGACGAGGCCGAGGGCGAGCAGCGGGCCGACGATGGCGCCGAGGTTGTCCATCATCCGTTCGAAGCCGTAGGCCCGTCCGTAGGCGTGGGCGGGGACGATGTCGGCGAGCAGGGCGTTGCGGGCGGGAACGCGCAGGCCACGGGCGGTCCAGGCGGCGGCGCGCAGGAGCCCGACCTGCCAGACGGCGGTGGTGGCGGCGGTCGCGGCGCCGAGGACGGCGGTGGTGGTGTAGCCGCCGACCGCGATCCGCCGACGCCGGGCGGGGTCGTCGGCGAGGGCGCCGCCGGTGAACCGGCCGGCGCCGGCGAGGGCGTCGGAGATTCCCTCGATCGCCCCGAGCGCCATTGCGGACGCGCCGAGTGTGCTGGTCAGCAGGGAGGGCAGCAGCGCGGTGGGGATCTCGTGGCCCACATCGGCGAGGAAACTCGCGGTGCCGATGCCCCGCACCCCGGGCGAGAACCAGTCCTCGCCGCCGACCTCGCGGCTCTCGCCGCCCTCGCCGCCGGTGAGGTCCGGCTCGGTGGACGAACTATCCGTCGGTGCGCTGGTCACCAGGCCCATCGTCGGGCAATCGGGTTGGCTTCGCAGCGAAATCCGACGAGCCAAGTGTGACCGTCGACTCGGGGTCGGGGCGGAGGCATCTTTGTGGCGCTCCCGACCCGTCGGCGAGGCAGCCGGCGCCCGTTGCCGTCACGCGCGCAGGCCGGCGGTGATCAGGGCGAGCAGGCGGGCGAGCAGGGCGGCGTCGTCGGGGGCCTGTTCGCTGGCCCAGGCGGCGGCGTTGACGAGGGTCAGCAGGTCGGCGATGTCGACGTGGGCGGGGGCGCTGCCGTGATGGTGGGCGCGGTCGAGCAGGGCCACCCCGGCGGCGCGGATCGCATCGTGGCAGGCGGCCAGCGCGCCGGCGGTGCGCCGGTCGCGGAGGGCGGCCATCTGGGTGGCGACCAGTCCACGCATCGCGGTGGCGTGCACGGCGACGGCGTGTAGCCAGACGGCGAGTGCCTCGTCGGGATCGGGATGGGTCATCAGGTCGCGTCCGGTGGCGCACAGCGCGTCGACGTCGTCACCGATGAGTGCGGCCAGCAGGGCCGCCAGCGTGGGGAAGTGCCGGTAGAGCGTGCCGGCTCCGACACCCGCCCGTTGGGCGATCTTGTTCAGGGAGGCGTGGGTGCCCTGTTCGGTGAACTCGGCCCTGGCCGCGGCGAGCAGCTGGTCGCGGTTGTCGCGGGCATCGGCGCGCAGGCGCCGCGGCGGGCGGCCCCCGGCCGTCGTCATCGCGATCTCGCCCCCTGACGTTGTTAAGCGGAGAGGTTCTCCATATCCTAGCCTCGACATAAGCGGAGAATCTCTCCACTCCGGCGGGCCGGGGGCCAGCGGGTCCCGCGGCGGGCAACTCCTCGAAGCAAGGACACAGATGGACATCGGAATCGCTGTGGGTGACGTGCGGGGGCCGGCGACCCTGGCGGAGGTCATCGGTCAGGTCCAGACCGCCGCCGACGCGGGCTTCACCACCGCCTGGTCGGCGCAGGCCCTCGGCTGGGACGCGCTGACCGTCCTGGCCGTCGCCGGTGCGCAGGTGCCGGGCATCGGCGTGGGCACGGCGGTGGTGCCGGTGGCCCAACGCCACCCCCTGGTGCTGGCGAGCCAGGCGCTCAGCGTGCAGGCGGCGGTCGGCGACCGGTTCACCCTCGGGATCGGCGCCGGCATCGCCATGATGGTCCAGTCCATGTTCGGCCTGCCCGCCGACCGGCCCGCCCGGCGCATGCGCGAGTACCTGTCGGTGTTGCGTCCCCTGCTGCGGGGACAGACCGTCACCCACCACGGCGAGACGCTCACCGCGGTGGGAGCGGTGGACGTGGCGGGCGTGAAGCCGCCACCGGTGCTGCTCGCCGCCCTCGCCCCGGCGATGCTGCGCGTGGCCGGGCAGTGCGCGGAGGGCACCATCACCTGGATGACCGGCCCCAGGACACTCGCCGACCACATCGTCCCCACGATCACCGCCGCCGCGGCGGGCGGGCGGGCCACGCCACGGGTCGTCGCCGGGTTCCTGGTGTGCGTGACGAACGACGAGGCCGCCGCCCGGGAACGGGTCGCGGGTCGGTTCGCCCTCGCCGGCCAGATGCCGGAATACCGGGCGATGCTCGACCGCGAGGGCGCCGCCGGGCCCGGCGATGTCGCCGTCGTCGGCGACGAGGACAGCGTCGCCCGGCAGCTGCGCCGACTCGCCGACGCCGGTGTCACCGACCTGCTCGCCTCCCCCGTGGGCAGCACCGACGAGCAGGCCCGCACCACCGCCGTCCTCGCCGAGCTCGCCCGCTGCACCCACATCCCGGCGAGGTGAGCACCCGCCGTCCACCGACGCGGACCGCACGACCTGCACCCGGTGCGTACAGACCGCCACCCCTGCTTGTCCGCATGGCCATCCCGCATGGCCATCCCGCATGGCCATCCCGCATGGCCATCTCGCATGCTCTCCTGACGGTGCTCTACCGGGCGGCTGCCGGTCGGTCCGTCAGCATTCCGCCAGGATCCGGCGCAGGTGCGGGCCCCGTGCCCGGTGTGCTGATCAGTACGACGTTCTGATCACGCGGCACCTGGGGAACGACGCAGGTCGCCGCCGTGACCCCGGCCGCCGACACCACCGGCCACGCCAACGCATGCCGGCGCAGGACGATGCGCACGGCGGCCGCCACCTCACCTGGCGGGTGGCACCCGTCCGCCCCCTCCAGGTTCAGCAGGTCGCGGCGCACAGCGATCATCTGCCGGTCCAGTTCCGTGTAGGGCTCGGCGGTGGGAAGCCCCAACCGGGCGCACGCGTCGGCAGCCGGATACACCCAGGCGCCGCCGTGGACCACGCACGCCTGCAGCGGCGGCACGGTGGTCCGGCCCGCAGCCACCTGCCCGGCCTTCCACAGCTCCGCGCAGAGCGCCGCGGGGCTGTGACCGTCGGCGTTGGCTCCCGTGGTCGTCTCGTCATCCAACCCCGCGGCGCACACGACCTGGCCCACGCGGCTCACCGGCGTCGAGTCGGCGGTCGCGACCGCGAACGCGGCCGTCGCGGCCGCCGCGACGGCGAGACCGGCCAGCACCAGCGGCGTCCCGCGACGCCCGCGGTGCGGGGACGTCCCGGCACGGGCGAGGACGGCGCCTGCGCTCAGCGTCGACGCCCGCACCCCGGCCAGCACCGGATCCGCCTCCCGAACGAGGCGATCAACCTCAAGGTCGGCCGCGTTCTCCCCACGACGCGTCATCGTTCGGCTCCCTGCCGTCGGTGTCCTTCGACCACGCCTCCGAACCCCTGAGCTCTCTCGACACCGACGACGGCGTGGTCGAGCTGCGTTCTCAACCGGACGCGCGCACGATGCAGCCGCACCCCGACCGCCCCCACCGAGCAGCCGAGGACCGCCGCCGCCTGCGCATGGGTCAGCTCGTCCCACACGACGAGCATCAGCACCTCACGATCACGTTCCCGCAGGGCCGCCATCGCGGCCCGGACCGTCAGGACCCGCTGAGACACCTCGCCGTCGCCGCCGAGGTCGCGGGGCTGCATCGCCAGACGGACCCGCAGCGCCTCCCAGCGTCTCCTCGACCGGCGGCGGTTCGCCACCGCGCCCCGCGCCATCCCCAGCACCCAGCTCAGCTCGTCGTGCGACGGTCGGTGCGCGCATCGACGCCACACCGCGACGAACGCCTCGGCGACGACATCGTCGACGTCGTCGGCAGGAACCCGGCGCGCCGCGTACGCGCGGACCGCGTCGTGATGCGCGTCGAACAGGGCACGGAACGTCAGCTGATCCGCATCCCCGCGTCGGATGGCACGTGACATCGAGATCCCAAGGGTCGGTGGGCTGTTCTCGCTGTATTGGTCCGCCAACGACCGAGACCTTTCACTATGGGGTCGTAGACACGACGCCACCGCGAACGCAACGCCACCGGATGGCGCCGGCTGCCGGCGATACGCGTGGAGACGGACAGGGGTGCTTTGCGGTGGGGGATGCCGAGCAGCGGCCGTTTCGGGTCCGGTTCGGGTGGGGCGGTGAGGACCTGGCTGTGCTCGCGCCGGTCAGCGACACCGTCGTGATCGTCGACGTGCTGCGGTTCACCACCGCGGTCAGCGTCGCCGCCACCCGCGGCGCGCAGGTACTGCCGTTCCGCTGGCACGACGCCACCGCCGCCGCGCGGTTCGCCGCACGGCACGGGGCGGTTCTCGCCGGCCGGCGCGCCGATCCGAGCACGCCCTGGTCGCTGTCGCCCACCGACCTCGCCGCCATCCCTGCCGGCACCCGGCTCGTGCTGCCCTCACCCAACGGCGCCACCCTGTCGGCCGTGGCGGCCGACTTCGGCGCGACCCTGATCGCCGGCTGCCTGCGTAACGCCGCCACGGTGGGCACGCTGCTCGCCGGCGAGGTCGCCGCCGGCCGGGCCGTCGCGGTGATCGCCGCGGGGGAGCGGTGGCCCGACCCGTCGGGACGCGCGCACGCCGGTCCGCTGCGCCCTGCTGTCGAGGACCTCCTCGGCGCTGGCGCGATCATCGCCCGTGCCGTCGACGCCGGCGCCCTGCCTCGGGCGCAGATCTCCCCGGAGGCCCGCACCGCGGCGGCCGCCTTCCGCGCGGCCGAACCCGACCTGCACGACGACCTGCGCGCATCGGTCTCCGGGCGGGAGCTGCTGGACCTGGGCTGGGATGACGACGTCGCCGCCGCCGCCCAGCTCGACGCCGACGCGGTCGTGCCCGTGCTGCACGGCGGCGCGTTCACCGCTCTACGCCCCCGAGTCGGTTGACCGTGACACCGTGGCAGGTCGTAGACCGGTAGGCACCATGTTCACCATCGGAGACTTCGCCCGCCGCGGGCTCGTGTCGGTCCGGATGCTGCGCCACTACGACGCGATCGGCCTGCTGCGCCCCGCCCGGGTCGACCCGGCCAGCGGCTACCGCTTCTACGACGCCGGCCAGCTCGCCCGACTCAACCGGATCATCGCCCTGAAGGACCTCGGTTTCACTCTCGCGCAGGTGCGCGCCCTCGTCGACGAGCAGGTCAGCGGCGACGAGCTACGCGGCATGCTGAGGCTGCGCCGAGCCGAACTCGCGGCGACGATCGCGGCCGACACCGCCCGGCTGGCCCGGGTGCAGGCGAGGCTCCGCGCCATCGAGAACGAGGGACACATGCCCACCGACAGTGTTGTGATCAAGCCCGTCGCCGCCGTGCGCGTCGCGGAGCTGGTCGCCACCGCCGCCAGCTACGCCCCCGAGGACATCGCCCCGGTCCTCGCGCCCCTGTTCGCCGACCTGATCGACCGGCTCGCCCGCGCCGACCTGACCCCGACCGGCTCCGCCCTCGCCTACTACACCGGCACCCTCCAGGCTGACACCGCCCATGGTGACGCCGCCCAGACCGACGCCATGATCTGTGTTCATGCCGCGCTGCCGGTCGCGGCCGAACCCGACGCCGGCCACGACGTCACGATCGTCGACCTCCCGGCGATCCCCGCCGCGGCCACCCTCCTGCACCGCGGGTCCGTGAACGAGATCGTCGCCACCGGCCAGACCCTGGCCCGCTGGATCGACGCCCACGGCCACCGCGCCGTCGGCTACGCCCGCGAGCTCTACCTGTCCTGCCCCCCGGACGCCCCTGAGCTGTGGGTGACCGAACTCCAGGAGCCGATCACGACGCCCTGACCCTCCCGTCGACCATCCGTGTCGACACCGTCACCCCAGGTGCGGCGTGGGAGGAGGCAGGCACCCGCCCGCCTCGGGCGGCCTTCGCTGACCCGAGTCCGGGCCGGTGTGCCGGCCGCCTTGATGGTCTCAGGCCGGGTAGTTCCCGGCTTCGAGGTCGTCGAGCAGGCTCGGCTGGGTGGGCTGCCAGCCGAATCGTTCCCGGGTCAGCGCGCTCGAGGCGGGCTGGTCGACGCCGAAGACGCCGCCGAGGAATCCGAAGGTCTCCGCCGGGACGGCCGCCGTGGGCAGGCCGAGTTGGCGGCCGATGACCTCGGTGAGGGCCCGCATCGTGTCGCCCTCGTCGGCGACGGCGTGAACCACCGTGCCGGGAACGGCGTTTTCCAGGGTAAGCCGGAAGAGCCGGGCGGCGTCGAGGCGGTGCACGGCGGGCCAGCGCTGGGTGCCGTCACCGACGTAGCCGGCGACGCCGGTGTGCCGGGCCGCCCCGATGAGCAGCGAGGCGAAGCCATACGGTCCGCCTCGGGCGTGGACCGACCGAGGGAGGCGGACAACCGCGGAGCGGATGTCCCTGGCGGCCAGGTCGAGGACTGTCTGGGCGTTGCGGCCGCGCCCGCCGATCGGCCCGTCGGTCGGCGCCGGGTCGTGTTCGGTCGCGGGGCGTCCGGGTACGGCGGGTGTGCCGGAGGCGATGACCAGCGCCTTGCCGCTGCCCTCGAGCGCGGCGCCGAAGGTCTCGACGGTGCGGGTCTCGGCGGCGACCGAGTTCGCGAAGTCGGTGAAGTCGTTGGTGAAGGCGAGGTGGATGACCCCGTCGGACTCGGCGGCCCCGGCGCGCAGGCTGTCGAGGTCGTCGAGGTCGCCGCGCAGCACGGCGGCGCCGGCGGCGGTGATGGCCCGCGCCGAGGCGTCGGAGCGTGCCAGGCCGAGGACCTCGTGGCCCGCGGCGAGCAGGTCGGGGACGACCGCGGAGCCGATCCCGCCGCTGGCACCGGTGACGAAGACGCGCATGACGAACTCCTACCCGTGATGGGACTGGTGTCCCATCACCGTAGCAAAGTGATGGGACACCAGTCCCATCAGTACAATCGGGTGATGCCCCGATGGGAACCAGACGCGCGCGAGCGGCTGGTCACCGCCGCGCTACACCTGTTCTCCGAGCAGGGCTACGACAACACCTCCGTCGCCGAGATCACCGAACGCGCCGGCCTGACCAGGAGCACGTTCTTCCGGTACTTCCCCGACAAGCGGGAGGTGCTGGCGGCCGGCCAGGAGATCCTGTCGCGGCTGTTCGCCGACGGCATCTCCGCGGCCCCCGCGGATGCCACCCCCCTGACCGCGGTCGCCGCCGGGCTGGAGCGCGCGGCCGGGGCGATGACGCCGTTCAACCGCGAGCTCGGGCCCCGGCTGCACGCCGTCATCGCGACCAGCACCGAACTCCAGGAACGCGACGCGCTCAAACAGGTCGGCCTCGCCGCGGCCATGGCAGGTGCGTTGCGTGCCCGTGGCGTGCCGGACCTGGTGGCCACCCTGGCGGCCGAGCTGGGCGTGCTGGCGTTCAAGGAGGCGTATGCCGCGTGGGTCGCGGCGGACAACCGGCAGGAGCTGGGGGACCTGGTGCGCACCGCCCTGGATCGGCTGCGCACCACGGTCACCGAACTCGGGTGACACCGAACCGGTGGGCTCCACCGGAAGCGGAAGCCAGAAATGCGTTGGACCAGGCCGCGGCGGTCGGCGCGGGAGAGCCAGGCCGGGGACTCCGGACTTTTCCTGGCGAGGATGCCCACGGTTGCGACAGAGTTTCGGGCGTGACTGCACTCGACCTGGACGGCCTGAGCGGGCATCCACGGCCCGCCGACACCCGCCCCGCCGCGCACACCCGTGCCGGAGCGCGGCGATGACCGACACCGCGCCCCCGCGGCGCAGCCGCCGCTACGCCGACGGCGTGCTCGGCGGTCCGACCGACACCGAACGCGCCCGACTGGCTGCCATGGCGGCGGTCTGCGATCCGACGACGATCCGCGTCCTCGGTGAACGCGGCGTCGGCGCCGGCTGGCGATGCCTGGAGGTCGGCGCCGGCGGGGGGTCGATCGCGGCCTGGCTCGCCGACCGCGTCACCGACGCCACCTCCACCACCTCCGACACGGCCGACACGGCCGACACGGCCGACACCTCCGACACGGCCGACACGGCCGACACGGCCGACACCTCCGACACGGCCGACACGGCCGACACGGCCGACACCTCCGACACGGCCCGGGCCGGCCATGTGGTCGCCACCGACGTCGACACCCGCCACCTCGATGGCCTCGCCGGCCCGCACCTGACGGTCCTGCGTCACGACGTCACCCGCGACCCCGCACCCCCCGGCGGGCCGTTCGACCTCATCCACGCCCGCTTCGTCCTGGAACATCTCCCCGACCGGGAGCACGTCCTGGACCGTCTGCGGGGCTGGTTGAAACCCGCCGGCGTCCTCGTCGTCGAGTCGATCGTCGAATTCCCCCTGGACTCCTCGCCCCACCCGGCGTTCCGCCAGGCCATGCGGAGCATCGGCGAGGTGCTGGCGAAGACCATCGGCACGGACTCCACCTGGGCGCGCGGGTTCCCCGCCCCCCTGCAGACCCGCGGCCTGGTCGACGTCGGGCTGAGCGTGCACCTGCCGACCACGGGTGGCGCGGGCGCCTCCGCCCAGTGCTGGGCGCTGACCCTGACCCGCCTGCGTCCCCACATCCGCGAGCTGAACCTGGCCGACGACGACACCCTCGACGACGCCCTGGACTGCCTCGCGGACCCGGCGTTCTTCGATCTCTCCTTCGCCACCGCCGTCGCCTGGGGCCGCGCACCCGGCTAGCTGTGCGCGGCGCGCGTGGCTCTGACCTGCACGGGGTCCGCCGGCCGGGGGCGGTGGGCGCGGCGGTGGGGTGTCGGCTGGCGGACTACCCGAGGTGCACGTTCGGCGACCATTGCGGCACTTAGAGTGCGAGCAGTGATGGCAACCCTGCGCACGGTGTCTCTCGCCGCGGCGATCCTCCTGCTCCCCGTCGCCGGTGCCCGCAGCGCCGAAGCGGCGCCACCCCCACCGGCATCGCCACCGGCGTCGACATCGGCATCGGCATCGGTGTCGGCGTCGGTGTCGGCGGGGGTGGCGGCGGGGGTGGCGGTCTCGCTGCCCCGGCCCACCGGGCCCTTCGCGGTCGGCCGGGACACCCTGCACCTGGTCGACCGTCATCGGCGCGACCCGTGGGTGCCCGGCGTCGCGCGGGAGCTGATGGTCGACATCTACTATCCGGCGCGGGCCGCCACCGGCACCCCGGCGCGTTACGCCACACCGGAGGAGATCCGCCTTTACCTGGCCGCGCTGGGCCTCGCCGACGCCCTGCCCGTGCAGGCGCTCGCCGACACCGTGATCGCCAGCCGGGTCGGGGCGCGCCCGCTGCCCGGACGCCGGCCGCTGGTGCTGCTGTCCCCGGGCCTGGGGGTGGGGCGCCGCTCGCTGACCGGGCTCGCCGAGGACCTCGCCAGCCGCGGCCTGGTCACCGCGACCGTCGACCACGCCTACGAGTCGGTCGGCACCGCGTTTCCCGGCGGGCGGATGCTGACCTGCGTGGCCTGCGATCGGCTGCGCACCGACGCCGACTTCCGCGCCGCCAGCCGCGGGCGCGCCACCGACCTGTCCTTCGTCCTGGACCGCCTCACCGGGCCGCACCCGGCGTGGCGCGGCGCGGCGGTCATCGACGCCACCCGCGTCGCGGCGGTCGGGCATTCCCTCGGCGGGTCGGCGGCGGCGTCGCTGCTGCTGCACGACCGCCGGGTGCGTGCCGGGGTCGACCTGGACGGCACCCTCGGCGAACCGGTCGGCGCCGGCGGTTTCGGCGGGCGGGCGTTCCTGCTGCTCGGCGCGACGGCAGACCACCCCGGCACCGGCGGCCCCGCGACGGCGGACGACGATCCGAGCTGGGTGCAGGCGTGGGCGCGGCTGGGCCCGCCGCGGCTGTGGCTCGACGTCGACGGCGCCGACCATTTCAGCTTCACCGACGATCCCGTCCTCGCCGACCAGATCCCGCTGCCCGCCACCGTGCAGGCACCGGCACCGGCGCTGACCGGCCGGCAGGCGTTGGCGATCACCCGCGCCTATGTCGGGGCGTTCGTCAAACGCTGGCTGTGCGGGCGCGCCCAGCCACTGCTCGACGGGCCGAGCCGGGCCTACCCGCAGGTCCGCGTCGTCGGCCGCTGACCAGCCGCGCGTAGCGTTCGGCGACGCCGTCGTAGGCCTCGGCGGTCACGGACAGATCCGACTCGTCACCTATGGCCGATGATCCTAGTCGGCCGGGGGACGGGGCCGCCGCCTACGCCGTCGCGTCCCCCCGGCCGGGATGTCGGTGGTGGCGGGCAGCGGTTTCGTACGGGGCCAGCGGCGCCGGATCTGGCCGTGCAGCGCCGCGGTGAGCCGGTGGAGTCCGCCGAGCTCGGGATTGTCGGTGGTCATCGTGGCGACGACGGCGAGCCGGTGGGCGAGGCGTCCTCGGGCGGTCGCGGTGCCCCAGCGCCAGTCCTTGTGGGTCAGGCGGGCGAGGTGGTCGGCGCCGTCACGGCGGGCCCGTTCGACGAGCGCGTCACCGCGGATCAGCCAGCCGGCGCAGGCGTCGGTGAGAGCGCCGGGCAAGGCGGTGCCGGTACGGGCACGGTAGGTTGCGTGGTAGGCGATCTCGGCTTCTGCGCGTAGCGGTGGCGGGACGGCGGTAACGCACCAGCAGGTGGGGAAGCCCATCCGAAGGTAGGCCAGTTCGACCAGGCCACTGCCCAGGCTGGCGTGTTCGAGGTCGATGAACCGCGTCTCGGCTGCCGAGCGCAGGCCAAGTCCGTTGTCCGGGCACGGGTCACCGTGCAGCAGAGCGTGGTGCCCGGCCGCACTGAGCCGGTCCAGGAGTCGTTCGAGCTCGCCTGGCACACCGGGCGGGACGGGGACACCGAGCGTCGCGGCCAGGCCGACGAACGCCTCGATGTCAGCGTCGGTGGGACCGGACCATCGCGGTAGCGCGTGCGCGTGCGCATCGGCGGGGCCGGTCGCCGCGTGCAGGCGGGCCAGTGCGCTCGCCCATCCCACGACCCAGTCGCCCGCCGCGCCGCGGGCGGGCACGTACTCCAGAACCAGCACCCGGGCGTGCGGGTCGGCGCCGATCAGCGTCGGCACCACGGGCGGGCGAACCCGGGCGGCCAGCCGCAGCGCCGTCACCTCGCGGGCATAGCGATCCGCGGCGTCCGACCCGCCGACGACCTGCTTGACGACGGCGGGGGAACCATCGAGTTCGACGAGCCACACCCGCGAGCGTGGGCTGCTCGCCAGCCGGCGGATCGGGCGCGGCGATCCCACCGCGGCCCGCAACTGCTCACCCACCGGCAGGTCACGACCCCCACGGAACCAGTCGATCACGCGGCCGTCGTCGCGGACTCGGCGCCGGCTACCAGCGCCGGCCGGCAGGCAGCGGCGCCGGGCCTGGCGTGCAGACGTGCAGCACCTGGTAGTGCTCGGTGGCCTCGCCGTCCCCGGCGGCGGCTGCAGCGTCGGCCCACGGTGATCTCGTACTGCATCGCGTACATGTCCGCGTCCTTATCCTCTGGGCGCGGCGTGGGCGGTGAGCAGGGCGACCACGCCATCGACGGCCTGGGTGAATGCCTCGGCGCTGCCGGCGGCGCGGGCCAGCACGTAGCCGCCCTGCAGCACCGCGACGATCGTGGCGGCCGTCGCCGGCGGGTCGAGCCCGGTGAGCTCGCCAGCGGCCACGCCCTCGGCGAGCAGAGCGCCCAGGCGTGCGCGCAGCCAGGTGAACGTCTGCTCGACCGGGCCGCGCAAAGCAGGGTCGGCCATGATGTCGGGATCCTGGGTGAGCCGGCCGACGGGGCAGCCGCGCAGCACGTCCCGCTCGCGGCGCAGGTAGGCCTCGATGCGGGCGAGCACCGGCCCGTCGGCGCCAAGCTGGGCGTCGGCGGCCGCCCGCAGCTCGGCGGCGGTCCGCGTGATCGCGGCGTGGGCGAGCGCGGCCTTGCCGGCGAAGTGGTGGTACATGCTGCCCTGCCCGACCCCGGCGTGTGCCTGGATCGCCTTCGGGCTCGTCCCCACGTACCCGCGCTCCCACAGCAACACCCGGGTGCTCTCGATCAGCCGCTCCGCCGCGTCCACCCCACCACTGTACATACCAGTAGGTACAGACGGGGTTTCCTTGTCCTTCCGGAGGAAGGTGTCGCAACCCGGACGAATCGCGCGCCGCCGATGTGACACTGCAGGCCGGGCCGGGCCGGTTCGCCTGACGGTGCGCCCCGGATGTCCCACAGTGCAGGGTGGGCAATCCACGGCGCACGCGAGCGGCGGGGACGGGACGGCGGGTGGGTGGGCATGAGGCGGATGCGCTACGACGAGCCAGCCGCGGTGGCGTTTCGGGCGGGACGGCACGTGCCCGCGGACGGCCTGGCGCACTGGCGTGCCGCGGTGGCCCGCCATCTTGCTCCCCGCCCGGGGATGGCGCTGCTCGACCTGGGTGCGGGCACGGGCTGGTGGGCGCAGCTGTTCACCGCCTGGTACGGGGTGCAGGTCGTGGCCGTCGAGCCGTCGGCGGCGATGCGGGCGCGGGCACGGGCGCCGCGGCTGGTCGCCGGACGGGCCGACGCGCTGCCGCTGGCCGCGGGCAGCCTCGACGCCGCGTGGCTGTCGACGGTGGTCCACCATCTCGCCGACCTGCCGGCGGCGGCCGCGGAGCTGCGGCGGGTGCTGCGGCCCGGCGCGCCGGTGCTGCTGCGCTCGGTGTTCGCCGGCCGCGCTGATCAGATCACCCTGCTGCGGTTCTTTCCCGAGGCGATCCGGCTCGTCGACGACACCTACCCGCAGGCGGCGACGGTGCGGGCGGTGTTTGCCGCCGACGGGTTCACCGCCGCGGCCGGTGAGGCCGTGACGCAGGTCAGTGCCCCGTCGCTGGCCGCCGTCCTCGACGGCCTGGACCGCGACGCCCACACCCCGCTGCGGCTGATCGACGACGACGCCTACGCCGCCGGCCTCACCCGGCTGCGCACCGCCGCCACCGCGACGGGGCCGGTGATCGACACGATGGACCTGCTCGTGCTCCGCTGACGCCCAACGGCCCAACGGCCCAACAGCCCGACGGCCCGGTGGGCATGGGCCGGTGGGCGGGTCAGGCGTGCTCGCCGGTGCCGGTGTGCTGGGGTGCGACGCCGTCGGGACGGTAGACGCGAGCGGGCGGGCCGGTGGGGTCGGTGCCGAGGGTGTTGCCGCAGCGGGTGGAGATCCACGTCGACACCGAGTTCGGTCGCATCATCGGTCGCCAGCTCTCCAGGTCGTAGGTGTCGCCGGTGGCGTAGCCCTTGCCGCCGCCGAGCGCGGGCACCAGGGCCAGGTCCTGGTGGCAGGTCAGTTGCGCGTGCATGCTGTCGGTGACGTCGCGGCCGAGGGCGGGCAGCGTGGACACGCAGCCGCCGATGGCCGCCCAGATCGCCTCGGTGGCCTCGTCGCGGTCGGCGTGGCGGGCGGCCGAGGTGGGCCGCACCGAGATCCGCAGCCGGCCGTCGGCCCACTGCTCGACGACGATCTCCTCGACGTAGCGGCTGGATCCGCAGTACGGCCGCGCCGCCGCGGCGGCCCCCGCGGCGTCGAGTCTGGGCGGGCTGGACTTGGGCGGGCCTGGGCTGGGCGCTGTGGAGGTGGTCGGCGCCGGGGCGGGACGCGCCGCGGCGTCCGCGCGGGTCGGGCCGTCACTGCCGGCGCCGGAATAGCAGCCGGCGAGCAGCACCAGCACCGCGACCACGCTTACCAGCGCCGGTGGAGCCAGGAGTGGCGGCAGCCGCCGCATGCGGCGATCCAGACGACGGTCCGGCCTGCGATCCGGCCGACGGCCCGGACCGCGGTCCAGACGGCGGTCCGGGGGCAGCGGGGCGCGGGCGTCTGGCCGGACGGGGTCACGGCGGGAAGAGGTCGGCCTGTGCACGTGCAGAAGGGTAGGTCCGATCGGGTCCGGCGGCCGCGACCGACCCCGCACCTCGGCCGGCGGGTCGGCCGGGGCGCGGCGGGTCAGCCCCACAGGGCGCGGGCGAGGGTCACCCCGACCGCGGCGGCGCCGATTCCGGCGAGCAGGCTGGCGGCGGCGGTGAGGGCGGCGAGGCGGCGGTGGCCGTCCTCGATCAGGCGCAGCGTCTCGTAGGACAGCGTCGAGTAGGTGCTCAGCGCCCCGCACAGCCCGGTGCCGACCAGCAGCGCCACCCGCGTCGAGGCGGCGCCGGCGCCGACCGCGCCGGTGATCAGGCCGAGCACGGCGCTGGCCGCGGTGTTCACGGTGAGCGTGCCCCAGGGCAGCGGGCTGTCGTGACGGGCCTGCACGGCCCGGTCGGTGAGATAGCGCAGCGGGGCGCCCACCGCCGCGCCGAGGATCACCAGCAGCCAGCTCACCGCCGCCGCTCCCCGCGCCGCCGTTCCCCGCATCGCGCCAGCAGCCCGCGGGTCACCGCCGTGGCCGCCCACACCGCGGCGAGCGCCGCGGCCGGGGTCAGCGCCAGGGCAGCCAGGGCTGTCAGCGGCCGGCCGTCGTCGAGGTGCCCGTCGACGTCGACGGCGTAGGTGGAAAAAGTGGTGAACCCGCCGAGGATCCCGGTGCCGAGGAACGGGCGGGCCAACGGGTGGGCGAGGCGGGTGGCGCGGACCAGGGCCATGAGCATGCCGATCGCCGCGCAGCCGACGGTGTTGACGGCCACGGTGGTCCAGCCGAACCCGCCGGGATGGGTCGGCCAGGCCAGCGCCGCGCCGTAGCGGGCGCAGGCGCCGAGCGCACCGCCGGCGGCGATGACGCCGAGCAGCAGCGCCGGGTGGGCCCGCAGTTCGGCGCGCTGGGCCGGCAGGTGCAGGTCGACGTCGGGATCGGTCGCGGCGACGGTGGGATCGGCGGTGGGGCGAGGTTCGGCGGTGGCCCGGGGCCCGGTGGGATCCGCGGGGGGTGTGCGCTGCGGCGCGGGCTGCTCGACCATGGGGCTCCTGCCTGCGTGGCGCGCGACCCGACGGGGGATCGAACGCAGCTGTGTGACACGCAGGGACCGTCGGCGGCGCGGTGGCGCGGTTCGACCACGGCGGGCCCCACCGCCGCCGGCGGCCGCAGGGCGGGCACCGTCCGGGGGGCGAGTTTACCCGCCGTCTGCGTGCAGGCCGGCCACCCCCGCCATCTATTCGATCGCCGTCGTACACTCACGACGACGTGTTCGGTGGCCATCGAACATGTGGGGAGGGTGTCCGGGTCGCGGCCCGGCGCCGGCGCCGGCAGCGGCGCGCAACGTGAGGAGAACAGCCATGGCGGTGTCGTTGGGGCGGGTAGGCGTGTGGTCGCTGTCGTATACCTGGACCGGATCGGACGTCGCCGCCACGGCGGCGGAGCTCGACGCCCTCGGCTACGGTGCGCTGTGGCTCGGCGCCGCACCGGCGGATCTGGCCCTGCCCGAGCAGGTGCTGGCCGCCACGGACCGGCTGGCCGTGGCCACGGGGATCGTCAACGTGTGGACGACGCAACCGGCCGCCCTCGCCGCCGGCTACCACCGGCTCGACACCGCCCACCCGGACCGTTTCCTGCTCGGACTCGGCATCAGCCACGCCCAGATCGTCGAGGGGCTCGGCCACGCCTACACCCGTCCGCTCGCCCATCTGGGGCAGTTCCTCGACGGGCTCGACGGTGCCGACGCCCCGGTGCCGGCCCAGGCGCGCGTCCTCGCCGCGCTGCGCCCGCGGGCGCTCGAGCTGGCCGCGCGCCGTGCCCGCGGCGCGCATCCCTACCTGGTGACCCCCGAGTACACCGCCGCCGCCCGCACGACGCTCGGCCACGGCCCGCTGCTCGCCCCCGACCAGAAGGTCATCCTGGACACCGATCCCGCCGCGGCCCGGCGGCTGGCACGGGCGAACCTGTCCTACTACCTGGCGATGCCCAACTACGTCGCCAACTTCCAGGCGTCGGGCTTCGACGCCGACGACGTCGCCGGGACGGGCAGTGACCGGCTCGTCGACGCCCTCTACGCCTGGGGGACCCCCGCGCAGGTCGCGCAGCGCGTGCGCGCCCATCTCGACGCCGGCGCCGACCACGTCGCCGTGCAGGTCATCTCCGCCGACATCGACCCGGTCCGCCGCACGGGGCGTCCCACCGTGGAGGGCTGGCGCGCCCTGGCCCCCGAACTGCCGCTGTGACACACGCAGGCCCGGCACCGCCGTGGCGGTGCCGGGCCTGATCGTGGCAATGTGATCGTGGCAATGTGATCGTGGCAATGTGATCGTGGCAATGTGATCGTGGCAATGTGATCGTGGCGACCCGGGTGCGGGATCCGGGCGAGGCGACCGGCGTGCGGCGGGCTCAGCGGCGCAGCGCGTGGCGGCGTCCGCCCACGGTCCGCCAGACCAGCAGCACGACGATGGCGCCGAGGATGGACCCGACGATGCCGGAGGGCTGCAACGCGCCCTCACCGAAGTCCTTGTCGAACAGCAGATAGCCGAGGAAACCACCGACGAACGAGCCGACGACGCCCAGCAGGATCGTCGCGGGGATGCTCATCGGATCGGGTCCGGGCACGAGCAGGCGGGCCACGGCACCCGCGATGAGACCGAGTACCACCCAGGTGATGAGGGTCCAGAGCACAGCGGGCCTCCGACAGGTGAGGATCAGCGGCGAGGGGCCGATGATCGGCGGGGAGATCGACCCCGATGTACCCGCCGGCGACACTTCACCAAACATCAACCGCCCCTCACCCGGGTGACACCGCGGCGGCGGCCGGTCGATGCGCACGGGCAGCAGCGGGCGCGACCCCACCCGGACCGCAGGGGGACGACGGCCGGGCGGGGCAGCGCTCTACCGCGGCGGCGCGCCCGGCCGTAGCATGCCCTCAAGGCCGGCGGTGGGTCCGACCCCGTCCGAAGGATGGTTTTCGTGGGTGACATCGGCACGCCTGAACTGCTCATCATCGTTGTCGTCGTCGTCGTGCTGTTCGGAGCGAAGAGGCTCCCCGACGCCGCCCGTTCCCTGGGCCGCTCGCTGCGCATCTTCAAGTCCGAGATCAAGGGCCTGCACGACGACGACCACCCCGCCCCGGCCGCCAACGGACCCGCGCCGGCTGCGGTGAGCCCGTCGCCGTCTGCGTCTGTCGGCGACGCGGTCGTCAAGATCGCCGGGCCGGCGTCGGCCGAGGACACCGCGGTGGACGGCCGGCCCGCCGGGGCGCGCTGAGCACCGCCGCGCAGCGCCGTCGCGCTCACAGTTCCAGCCGGGGAGCGTTGCCCATCCTGCCCAGCTGGTAGGCGAGCATGCTGTGGACAAGCTCGTGACGCTCGCCCAGCTGCGCCCGCGCCCGCTCGACCAGGTGCGCCCAGCGTGCCCTCGCCTCGGCCTGCTGGCCCTGATCGTGCATGTCGCTCTGGCGATCCCGGGCGCGCAGGAGCCCGAAACGGGCGGCGAACCACAGCGGATCACCGACCTGCCCCGTCGCGGCGAATCGGTCGGCGATCACGGTGAACCGGTGCGCGGCCTGACCGGGCCGGCCCAGGGCGAGCAGGGCCTCGGCGTTACGCAGCTCCTCGCGAACCCAGGCCGGTAACGGCGGGAGATCGGCCACCGCCCCGCGCCCACCCGGCCGGGCGCCGCGGCCGGCGTTCGGGTCCGCCGCCGGGCCACCCGGGCCGGGATAGGGCGGTTCGACGGCGGGCTTGGCGCGCTTGGCGCGCACGGCGGCGAGTAGCCGCATCCGGGCGGTGTCGCGGTCGAGGGCGAACAGGTCGACGGCGCCGAGCTGACCCAGCAGCCCCGGCCGTGGGCAGTCCTCGACCCGGACGGTCAGCAGCGCGCCGGTGTGGCCGGCGGCGCCCTGACGCCAGGCGCTCTGCCACTGCGCCGGCGTCTCGGTGCAGGCCAGGTAGGCCGCGGAGAGCACGACGAGGGTGGGCAGGGCGTCGGTGACGGTCTGATGCAGACGGTTGACCGGGTGGGTGCCCGCGACGAAGTCCCACGCCTCGATCAGCGCCGTGTACCCGGCCTCCTCCAGCTGCCAGGCGATCCACTGCGCCCACGCCAGATCCGCGTCCACATAGGAGACGAAGATCGCCTTTCGGGATCGCGGCGTCGTCAATGCCTGCTCCTTCAAAAGTCATGAACCGGGTCGGGGTTTCGCCTCCGCCGCCGAAAGGTGGGTCGGCGGATACGCCGGCGGCCGGCACCATCGTGCCATTCCGCGTTTCGCAGACCATAGCCGACAATTTCGGGAACGGGTGCGCGGGTGTCGCGCCGACGCGGATGAACAACCACCAGGCCGATACCGGGTTCGCGACACAGGAAGTCGCATCACGCCGGCCGTCGCGACATCCATGTCGCATCCGTGCGACGACGTCGGTCGCAACTGGAAACGTGTCGGGCGAAGGAACCACGTCAGATGTTCCGTCAACCACTCTCGCACGGTCACCGATCCCGATCGCGACACTACTCCGCGCATCTTCCGCGAGCCGTAGCAGCGGTTTCCGGTGACCACGGCCCACCTACTCGGGCCCGCGACTCCACCGATCCGGGCCCGCGACCTGACCGACGCATCGCGACCGGACTTCCTCGCGGCATCCGCACGGACCCTTTCACGGCCATACCCTGCCGGCCTTCGGCGGACGACACGCCACACGACCCTTCGTGCTCGGAACATCTGAAGGTCCGCATCATTGTTCATTTCCCTTCACATTCCCAGGAATGCACGGAACGAGGCCGTAAAGAAAATCATGCACCGACACCCGGAGGCTTTGTCCACCGCAGCGGAATGCACGCTCGTCGGTCCATCCCGAGCGAGGTTTGATGCTGGGATATGCCTTCCGGGAAGCTGTGTCGGTGGCTTTCCGTACCCGCACCCGCGGCGCGGGGCCCGGTCCGACCGCGAGGTGCGCGGGGCGATGACCTGGCCGCCGATGATGTTCCGCGCAGGGCGGCCTCGGTGACGCCGCCGCCGCGGGGCAGCGCGCAGCCGCACGGCTCGGGGCAGCGTGCGCAGCCGGGGGGGGTGACCGGATGTGGCTCCCGGTCCGGGGTGTCGAGGCCACCCGGCGCCGCACGCCGCACGCCCGACGCCGACGGTCGGCGCATCCGGCGCCCGGCCAAGGCATCCGCATTCGGCGAGAAACCAGCGCACCGGCCGAAAAACAGGGGCATATGCACCGCCATAGGCGCGGGAATCGGTGGTCGTCGCCGGCGAGAGCCGTCTTCCCACCGCAACCGGCGCCGCGCATCGGCGTGACCGGCGCGGTGGCGCCGCCAGGGCGGCGATCGTCACCGCCGGCCGCCCGCGGCTCACCGTCGCCGAGCTGACCTGCGTCGTCGCGCCGTCCCCTGCGGGCACCGCCCACCCGGACGCCGGCCGCGCCGGGCATCGACGTCGCACCGTCCGGCGCCCGCCTCGCCGATGCGTGCCGACCCGGACGCCGCACGCACACAGCACGGAACATGGCGACGTCCGCCGTTCACCGGTGAGCGCGCCCGACGTGCTCCACGCTGCGCCCCGGCGCCGGCGCGGGCGCTTGCCGCACCCGGCGCAGGCGGTGACATCCGGCGGGATCCGGCCCGGTGCCCGCGGGTGGTGTGCGCGGTTTCATCAGCGGTGGGCAGGCCGTGCAGCGACGCCGGTGGTGTTCACTCGAACCGGTGGCGACGCCGAGGGTCCGCCGTGCTGCGGTGCGCCGATCGTCGAAGCCAGGTAGCCGCGGACGAGAAGCGGTGAGAAGAGGATGGTGGTCCGCCGTGCGTGTGGACATCTGGAGTGACGTCGTCTGCCCGTGGTGCTACGTCGGCAAGGCCCGGTTCGACCGGGCGCTCGCCACGTTCGCCCATCGCGACGAGGTGCAGGTGCGCTTCCACTCCTACGAGCTGAACCCGACCCTGCCCCGAGGTCGGTCCGAGTCGCTGCTCGCCGCGCTGGCACGCAAGTTCAGCGACGTGCCGGCCGACGAGATCGAGGGCATGGAGCACCGCGTCGCCGACGCCGCCCGCGACGAGGGGCTGGCTTACCGTTCCGACCGGCGCAACGGCAACACCTTCGACCTGCACCGGTTGCTGCACCTGGCCGGCGAGGCGGGGCGGCAGGCCGAGGCGGTCACCGCGCTCAACCAGGCGCATTTCGGTGCCGGCCGGGACGTGTTCGACCACGACATCGCCGTCGAGGTGTTCACCAGCGCCGGTCTGGCGCCCGCCGAGGTGCGCCGGGTCCTGGCCGGCGACGACTACACCGAACGGGTGTTCGCCGACGAGCGGGCCGCCCACGACATGCGCGTCACCGGGGTGCCGTTCTTCGTCGTCGACCGCACCCTGGCGGTGACCGGGGCGCGCTCGGCGGACCTGTTCGCCCGCACCCTCGACCAGGCGTGGGCGCGCCGCGCGCAGCGGGTGGCGTGAACGCACCGGCCACCCGGCGGCGAAGCGCGATACGGTCCACAGCATGATCAGCGCCCAGGGGCCGGCAGAAGACGTCGATGTCGACGTCGACGCACGCGAGCTGCACCGCCGGCATGCGCCGTCGCCGGCGGCGTTCACGCGCGTGCACACCCACTGCCGCATCGTGTGGGACATCGCCGCCGGGCTGCTGGGCGCGGGGCGCGCGCCGCAGGCCGACGCGGGGCTGGTGCGCACCGGGGCGCTGCTGCACGACATCGGCGTCTACCGGCTCTACGACGACGCCGGCCAGCTCGATCACGCCCAGTACCTGCGCCACGGGGTACTCGGCCATGAGCTGCTCGCCGCCGACGGGCTGCCCGAGACCGTCTGCCGTTTCGCCTCCTGCCACACCGGCGTCGGGCTGACCCGCGACGACATCGCCCGCGGCAACCTGCCGCTGCCCCCGGGGGACTACGTCGCGCGGACCGTCGAGGAACGGCTCGTCATGTACGCCGACAAGTTCCACTCGAAGAGCCATCCGACGAGCTTCCTGACCGCGGACGCCTACCGCGGCTATGTCCGCCGCTTCGGCGCGGACAAGGTGGCCCGGTTCGACGAGCTGACCGCCGAGTTCGGCGTGCCGGACCTCGCCGCCCTCGCCGCCCGCCACGACATGACCGTCCGCGACGGCTGAGCAGCCGTGACGCTGAACCGCCGCGGCGGGCGGCGGGCTCAACGCAGCAGCTCGGCGAGGGTGTCGACCTGCGCGGGGTCGTCGGCGTAGCAGTAGAGGACCAGCTCGTCGGCGCCGAAGTCGGCGTAGGCGGCGACGGTGTCGACAATCTCGGCGGGGTCGTGCAGCGGCTCGCCCCACCCCGGTCGCCCGGTGAACGCGTAGTAGTCCGCGGTGGCCCGGCGGGCACGGGTGATCGTGTCCGAACCGCCGACGGCCACGTTGACCTGGCAGACCAGCCGCGGCCGCCCGGCCCGCCCGGCGGCGGCCCACTGCTCGCCCACCTCGCGCACCAGGGGCCCGGCCCAGGCCAGCGGCGCCGCGCAGACGAACCCGTCGCCGTGGCGCGCGGCGCGGCGCAGCGCGGCCGGGGCGAAGCCGCCGACGAGGATCGGCGGGCCACCCGGGGTCGCCGGCCGCGGGCCGATCGGCGCCCCCCGGTAGGGCTGCCCGGCCCAGATCGCACGGAGCGCGACGAGCTGGTCGTCGAGGATCCGTCCGCGACGGTGCATCGGCGTCCCCGCCGCCGCATGGTCATCGGCACGGCCGCCGACACCGACACCGAGGACGAGCCGTCCGCCGGACATGCGGTCGACGGTGGCGGCCTGCTTGGCCAGCAGCGCGGTGGACCGCAGCGGGCCGAGCAGAACCTCGGTCTGCAGCCGGATGCCGGTGGTGGCACCGGCGAGGGTGGCCAGCGCGACGAGCGGTTCGGGATTGTCGAAGGTGAGCCGGTCGAGCAGCGCCAGGCAGTCGAAGCGGGCCGCCTCGGCCCGCGCGGCCCAGTCGAGCAGGCGGGTGGGATCGCTGATGGGCAGACCAAGACCAAGGTCCATGATGATCTCCGTGGATCGGGCAGCGGACAGTACTGCCGCCACCTCCTCCTCGCCGGGGCGAGGAGCCATGTCCAGCTGCGACGGATATCTCGGAGCACGGCCTGCGGAGTTCCCAGGGTGATCCTAGAGCATCACCGTGCCCACGGATCCTGCACCGGCAGGGGAACTCCGAGGCGGCCGGCGAGACGCGCGGAGGCGAACGCGGCCATCTCCCGCAGCCCGACCTCGCCGAGGCGGTGCATCCCGGCGAGCCCGGCACCGGAGAGCTGCTCGCAGGCCTGGGCCCGGTCGTCGTCGCCGAGCAGGCGATAGGCGGCGCCGAGATCATGCAGCACCGACGGGTAGAACGCGTACAACGGCAGCGGCACCTCGCAGTGCGCAAGATAGGACTGGCGGACCTGCTCGGCAGCGGTCACCGCCCGCAGGCACCAGCAGAGCCGGTCGTGCGGGTCGTCCTGCAGGCAGGCCATCGTCCGGGCGCAGTCGACGCGCAGGGGGGCGTCGTCGATCGGACTCAGCTGCCGCCACACCACGGCGAGCAGGCGGCGGGCGGCCTGGGGGCGCCCGCCGCGGGCCAACGCGAGGCCGCGTTCGATCCGCCCCGCCCGAGGGTCCGTTGCGTGCATCGGCCGTCCTCCTCCGATTGTGGCCGCCACGGTGCAGGGCGGCAGGTGGGCACGGCGATCACGATAGGACGCGGCACCGACAGTTTCCGCCGGTTTCCGCGCCCGCAGCGCCGACACCGACCGGCGAGCGGCGCGCCTGCCGACCCAGGTGAATCTCCGGGGGAACGCGACGGAATATCGTTGCCAGGATGACCCTTCTGGCCCGGCCCGCCGCCCGGTGAACGGTGAGATCGTGGCCCACGGCGACGTCGCGCGCCCCACCGACGCCGTCGCCCCCCGCGCGCTGCCCGCCCCGGCGGGGCCGGCCGGCGGCGCGGCGCCGGAGCTGCCCGCCGACCTGGCCGCACGGGTCGGGGACTACGCCCGCGCGGCACGCTCGGCGTCGACGTGGCGCGCCTACGACAGCGACCTGCGCCAGTTCCGCGCCTGGTGCGCCCGCCAGCCGGCGGCACCCGGCGCGCTGCCGGCGAGCCCGGCCACCGTCGCCGGCTACCTGGCCACGCTCGCCGACGCCGGCTACCGGCCCTCGACGATCCGCCGCCGCCTCGCGGCGATCTCCGTGGCCCACCGGCTCGCCGGCCAGCCCAACCCGGCCACCGCACCCGAGGTCGGCGCCGTCTGGGACGGTATCCGCCGCACCCGCGGGGTGCGCCCCACCCGCAAGACCGCCCTGGACACCGACCTGCTCACCCGGGTCGTGGCGGGCCTCGGCGACGACGACGTCGCCGACCTGCGTGACCGGGCGCTGCTGCTCGTCGGCTTCGCCGGCTGCCTGCGCCGCTCCGAACTGGTCGGCCTCGACGTCGCCGACCTGGTGGAGACGCCCGACGGTCTCATCCTCACGATCCGGATGTCCAAGACCGACCAGGAAGGCGCCGGGGCGCTGGTCGGCATCGCCTACGGCTCCTACCGGCCGACCTGCCCGGTGCGGGCGTGGCGGGCCTGGGCGGACGGCGCCGGGTTGCGCGAGGGCCCGGCGTTTCGCGCGGTCAACCGGCACGGCCATGTCGGCGCGACGCGGCTCTACCCCGGGTCGGTGGCCCGCATCGTGCAGCGCCGCGTCGCCGCCGCCGGGCTCGACCCCGCCGACTTCGCCGGGCATTCGCTGCGCTCCGGGTTCGCCACCGCCGCCGCCCGCGCCGGCGTCGCCGACCGGTCGATCATGCGCCAGGGTCGCTGGCGCTCGTCGGCGTCCCTCGACGGCTACATCCGCGCCGGGCGCCTGTTCGACCGCGACAACCCCTCCGGCCGCGTCGGGCTGTAGATCGTCCGGGGTCCGCGGGGGTCGAACCCGATCCCTCGACGTCTCCCACCGTCGAACCTCGGACCACGAACCTTCACCGGTCACGGCCGGTTGCGGTGCGATGCGTACGATCCGCAGGCTCAGACCGTGCGGGGCGACCATGGTCGTGTTCTCGTCCGTGGATGGGCGTGGCAGGCTACTGGGTGTGAGCATGGGTGGCGCCGCGGCGGAACCGGACCCCGGCACGGGCGCGGACGCCACCCCTCCCGGCGGCCCCGGTGATCCCGGCGGCGATCCCGGCGGCGAGGTCCACGCGCCGTCAGCGAGCCCGTCGTGGGACATCATCGTGTCCCACACCGTCGCCGAGCCGGACGCGGCCTGGGCACGCTGGCTGTGCTGGCAGCTCGCCCACGCCGGCTACCGGGTGCTCAGCCACCCGCTGGTCACCGCCGACCCGCCGGTGCCGACGGCAGGCGGACCCGCGCCGGTCGGCCTCGGCCTCGATCTCGGCCGCCATCGCATCCTCGGCGGGGAGATCCTCGTCATCTGGTCAGCGGCATACCGGGCGCTGACGGCCCGGTCGGCCGACGCCGCGATGGGCCTGCCCACGCCGAACGCCCATCCCTGCACCAGCCCCAGCCCTCCCGGGGCGAGGCGGCCCCCGGCCGGCGGCGGGACAGGCACAGTGCCGCCCTCGAGCCCGGCGTCGTCGCCGACCGCCGCCAACGGCCCCGGTGGCGGTGGCGGTGGGGGTGGTCGGATCATCCTGGTGCGGATCGAGGACTGTTCGTGGCCCGCGCCGTTCGCCGGCCTGCTCGCCTTCGACCTGTTCGGTCTGGACGCGACGCTCGCGCGGGACTGGCTGCTACGCCAGGTCACCGTCGTCGCTGCCCGGCCCACGGCCGATCTCGCCCCGCCGCCGTTCCCCGCCACCACGTTCAGCGCCACCGACAGCGCCCTCGACGCTCGGCCGACCACCGACCGACCCGCCGACAGCGGACGCCCCCCGCCCGCCCCGCCGGCGGGCGGCCATGCCGGCGCACGCGCGGGCGGTGCGACGTTCACCGACGCCGACGCCGACGCCGACGTCCGGCGCACCCGCGGCGCGGCCCGCGACCTGTCAGCAGTCCGCGACCTGTCAGCCGCCCGTCGCCTGGCGGTCCTGGGCGAGGACCGCGGCCATCCGATGAGCGTCGCCTTCAGCCCGACCGCCGCGCTGGTCGCCACCGCCGGCACCGACACCACCGTGCGGCTGTGGCAGGCGGCGTTCCCCGACGCCCCACGCCTGATCGCCGCCGTCGGCTACGGCCGGCGGATCAACCAGGAGTGGGCGCGGGCGGTGACGTTCAGCCCCGACGGGCGGATCCTCGCCGCCGCCGGCGACGCGGGCACCACGGTGCTGTGGCAGGTCGCCGACCCGGCCCACCCGGTGCCGCTGATGACGCTGACCGGCCACCGCGGCTACCTGCACGACCTCGGATTCAGCCCCGGCGGCACCCTGCTGGCCACCGCCGGCGACGACCGGGCGGTGCTGCTGTGGGACCTCGCCGAGCCGGGGGTGCCACGGCGCGCGGCGATCCTCGCCGGGCATCGCAGCGCCGTGCGGGCGGTGACGTTCAGCCCCGACGGCACCCTGCTGGCCACCGGCGCCGAGGACCGCACCGTCATCCTGTGGGATCTCGCCGACCCGACCCACCCGAGCGCCACGGTCACCCTGACCGGCGCCCGCGGGGCGGTGTTCACCGTGGCGTTCAGCCCGGACGGCGACCTGCTCGCCGCCGCCGGCAAGGACCGCACGGTGCGGATCTACTCGGTCGCCGACCCCACCACCGAAACCGTCCTCGCCGAGATCGGCGACCATCGCCGCGCCGTGCACGCCGTCACCTTCAGCCCTGACGGCACCCTGCTGGCCACCGGCAGCGGCGACCGCACCGCCACCGTGCGCGACATCACCGACCCCGACCACCC